>DASYYD010000216.1:0-14587 GCA_035934195.1 Allostellaceae bacterium | reverse complement strand
GAGCGGCACGACACGGTTGACCATGCCGAGCGCCAGCGCCTCCTTCGCGTCGATCGTGTCGCCGAAATAGAGCAGCTCGCGCGCCTTCTTGTAGCCGATGATCCACGGCATCACGATCGCCGGCCCGACCGCCGAGAAGCGCACCTCGGGTTCGCCGAAGACGGCGTTGTCGGCGGCGATCGTCAGGTCGCACAGCATGACGAGCTCGCAGCCGCCGCCGCGCACATGCCCCTGCACGGCGGCGACCACCGGCTTTTTCATGCTCCAGGGGAGCATCTCGAAATCGAGCTGCGGCGCCAGATGATGGTAGGCGGCGAGCGCGTCGCGGCGCCAATCGTCGGCGCCCGGCTCCTTCTTCGAGATGTCGTAGCCGGCGCAGAAGCTGCGGCCGGCGGCGCGCAGCAAGACGACGCTCGTCGCCTCTTCGGCGTCGGCGCGGGCGAAGGCCGCCGTCAACTCGCGCTGCAATTCGGCATCGATCGCGTTCAGCTTGTGCGGGCGATTGAGGGTGATGATCGCGACCTTGTCGTCGCTCTCGTACAGCACTACCGGTTCGGGCATCGTCTTTTCTCCTTGGCGTTCTCCGCGTTCAATCGTGCCTCAAGAATTCGGCCGAGGAAACCTTCGACCTTAGCGAGCATCATCTTTGTTTTCTTATCGCTTTCCGAAGGATGCGGAACGCGGCATGAGCGACGGAGTTAACGCGATGAGCGCAAAGGGTGCGCTGAAATACGGAGGTCAATCGATATGAGACGTCTCATCCTCACGACGGCATCCGTCCTCGCCCTCGGGATCGGCGGCGCCGGATTTGCGCAGGCGCAGGGCTATTCGAGCCAGGGCGGCGCCGCGGCAAAGATGCCGCCGACGCAGACGCTGGCGAAAACGTCGACGCCCGCGAGCGCAACCAGAATCTCGAAGGCCGGGGTCAAGCAGGCGCAGGCGAAGCTTCGTCAAGAGGGGCTCTATCGCGGCCGCATCGACGGCATCCTCGGCCCCAAGACGAAGACGGCGCTGCGCACCTTCCAGCGGAAGAACGGGCTGCCCGCGACCGCCTCTCTCGATCGGCGCACGATGTCCGCTCTCGGCGGCGGCATGACCTCGGGCCAAGGCTCCAGCATGTCGGGCTCCTCGGGTAACGCCTCCGCCGTGCCGATGACGCCGCAGAACGGGAAGCTGGGAGAGGCCGGTAACGCCGGGACCGGAACCGGCACCGGCGCCGCGACCAGCGGCGGCACGAACGCGGGCGCGGGCCCGAGCACCGGGACCCAGCCGAACCCGCAGAAGTAAGCAGCCTCGAGCCTTGTAGGCCGGCGACGCCCCGCAATCCGGCGGGGCGTTTCGTATCGGCGACCGAACCAGGCCTGTCGTCCCGGCCGACCTCTTCCCAAGGTGAGGTTTCAGGCCAGGCGAACGGCGGCGCCGGACGGGCCCGCCCAGCCCTGGTGGGATACCGGCTTTCGCCGGTACGACAGCGCATCATTTCGGAATCCCCCGGCGGGCCCGCTATTTGCTGGCAAATCCGCCCTCCGCGCGCTGGAATGGGGCGTGGACCGCGGAACCGGAATAGCCGGCCGGCCATTGGCGCCGGCCGCTGCCGTCGGCGCGTGCGCCGCGCCGCGCCTAATCGCCGTGCGGTTCGCGCGCAGTCTCGGGCAGGGAGCGCTGGCGGTCGATTTCGCGCTCTATGCGCGCGCGCTCCACTGGTCGCCGGCATTTTTCGGGGCCGTGCTCGGCGCCGGCCTCCTCTTTGCCGCCGCCTCGACCGCCATCGTCGGGCCGCTCAGCGACCGTCTCGGCCGCAAGCCCTTCCTGCTCGCCTATGAGGGCTTCGCCTTCTGCGGCGCGCTCGCCGCCCTCTTCAGCGCCTCGCGCTGGCCGCTCGCCGTTGTGGCGATGCTCGCTGGCTACGGGCGCGGCCCCAACGCCGCGCCGGGCCTCTTCGGCGTCGTCGAGCAGGCCTGGCTCGCCCGCTCGCTGCCGCGCGAGGGGCTGGCGCGGACCTTCGCGAAGAATGCCGCGGCGGGATTTTTCGGCACCGCGATCGGCTCGGCGCTCGGCGGCCTGCCGGCATTGTGGGCGGCGGCACTGCCGGGCGCGCTTTCCTACCGCCCGCTCTTCGCCCTCGCCGCCGTCAGCGAGGCGGTCTCCTTTCTCTTGTTGGTGGGGACCGAGGATGCGGAGCTGCCGGCGATAGCGCGGCAGGCCCCGGCGGAAATGCAGCTGCGCCGCCGCGAGCACGGGCTCCTCGCCCGCCTCGCCGGGCTCAACGCCTTGAACGGCCTCGGCCTCGGCCTCGGCGGGCCGCTCGTCTCGTGGTGGCTCGCCGAGCGCTACGGCGCGGGGCCGGCGACGATCGGCCCGGCGATCGGGGCGGCGCTGTTCTTCTGCGGGCTCTCCGCGCTCGGCGCCGGGCGGGTCGGCCGGCGCTTCGGCGCGGTGCGGGTCGTCGTGGCGATGCGCGGCGTCGGGCTCGCCCTCCTCGTCCTGATGCCGTTCGCGCCGAACTATCCGCTCGCCATGCTGTGCTACGCGCTGCGCATGATCCTGAACCGCGGCACCGCGGGGCCGCGCCAGGCGTTGGCGCTCGGCCTGGTGCGCGCGCACCGGCGCGGGCTCGCGGCGACGGTCAGCAGCTTTTCGACGCAATTGCCGCGCGCCCTCGGGCCCGCCTTGACGGGCGTGCTCTTCGGCGCCGGTGCGCTCGCCGCGCCCTTTCTCCTCGCCGCGCTTTTTCAAGCCGGCTACCTCCTCCTCTACCCGCTGCTCTTCGCCGGCGAGGATCCCGAGCGCCCGGTGGCGGCCCGCGGCCCGAGCGACTAAACTCGCGGCCGCCGCACAGCCGGAGGGAAGAATGGCCGACGACAGCCGGGAAAGCCTGGTGGAATATCAGGTCGCCGATCGCATCGCGACGCTGACCCTCAACCGGCCCGAAAAATTGAACGCCTTCAACGACGACCTCGTGCGGCATCTCGCGGACGCGCTGCGCCGCTTCGATCTCGACAAAGAGGCCGAGGTCGCGATCCTGTGCGGCAAGGGCCGGGCCTTTTCGAGCGGCGCCGACGTGCACCAGCGGCAATTGCGGACCCGCGAGGAGTTCGAGGCGCTCGGCGGGCCGCAAGGCTGGGGCGCCAATTCCGCCGACCTCTTCACCCGAAGCGTCAACTGGAAGCCGGTGATCGCGGCGCCGCACGGCTATGCGATGGGATTGGCGCTCGGCATCGTCCTCGAAAGCGATCTGATCGTCGCCGCGGCCGGCACCAAATTCCAGATCACGGAAACCTCGCGCGGCCTTGGCGGCGCCCGCTATTGGGCATTGCTGAATTTCCGCGGCGGCGCCGGGCTGGCGGCCGAGGCGGCATTGACCGGCCGCTTCTTCACTGCCGAGGAGGCGTTCGCCGCCGGCATCGTCAGCCGCCTGGCGCCCGAGGGCCGGCACCTCGAGGCGGCGCGCGAGCTGGCGCTCGAGGTCGCGAAGAACCCGCCCCTCTCCGTGCGGGCGACGGTGCGGACGCGGCGCTGGTACATGGAGCGCCTCTCCCGCGAGGTCATGATGCAGACCGCGCCCTTGAAGCTTTATCTGTCCGAGGATTTCGCCGAGGCGGCGCGCGCCTTTGCCGAAAAGCGCGCGCCGCGCCCCTTCAAGGGGCGCTGAGCGCCGGGTTGCCAAACGAGGAGGAGCGGATGATCACCCCCGCCTATGCCCGCACCATGGCCGCCTACAACGCCGAGATGAACCGGCGCCTCTACGATGCCGCCGCGCGCCTTTCGGACGCCGAGCGCAAGCGCGAGCGCGGCGCCTTCTGGGGCTCGATCCATGGCAGCCTCAACCACCTCCTGTGGGGCGACGGCATGTGGATGGCGCGCTTCGACAATTGGCCGAAGCCGTCGGTCCCGATCAAGGAGAGCGGCCGGCTCTATGAGGATTTCGCAGCGCTCGCGCGGGCGCGCGAGGAGGCCGACCGCAAGATCGCCGACTGGGCCGGGCGGCTCGACGAGAAATGGCTTTCCGGCGAACTCAGATGGTGGAGCGGCGCGGCGGAGCGCGAGGTGCGCGCGCCCATCGCCTTTCTCGTCGCCCACATGTTCAACCATCAGACGCATCACCGCGGCCAGGTGCATGCGATGCTGACGGCGGCCGGCGAGAAGACCGGCGACACCGATCTTTTCCTCGTCGTGCCGGGGATCGTCGCCTGACGATGCCCTGAACGAATCCGGGTTCGCGGGGGCAATAAGGTGCTTGCGTGGCCGGTAATTTCGCTTCGGCTGCGAGCCGAGCCGGCCGCTTACCGCTCTTCCTCGGGGAAGAGGCTGGCGCGCAGCAGATCTTCGCTGCGTATCCGGGTGGCGGCCAAGCGCTCCCGCCGCAGCCGCTCGCGCCAGGCGGCGTGTCGTTCGAGGGCGGCGCGGTCGGCGGCAGTCGGTGAGGCGGTGGTCTGGGTGACGCAAGCCGTCGGGCAACGCGTCACGCCCTGGTTGCGAATGTAGGCGTCGACTTCCGCTGAGTGCTCGCTACGGCGCAGGATTTTGGGGAACTTCCTGCGGGTCATCCTATTCCTCCCGGGCAACTCGAATAGCCCACTGCACATCTTGTACTTCCGATAGCTAATGGACCGTTGACGGCCTCGCTATGACGGAGATCACTCAGCATTTCGGGCGCAATCGGCAGCAGCCTTGCGGGCCAATCGGGCGCGGGTTTGTGCCGGAAATCGCCCTTCGATGTTCGCGGCAAAACGGCTGCGCGGCTTGCCGCATGCTCCCGAAATGTTCCCGGCCGATCGGCGGCAATGAGCGCAGCGACGGGCCGCCGCCATGGCGCCGGGCCGGCGGCGATCCCGGCGCGCCATCCACAGCTTTCCGACAAGGGGCTCGGGCGGCGTCCTTCCGGGGGATGCCGGCGAGCAAGCCCGATCTGGCAAAGGTCCTCGCGGCGTGAACGGTTATTGATCTGTTTACAAATCTAGGTTGATTTTTTCTTTATCGACTCGTAAATAACGAGAACCCTCAGGGTTGGAGGCGGGCATCCGCCGAGGCGTGCCTGGACCGGCGACCGCATGACCTCATCCGACAGTTCACCAGGCGAAGACCTTCGCCGAAAGCTGCATTTTTGTGTCGACAGGCTGTGGCTCGACGAGACCTTGAGCCTCGAAGGCTGGCTCTTCCACGAAGACGCCGAGCTCGTCGGCGTGCATCTGACGAACTGCAACGAGCGCGGATGGCAGCGCGTGAAGGCGCGGACGGGTCGAAAGCGCCCGGACGTCCATGCTGAATGGGGCTTCGAGGAGGCCAAGCGGTGCGGATTTTGCGTTGGCGATGTCGAATTGTCCCCCGAGGGCGGCAATCGGCTGGGATTGAGCGTGGAACTCGCCAGCGGCGACGGCCTGACGATCGAGCTGTGCACGCTCGGCATGAGCGAGGGAGCGTGGGCCGTAGCGCGGCTTGCGCCGGAATGCCCGCAAGTATTGGAAACCGAGCAGTGGTCCTCCGACCGTTGGGGCGGCCATGGCTTCTCGCGCAACAGATCGCTCGGCGCCGTATTGTCGCTGATCGCCAGCACGCGGGAACTCGCACCCGTGCTGCCCGAGCCCGTCGTATTGCTCGCCTCGGTATATCGCGGCGGCGCCTATTTGCGGCCGTTTTTTACGTCGCTGCTGACGAACACCGCGTCGCCCCATTCGTTGGTCATCATCGACAACGGCAACGACAATCCGGCGATTTGCGCCTATTTGCGGGGCCTCGCCGCCGCTCACGACCACATCACGCTCGTCCGGGTCGAGAAGAACCACGGCTATGTCGGCGCGATGTGCCTGGCGATCGACTACGCGCCGCCGGGCCGGCACATCGTCGTCCTCAATACCGACACGGTATTGCCGCCCAACTGGCTCGAGCGCCTGGTGGGGCCGATCTTCGAGGATCCGACGATCGCCAGCACGACGCCGTTCACCAATGCCGGAACGAGCGCCAGCTTTCCGTTGCCGGCGGTGGACAACCCTCTCTACCTCGGCCTGCCGGTCGACGCGATCGACGCCGCGCTGGCGCAGGTTCGAGGCGCGCAGTGCCGCCTCGAACTGCCATCGGGGGTCGGGTTCTGCATGGCCCATAACCGGGCCGCGATCGACCGCATCGGCTGGTACGACCGCGACGCCTTCGGCAGGGGTTACGGCGAGGAGAACGATTGGTGCCTGCGCGCCCGCCGCGCCGGCTTCCGCAACGTCCTCGTCCCGAACCTCTTCGTCTATCACAAGCACGGCGGCGTCTATCAGCAAGAAAAGCTCGCACTGATGGAGAAGAGCCTCGCCATCGTGCGCGCGCGCTATCCCGAATACGAATCCGAGGTGGCGGAATTCTTTCGCGCCGACCCGATCGGGGCGGTTCGCGCCGTCGTCGCCTTCATGCTCGCCGCGCGGCACGCGCCGGGGCGCACGATCCTCTTCTTCGACCATGAGCTCGGCGGCGGCTCGAACCTCTTCAGCACGCAACTGATCGGGGATCTCGTTCGCGGCCGCCATTCGGTCGTTCGGGTCAGTTGGGGCGATCGCGATCCGTCGATCCACATCACCCTCCTCGCCGAGGGCATGGACCGGGTCTTCAGAAAATCGGCGCTCGACGACGTCTTCGCCTTAGCGCGCCTGGTGGATTTCGACGAAGTGATCATCAACCAACTGGCCGAGATGCCCGATCTCGGCGACGGGCTGGCGAAAATCAGCCAATTCGTCGAAACGAGCGGGGCCGCGCTGACGATCTATCTGCATGATTACCTGCTGCTGTGCCCGTCGTTGAACCTGCTCAACGGCGAGAATCAGTACTGCGGGCTGCCGGACATAGAAACCTGCGACCGGTGCGCCGCCGCCAATCCCTATTTCCGGCTGGACGCGGCCGAGCAGCGGCGCTTTTCGATGCAGGACTGGCGTTCGGCCATGGGACGCCTCGCAAGCCTCGCGCAAACCATCGTGTGCTTCTCGCGGGATGGCGCCGCGCGCTTGGCGCGGGTCTATGCGATCGAGCCCGAGAGGATCAGAATAATCCCGCACTTCGCCGACCACTTCAAAACGCCGCAACTATTCGCCGTCGCCGACGATCCCGGCCTGCGGATCGCGGTGATCGGGGCGATCCACGAAGCCAAGGGTGCCCGCATCCTCGCTACCCTCGCCGAGGCAATCAGCGGACGCGGTGATCCGGCCGTCCGCCTCACCGTCATTGGCACCAATCAAACGACCCGCCAATGGCCGGGCGTGACGGTGACGGGCCAATACCTGCCGGAGCAGCTCGCGGAAGAGATCCGGCGGCACGACATCAACCTCGTCCTCATCCCCTCGATCTGGCCTGAGACTTATTGCTACGTGGCCGAGGAGGTGATGAGCCTCGGTCTGCCCTTGGCCGTCTTCGACATCGGCGCGCCGGCCGAGCGCGTGCGGCTCTACGCGAAGGGGAGGGTGCTGCCGCCGTGCGGCGGCGAGCGGCTTCTCGACGCGTTGCTGCGCTTCGCGGACGAGCACGGATGATCACCCTCGTTCCGAGCCCAGCGTCGTCAGTTGGGGGAAATTCGACGCCCGCCGCCCCGAGGCGGCGCCCGAACCGGAGGGCGGGCAGCCGCGCCGCGGCCCGGCCGCCGGCCCGATCGAGGGCGCGATCGAAGAAGTCGACGCGCGCGGGATATGCGGATGGGCAGCCACCCAAGAGGACGACGACTATCTGCTCATAGAGGCCTTTGTCGACGGCGCCTTGCGCGGGCTGGGATGGGCCAACCGGTCGAGCCCCGGCCCGTCCTTGGCCGTTCAGGCGAAGGACCGCCACCGCTTCGTCATCGAGATCGCGCCGCCGATCGGCCGCGGTGAAATGCGCCATCTCGAGGTCTACGCCACCGCCGCCTCGGGTAGGCGCGCGGCTCTGCCGACCCACATCGGGCCCGCCTGATCGGCCGCCAACCTACCAATGGTGCCGCAAGCACGGCCGAGATGAGCAGATTTCAGCAGATTTTTCGCCTGTACGGATCGGGAACGAACGCTTCGACAAAAGCCGCGGGCGATTTCCCGACGGCCACCTATTGCATCCTGATCACGCCGCGCAGCGGCAGCACCTGGCTCACGCGCGAAATGGCCCGACGCGACGTGTTGAGCACTCCGGACGAATATTTCAACCTCGAGGAACTGCCTAACGGGTCAAAAAACAACCCTGCATGCAGCCTTCCAGACTATTTCGCCGTTATCTCCAACAATCTAACCTTCTCGAACTCGAGAAGGAAATTGCGTTGCCTGAACTTATGGTTGGGGATAAATATTTCATATACCTATCGCGCGATGATCTGATTGCCCAGGCCGTCTCCTTATATATCGCTTACGAGACGTCGATCTTTCACAGCTTCGGGGCGGATGGCAGGGTCGATCAACAGCGACGCACGCCGGTGTCCTATGACCGCCGTAGAATCAAGCTCTGGGCCTCGCATATCTTGGCGCAGGAGCAGGGATCGAAGAATGGATCGGTGAGCGGCGTCTGCCTGTCTTGCGGGTCCAATACGAGGATATGCTTGCCGACGTCGACGGCGTGGTGCGCCGCATCGCAGATTGGATCGGGGTTGCCCTTCCACCCGGCGGAAATATCGACGTCGTCACGACGAACCGGCTCAGCTCCGAGCGCAACGAAGATTATTGCAGCCGGTTCGTCCACGACGAGTCGGCATTGTGCGAGGAGTGGTCCCGGAACCGGGAAAAGCAGGGCCGGACACAATGCCGGCGCCGCTTTGAGGATGCTCGGCAGCGCCTTCGACAGGAATCGCAATTCGTCGCCCCGGAATGACGGATGCCGGGTTGGGAAGGCGTGATTTAGAAGCGCTTTTAGCCGGCGTTCGGGCGGCCGCCGGCGAGCACGGCGTTCGCGGCTGCCGCTTCGATGACATCGATTTCGGCACTCGTCATCCGAGACGCCATCTCGCACACGCGCTTGGTGGCGTAGACGAGCGCCGCGCCGCGCGCGGCGAGTTCTCGGCGCAGCATGAAGATGCCGGCGCGCGCCGCCGCATCCTTCTCGGCCGCTTCACGGTTCGCTGCCGAGAGCGAGGCCTGCGTCGCCTCGAGGCGAGCCCGCAACGCCTCGGCTTCATCGGTGGCTTCGGCAAGGGCTGCTTTTGTCCGGCCGAGCTCGACCTCACGGGCTTTCAGCTCGCCGTGCAATTGGATAATCCGCGCGACCGCGGCACGTTCGCGCGCCGCGGCGGCCCATTGCGGCCAGGAGGGCGCCTGCGTGCGCTCGGCAAGCTCGGCCTCGGCCGCATCGGCAAGGGCGGCCTCGCGCCGGCTCCGCTCGGAATTCCGCTTCGGACGGGTGCGCGGCCACAGATGCGAGCCGACGGGCTCGTCGATTTCGACCGAGGCGTCGGCGTCCACGAGCACCGCGGTCATTTGCCCATCGCGGGGTGTCTTGCGATTGGCCGGCTCGCTGCCGGGCTGCCGCATGCCGAAATCCCCTCGTCCGCAACCGACTGTCTATATTTTCTAGATGCACCACGTACTCTAAGGGCGTCAAGAATTTTGTTTCATAATCTAATCATTGTGCCTATAAAGAACCTGAATTATATCGAATAGAAATGTAACATCCTTTTTATTCATTTCCCGAATATTACCGGTTCTTGCCAAGGCCGCGAGACCGCCTGCCGCAAGCCGGGCCCGCCTGCCAAGCAGGCGACCGCTTGACGGGCGGTAAGTGAGCGCTTACTTTCACCGCCGTCATGGCTACCATCCGATTGGACGGCGACGAGCGCCGCAAGGGCCTCGTCGCGGCGGCGGTGCCGCTCTTCGCCCGCAAGGGCTTCGCCGGCACGACCACCAAGGAGATCGCCGAGGCTGCGGGGGTCTCCGAGGCGCTGCTCTATAAGCACTTCCCGAGCAAGAAGCTGCTCTACGAAGAGATCCCGCGGCTCGGCTGCGAGGGCGATCCCGAACTCGAGCGGCTAGCGCTCTTCGAGCCCTCGACCCTCGCTCTCGTGCGCATGGTGCGTGTGATGGCGCGGCATTTCCTGCGGCTCGCCGACGCCGATCGCGGCGAGGTCGATACCCGGCTGCGCCTGCTCTTGCACAGCTGCCTCGAGGACGGCGATTACGCGCGCCAACTCTTCGACCATATCTTCGAGCGCGTCCATCCGCTCTTTGCCGCCTCGGTCGCGGCGGCGGCGGCGGCGGGCGACCTCGAGCCGGGCGTGATCGCGTCCGAGAACTGCTTCTGGTTCGGCCAACATGTGGCCGCGATGATCGCCTTCCATTTTTTGCCGGGGAAGAGCTGCGTCGCCTATCACGGCACCGTCGAGAAGCTCGCCGAGGAGGCGTGCTGGTTCATTCTGCGCGGCATCGGCTTGCGCGACGAGGCGATCGCCAAAGCGCTCGCCCTCGCCGCCCTCGAAAACGATTGAGACGGAACAGGGTCATGGACGGGGAAAGAGTGGTCAATTCCGGCACCGGCGTCATCGCGCCGCAGCGGGCGGAGCGCGAACGCATCGACGGCGGGCGGGCGCTTGCCGGGCGGCCCAAGACGCTGCGTTGGTTTGCCGTGATGGCGCTGCTGGTCGCGCTGGCGCTGGGCGGGCTCTACGGGTTCAACCGCTTTCGCCAGCACGCGATCGCCAATTTCTTCGCCCATATGAAGCCGCCGCCGGCCGCGGTCAGCGCGGTCACGGCAAGGCTCGAAAGCGTGCCGCGCTACGCCGCCGGGATCGGTTCGCTAAGCGCGGTGCGGCAGGTGACCGTCACTCCCGAGGTCGGCGGCCGCGTCACCAAAATCCTCTTCAAATCCGGCGCCACGGTGAAGGCGGGCGACCTGCTCGTGCAATTGAACGACGCTCCCGAACAGGCCGACCTCGCCAATTACCGGGCGCAGGCGAAGCTCGCGACGCTCACCCTCGCCCGCGGCAACCAACTGGCGAAGAGGAGCTTCACACCGCAGCAGACGGTCGACCAGGACCAGAGCACGCTCGACCAGGCCAATGCCGAGATCGCCAAGACCGAGGCGATCATCGCCCAAAAGGCGGTGCGCGCGCCGTTTTCGGGGCAGCTCGGCATCCGCCAGGTCAATCTCGGCCAATATCTCAATGCCGGGGCGACGATCGTCACGCTGACCGATCTCGACACCTTGCACGTCGATTTTACCTTGCCCTCGCAGCTGCGCGCCGAGATCAAGGTCGGGCAGCGCCTCGAGGTGACCGCCGACGCCTTCCCCGACCGCGTCTTTCACGCGACGATCACGACGATCGAGCCGCAGATCAGCGCCGACACGCGCACGATGACGGTGCAGGCGACGATGCCGAACCCGCAGAAGCGGTTGTTGCCGGGCATGTTCGTCAACGCCGCGGTCGTGCTGCCGCCGCGGCCCGACACCGTGGTGCTGCCGCGCACCGCGGTCGACTACACGCTGTATGGCGACAGCGTCTACGTGATCCGGCAAGCGGGCAAGGACGCCGGCGGCAAGCCGCTGCTGACGGCGCACCGGGTCGCGGTCAAGACCGGCCGGCAGTGGGGCGACAAGGTGGCGATCCTGTCGGGGTTGAAGGCGGGCGAGGAAGTCGTCGCCGCCGGCCAGCTCAAGGTGCACGAGGGCGGCGCGGTCGTCGTCACCGGATCGCCGCCGCCGCAGCCGCCCGCGCACCCGACGCTGCACTGATGCCGCCGCAACATCCGTCGCCCGCCGCCCCTCACCCTCCCGCGGCGCGGGTCCCTCCCCCTGCCCGCTTGCGCGGAGAGGGCTGGGGTGAGGGGCTGCCGCCGGCGACGGGCCTCGATGTCGAGGACTGACCAAATATGTCCTTCACCGACCTCTTCATCCGCCGGCCGGTCCTGTCGCTCGTCGTCAGCCTGTTGATCCTCCTCATCGGATTGAAGACGATGACGAGCCTGCCGATCCGGCAGTACCCGCTCCTCTCCAACACGACGATCACCGTCACCACGACCTATCCCGGCGCCTCGCCCGAATTGATGCAGGGCTTCATCGCGACGCCGCTCGAACAGGCGATCGCGACCGCCGAGGGCATCGACTACCTGACCTCGACCTCGGTGCAGGGGACGAGCACGATCACCGCCTACATCCGGCTCAACTACGATCCGTCGAAGGCGCTGACCGACGTGATGGCGAAGGTGCAGCAGGTCAAATACCTGATGCCGGCGGGCGCGCAGGACCCGATCATCACCAAGGCGACCGGCCAGACGACCGACATCATGTATGTAGGCTTCGCCAGCAACGAGGTCTCGAGCGCGGCGATCTCGGACTATCTGGCGCGGGTGGTGCAGCCGCTGATCGACACGGTGCCCGACGTCGCGCTCGCCGAGGTCCTCGGCGGCCAGACCTTTGCCATGCGCGTCTGGCTCGACCCGGCGCGGATGGCGGCGCGCGGCATCACCGCCGCGGACGTCGCCGCCGCCATCCAGGCCAACAACTTCCAGTCGGCGCCGGGCCAAGCCAAGGGCTGGTTCACGCTCGCCAACGTCAGCGCCAATACCGGCCTCACCGACGTGACAGAGTTCAAGCGCATGGTGGTGAAGGCGAAGAACGGCGCGGTGGTGCGGCTGGAAGACATCGCGAAGGTGAGGTTGGGGGCGCAGAGCTGGACCTCGAGCGTCGCGATGAACGGCCGGCACGCCGTCTTCATCGGCGTGCAGGTGACGCCGACCGGCAATCCCTTGACGCTCGTGCAGGGCGTGCGGGCGCTGCTGCCGCAGATCGAGCGCACCCTGCCGCCCGGGGTCAGGATGCGCGTCGCCTATGACGCGACGAAGTTCATCCAGGCCTCGATCAACGAGGTCGAGATGACGCTCGCCTCGGCCGTCGTCATCGTCGTCGTCGTGATCTTTCTGTTCCTCGGCACGCTGCGCTCGGTGGCGATCCCGATCGTCACGATCCCCTTGTCGCTGACCGGCGCCGGCATCGTCATGGCGGCGCTAGGCTTCAGCATCAACCTGTTGACCCTGCTCGCTATGGTGCTGGCGATCGGCCTTGTCGTCGACGATGCGATTGTCGTCGTCGAGAACGTCTATCGCCACATCGAGGACGGCAAGAGCCCGGTGCAGGCGGCGCTGATCGGAGCGCGCGAGATCGCCGGCCCGGTCATCGCGATGACCCTCACCCTGGCCGCCGTCTATGCGCCGATCGGCTTTCTCGGCGGCGTCACCGGCGCCCTCTTCCGCGAGTTCGCCTTCACCCTCGCCGGCGCGGTCATCATCTCGGGCGTCGTCGCGGTCACCTTGTCGCCGATGATGTGCTCGCTCCTCTTGACCCGCGAGATGTCGCAGGGCCGTTTCGCGCGCCTCATCGACAAGGGCTTCTCGCGCGTCGCCCAGTGGTACGGCAGGAAGCTCGAGCGCTCGCTCGACTACCGCCCGGTGACCGCGCTCTTCGCCGCCGCCGTGGTCGTCGCGCTCGGCTTCATGTACATGAACAGCAAGAAGGAATTGGCGCCGCAAGAGGACCAGGGCGTGCTGTTCGCGCTGACCAAGGCGCCGCAATACGCCAACCTCGACTACCTCGACGCCTACGGCAAGAAGCTCAATGCCGCCTTCGCCTCGTTTCCGGAAAAATACCTGACCTTTGTCGTCAACGGCCGCTTCGGGCCGAACCAGGGGATCGCCGGGATGATCCTCAAGCCCTGGAACGAGAGGAAGCGCACCGCCCAGCAATTGCAGCCGCTGGTACAGCAAAAGGTCGGCCGGGTCGAGGGCATGAACGCCTTCGTCTTTTCGCTGCCGCCGCTGCCCGCCTCGATCGGCGGGCTGCCGGTGCAGATGGTGATCTATTCGACCGCCGGCTTCACCGACATCTACAAAGAAATGGAGAGGATCAAGGCGGCGGCGCGCAAGAGCGGGCTCTTCATCGTCACCGACAGCGACCTCGATTTCAACCAGCCGACGATCCGCATCACCATCGACCGCTCGAAGGCGAACGCGCTCGGCATCACGATGCAGTCGATCGGCAATACGCTCGCCCTGCTGGTCGGCGAGAATTACGTCAACCGCTTCAACCTCGGCGGCCGCTCCTACGAGGTGATCCCGCAGGTGCCGCGCAGCGACCGGCTGACGCCCGAGACGCTGACCCGCTATTACGTCAATTCGGCCGCCGGCCAGCCGGTGCCGCTCTCCAATCTCGTCACTATCTCGAGCATCACGGAGCCGAACGCGCTGACGCAATACAACCAGCTCAACTCGGCGACCTTCCAGGCGGTGCCGATGCCCGGCGTGACGATGGGCCAGGCGGTCGATTTTCTCGAAAAGACCGCCGCGAGCCTGCCGCACGGCTATTACCACGACTATCTCTCGGACGCCCGGCAATACGTTCAGGAAGGCAACGCGCTGACCGTCACCTTCGTGTTCGCCCTCATCATCATCTTTCTCGTATTGGCGGCACAGTTCGAGAGCCTGCGCGACCCGCTCGTCATCCTCGTCAGCGTGCCGATGTCGATGTGCGGCGCGATGTTCCCGCTCTTCATGGGGCTGGCGACGATCAACATCTACACCCAGGTCGGCCTCGTGACCCTGATTGGCCTGATCAGCAAGCACGGCATCCTGATGGTGCAGTTCGCCAACCACATGCAGGTCGAGGAAGGGCTCGACCGGCGGCGCGC
>DASYYD010000182.1:0-2841 GCA_035934195.1 Allostellaceae bacterium | reverse complement strand
CAGGATCGCCGGATCGTCGATCGTCGCCGGCAGGCGGTACTCCTCGCCGTCGGCGATCTTTTTCATCGTGCCGCGCAGGATCTTGCCGGACCGCGTCTTCGGCAGGCGCTCGACGACGATCGCCCGCCGGAAGCTCGCGACCGGGCCGATGCGCTCGCGCACCAGCGCCGCCGCCTCCCGCTCGATCTCCGCCGCCGGCCGCGTGACGCCGGCTTTCAGAACGAGAAAGCCTAGCGGCAGCTGGCCTTTCAGCTGGTCGGCGACGCCGATGACGGCGCATTCGGCAACGTCGGGATGGGCGGCCAGCACCTCCTCGATCTCGCCGGTCGAGAGGCGATGCGCGGCGACGTTGATGATGTCGTCGGTGCGCGTCATCACGTGGATGTAGCCGTCCGCGTCGACGAGGCCGGCATCGGCGGTCTGGTAGAAGCCCGGATAGGCCTTGAGATACGAATCGACGAATCGCTGATCGTTCTGCCACAGGGTCGGCAGCGCCCCGGGCGGCAGCGGCAGTTTGACGGCGAGCGCGCCGATCTCGCCGGCCTTCAGCTCCTTCGCCTCGCCTTCCGCCTCGGCGTCGAGCACGCGCACGTCCCAGCCCGGCACGGCGCGCGTGCACGAGCCGTGCTTGACCGGCAGCCGCTCGAGCCCCAGGCAATTGGCGCCGATCGGCCAGCCGGTCTCGGTCTGCCACCAATGGTCGATGACCGGCACCTTGAGTTGTGCCTCGGCCCATTGGACGGTCGGCGGGTCGGCGCGCTCGCCGGCGAGGAAAAGCGCGCGGAAATGGCCGAGGTCGCGCCGCCGGATCAATTCGCCCTCGGGGTCGTCGCGCTTGATCGCGCGAAAGGCGGTCGGCGCGGTGAAGAAGACGCGCACCTTGTGCTCTTCGATGACGCGCCAGAAGGCGCCGGCGTCGGGCGTTCCGACGGGCTTGCCCTCGTACATGACGCTGGTGCAGCCGTAGAGCAGCGGCGCGTAGACGATGTAGGAATGCCCGACGACCCAGCCGACGTCGGAGGCGGTCCAGAACACTTCGTCCGGCTCGACGCCGTAGACGTGGCGCAGCGACCAGTGGAGCGCGACCGCATGCCCGCCATTGTCGCGCACGACGCCCTTCGGGATGCCGGTCGTGCCGGAGGTGTAGAGTATATAGAGCGGATCGGTGGCGAGGACGGGAACGCAATCCGCCGGGCGCACCTTGTCCATCAGCTCGTGCCAGTCATGGTCGCGCCCGGCGGCGAGCGGGGCCTGCGCGATCGGCCGCTGCAGCACGACGCAGGCGGCGGGCTTGGCGCGCGCTTCCGCGATCGCCGCGTCGAGCAGCGGCTTATAGGGGATGATCCGGTCCACTTCGATGCCGCAGGAGGCGCAGACGATCACCCGCGGCTTCGCGTCATCGATGCGGGTCGCCAGCTCGTGCGCGGCAAAGCCGCCGAAGACGACCGAATGCACCGCGCCGATGCGGGCGCAGGCGAGCATCGCAACAGCGGCCTCGGGCACCATCGGCATGTAGATGAGGACGCGGTCGCCTTGCGCGACGCCGCGGCCCCTGAGGACGCCGGCGAAGCGGGCGACGTGATCCGTCAGCTCGGCATAGGAAAAGCGCTCGACGCGGCCCGTCACCGGACTGTCCCAGATGAGCGCCGTGCGCGCGCCGCGTCCCGCCGCGACATGGCGGTCGAGCGCATTCCAGCAGGTGTTGAGCCGGGCCCCCGAAAACCAGCGGTAGAAGGGTGCCCGGCTGCGATCGAGCACCTTGTCCCATTGGCGCTCCCAGTCGATCGCCGCCGCCGCCTCGGCCCAGAACCCCTCGGGGTCGGCGAGCGAGCGGCGATAGGTTTCGAGATAGCCCGTCATCCTCTTTCCTCCGGTCGCGCACTTGGCGCGACTCTCCGCCATTTTCGCGGGTCTTGCCAAGCCGCTCGACAGCGGCCGCGGTTGCGCGAAAATATCGCCGCCAGGAGGAGACGCGCATGACGACGAGCGACCGTTACGAGAAAGGGCTCGACAAGAACCCGGCGAATTACCTTCCGCTGTCGCCGATCGGCTTCCTCGAGCGCAGCGCCGCGGTCTATCCCGAGCGGCTCGCCGTCGTCTACGGCGCGCGGCGCCGCGGCTGGCGGCAGACGCTCGAGCGCTGCCGGCGGCTGGCGAGCGCGCTCGCCAAGCGCGGCGTGCGGCGCGGCGACACGGTCGCGATCATGGCGCCGAACCTGCCCGAGCACTTCGAAGCGCATTTCGGCGTGCCGATGGCGGGGGCGGTGCTGAACGCCCTCAACATCCGCCTCGACGCCGAGACGATCGCCTTCATCTTGCGTCACGGCGAGGCGAAGGTGCTCCTGACCGACACCGAATTCGCGCCCACCGTCGGCGCGGCGCTCGCCGGGCTCGACGAGAAGCCGCTCGTCATCGACATCGCCGACCCCGAGGGCCCGGGCGGCGAGCGGCTCGGCGACATCGATTACGAGGCCTTTCTCGGCGAGGGCGACCCGGAATTCGCCGGGGTCATGCCGGAGGACGAATGGGACGCGATCGCGCTCAACTACACCTCGGGCACCACCGGCAACCCGAAAGGCGTCGTCTACAGCCACCGCGGCTGTTGCCTCAACGCGCTCGGCAACATCCTCGTCTGGGGCTTGGCCCAGCACCCGACCTATCTGTGGACCCTGCCGATGTTCCACTGCAACGGCTGGTGCTTTCCCTGGACGGTGACGGCACTGGCTGGGACGCATGTCTGCCTGCGCCGGGTCGAGGCCGGCGCGATCTACGAGGCGATCGAGCGCGACGGCGTCACCCATCTCTGCGGCGCGCCGGTGGTGATGAACATGCTGCTCAATG
>DASYYD010000160.1:0-4276 GCA_035934195.1 Allostellaceae bacterium | reverse complement strand
TCCTTGCGCATGCGGGCTCGCCTGGCGGCCCCGGCGACTGTTCGGGCTGATAGAACCGGCGGATGGGGCACCGTGCTCACCAGCGGGCTTACTGGCCCAAGGAGCGATCGGGCTCCCATCCGCCACCGCGACGCCGACTTTACGCCGGTCTCGCGACGGAGGAGAGATACAAGGAGCGCGCGCAGCGCGCGTCTCGAACCGCGCACGACCGCGAGGCAGCCGGTGGCAGGGCGGAGAGCAGCGTAATGCCGAAGCTGACGATCGACGGGGTCGAGACCGAGGTGCCGGCCGGCACGACGGTGTTGCAGGCCTGCCAGCATTTGGGGATCGAGATCCCGCATTTCTGCTTTCACGAGCGCTTGGCGATCGCCGGCAATTGCCGGATGTGCCTGGTCGAGATGGAGAAGTCGCCAAAGCCGATCGCGTCGTGCGCGATGCCGGTCGGCGACGGCATGGTCATCCACACGACCTCGGAAAAGGCGAGAAAGGCGCGCCATGGCGTGATGGAGTTCCTGCTGATCAACCATCCGCTCGACTGCCCGATCTGCGACCAGGGCGGTGAATGCGATCTGCAGGATCAGGCGATGGCCTACGGCTTCGATCGCAGCCGCTTTCAGGAGAACAAGCGGGCCGTGCGCGACAAGGATTTCGGGCCGCTCGTCGAAACCTGGATGACGCGCTGCATTCACTGCACCCGCTGCATCCGCTTTCTGACCGAGGTGGCCGGCGTCGAGGAATTGGGCGCGACCGGCCGCGGCGAGGACATGGAGATCGGCACCTATGTCGAGCGCGCGCTCGGCTCCGAACTTTCCGCCAACATCATCGATCTGTGCCCGGTCGGGGCGCTGACCTCAAAGCCTTACGCCTTCCTCGCGCGCCCGTGGGAATTGCGCAAGACGCCGTCGGTCGATGTGCTCGACGCGGTCGGCAGCAACATCCGCGTCGATGCGCGCGGCCGGCAGGTCATGCGGGTGTTGCCGGGCCTCAACGAGGAGATCAACGAGGAGTGGATCTCGGACAAGACGCGCTTTGCCATCGACGGGCTGCTGCATCGCCGGCTCGACCGGTCGTATGTGCGGCAGGAGGGCAAGCTCGTCGAAGTCGATTGGGGGCGGGCGATCGAATTGGCGGCGGCACGGCTGAAGGCGGTGCCGGGCGAGCGCATCGCGGCTGTAGCCGGCGACCTGTGCGACGCCGAAGCGATGTTCGCGCTGAAGGAGTTGCTGCCGGGGCTCGGCGCGGCGAGCCTCGACTGCCGGCAGGATGGCGCCAAGCTCGACCCGCGGCTGCGCGCCGGATACCTCTTCAACACGACGATCGCCGGCATCGAGCAATCGGATCTGTGCCTGCTCGTCGGCAGCAACCCGCGCTGGGAAGCCCCGCTCGTCAATGGCCGGCTGCGCAAGCGCTACCGGGCCGGCGGGTTCCGCGTCGCCGCGCTCGGGCCGCGGCTCGACCTGACCTACCCTGTCGATGAGCTCGGCGCCGGCCCCGAGACTCTGACCGCGATCGCCGCCGGCGATCATCCCTTCGCTGCTCGGCTGCGCGAAGCGGAGCGGCCGATTATCATCCTCGGGCAGGGGGCGCTCGCGCGCCGCGACGGCGGCCACCTGCTGGCGCTCGCGCGCCGGATCGCGGTCGATTTCAACCTCGTGCGCGAGGGTTGGAACGGCTTCAACGTGCTGCACCGCGCGGCGGCGCGGGTCGGCGGGCTCGATCTCGGCTTCGTGCCGGGCCCGGGCGGCCGCGATGTCGCGGCGATCCTCGCGGGCTGCCGCGCGGGCGACATCGAGGTGCTTTACCTGCTCGGCGCCGACGAGATCGACACCGGCGATCTCGGTTCCGCCTTCGTCATCTATCAGGGGCATCATGGCGACCGCGGCGCACACCGCGCCGATCTGATCCTGCCCGGCGCCGCCTACACCGAGAAGGACGGCACCTGGGTCAATACCGAAGGCCGCGTGCAGCTCGGCCGCCGCGCCGTCTTTCCGCCGGGTGAGGCGCGCGAGGACTGGGCGATCGTGCGCGCCCTCTCGGGCGCCCTCGGCAAGCCGCTGCCCTTCGACACGCTCGGCGGCTTGCGGCGCCGGATGCAGGAAGCCTATCCGGTCTTTGCGCTGGCCGACCGGGTGAGCGCGAGCCCATGGGGGCAGTTCGGCACGCCGGGGCCGCTCGACCCCGAGCCGTTCGTCTATCCCGTAGCCGACTTCTATCGGACCGACCCGATCAGCCGGGCGAGCGAGACGATGCGGGAGTGCAGCAGGCTCTTCGTCGAGGGCGCCGGTGCCGAGAAGCGAACGGGCACGCATGGCTGAATTCTGGGGACAATATGCGCTGCCGACGGCGATCATCGTCGGCGAGGTGATCGCGGTCCTGGTGCCGCTCCTGGTCGCGATCGCCTATCTGACCTATGCCGAGCGCAAGGTGCTGGCCTTCTCGCAACTGCGCAAAGGCCCGAATGTCGTCGGCCCGCTCGGCCTCCTTCAGCCGATCGCCGACGGCTTGAAGCTGTTCTTCAAGGAGACGGTGGTGCCGAGCGGCGCCAACCGGATCGTCTTCGTCGCCGCGCCGGTCGTCACCTTTACCTTGGCGCTCGCCGCCTGGGCGGTGATCCCGTTCGACTACGGCGTCGTCATCGCCAACATCAATGTCGGCATCCTCTACCTTTTCGCGATCAGCTCATTGGGCGTCTACGGCATCATCATGGCCGGCTGGGCGTCGAATTCGCGCTACGCCTTTTTAGGCGCGCTGCGCTCGGCCGCGCAGATGGTCTCCTACGAGGTCGCGATCGGCTTCGTGCTCGTCACCGTGCTCGTCTGCGTCGGCTCCTTGAACCTGACCGACATCGTCATGGCGCAGCGCCACGTCTGGTTCGCCGTGCCGTTGTTGCCGATGTTCGTCATCTTCTTCATTTCCGGCCTCGCCGAGACGAACCGCGCCCCTTTCGACCTGCCGGAGGGCGAATCGGAGCTGGTTGCCGGCTACTTCGTCGAATATTCGGCGATGACCTTCGCGCTCTTCTATCTCGGCGAATACGGCAACATGATCCTGATCGGCGCGATGACGAGCATCCTCTTCCTCGGCGGCTGGCTGCCGCCGTTCGGGGTCGCTCCGTTCACCTGGGTCCCGGGCCCCGTCTGGTTCGCGCTCAAGATCGCCTTCGTGCTGTTCTGCTTTTTGTGGGTGCGCGCGACCTTTCCGCGCTTCCGGTACGACCAGCTGATGCGGCTCGGCTGGAAGGTGTTTCTGCCGTTCTCGCTCGTCTGGCTGGTGCTGACGGCGGGCGTGTTGACCGCTTTCGGCTGGCTGCCGGCGCATTGATCGCGCGTAGGGGAGATCGGGGGAGGCGGCTTGCCATTCGGGTGTGCGCGGCTATGGTAGCCGCGCGAGTTGATGGAGGCAGGATCAGAGGATGGCGTTTTTCGAGCGCAGCGCCCGCGGCTTGTTGCTGACCGAGCTGATCTCGGGTCTGGCGATAACGCTCGGCTACATGTTCAAGCGTCCGGTGACGGTGAACTATCCCTATGAGAAGGGCCCGCTGTCGCCGCGCTTTCGCGGCGAGCACGCGCTGCGCCGCTACCCGAACGGCGAGGAGCGGTGCATCGCCTGCAAATTGTGCGAGGCGATCTGCCCGGCCCTCGCCATCACGATCGAGGCCGAGCCGCGCGAAGACGGCAGCCGCCGCACGACGCGCTACGACATCGACATGACGAAATGCATCTATTGCGGCTTCTGCCAGGAGGCCTGCCCGGTCGACGCCATCGTCGAGGGGCCGAATTTCGAGTTCGCCGCCGAGACTCGCGAAGAATTGTTCTACGACAAGGATAAGCTCTTGGCGAACGGCGACCGCTGGGAGGCCGAGATCGCCCGCAACCTGGAACTCGAGGCGCCGTACCGGTGAGCGGGGCGACGGTGGCCCTTGCCCGTCACCCCGGACCTCTTCCCGCGAGCGGGGAGAGGGAGGGACCCGCGCAGCGGGAGGGTGAGGGGCATAGCGGGGACGGTCCATGATCCTCCCGGCAATCATGTTCTACCTCTTCGCCGGCCTAGCCATCGTTTCGGGCGTCATGGTCGTCTCGGCGCGCAATCCGGTGCACTCTGTCCTCTTCCTGATCCTCGCCTTTTTCAACGCCGCCGGCCTCTTCCTCTTAATGGGGGCGGAGTTCCTCGCGATGATCCTCGTCGTCGTCTATGTCGGTGCCGTCGCGGTCCTCTTCCTCTTCGTCGTGATGATGCTCGACATCGATTTCGCCCAGCTGCGGCAAGGCTTTATGCG
>DASYYD010000148.1:0-1742 GCA_035934195.1 Allostellaceae bacterium | reverse complement strand
CGCGCGGAACGGCATGGCTCAGGCGCGCAGCGGCTCGAGGAGGCTGACGAAATTGGCGACCGCCGCGCCGCCCATGTTGAAGACGCCGGCGAGCTTGGCGCCCGGCACCTGGATGCCGCCCGCCGTGCCGGTCAGCTGCATCGCCGCCAGCACGTGCATCGAGACGCCGGTGGCGCCGATCGGATGGCCTTTCGATTTGAGGCCGCCGGAGGGATTGACCGGCAGTTTGCCGTCCTTTTCGGTCCAGCCTTCGAGGATGGCACGCGCCCCCTGCCCTTTCGGCGCGAGCCCCATCGCCTCGTATTCGATCAGTTCGGCGATCGTGAAACAGTCGTGCGTCTCGACGAGGTCGAGGTCGTCGAGCCCGAGGCGCGCGCCGGCGAGCGCCCGCTTCCAGGCCAGTTCCGGCCCCTCGAAAGCGACGATGTCGCGCCGGCTCATCGGCAGGAAATCGTTGACCTGCTCGCGGGCGCGGATCGCCACCGCCTTCTTCATCGCGAGCGCGGTCCCGGTGTCGGCGAGCACGACCGCGGCAGCGCCGTCGGAGACGAGCGAGCAATCGGTGCGCTTCAAGGGGCCGGCGACGATCGGGTTCTTGTCCGAGACGGCGCGGCAGAAGTCGTAGCCCAGATCCTTCTGCATTTGCGCGAGCGGGTTCTGGGCGCCGTTCTTGTGGTTCTTCGCGGCGATGCGGGCGAGCGCATCCGACTGGTCGCCATAGCGCTGGAAATAGCTCTCCGCGATGCGCCCGAAGATGCCGGCGAAGCCGCCGGGGGTCGCATCCTCCTCCTTGCGATAGCTGGCGCCGAGGAGAATGTCGCCGACCTGCGCTCCCGACACCTCGGTCATCTTCTCGACGCCGACGACGAGGACGAGGCGCGCCCGCCCGGCGGCGATCGCGTTCGCGCCCATATGGATCGCGGCGGAGCCGGTCGCGCAGGCGTCCTCCACTCGTGTCGCCGGCTTGAAGCGGAAGCCGGGATCGGCCTGGAAGACGAGCGACGCAGGAAATTCCTGGCGCACGAAGCCGCCGTTCATCGTGCCGAGAAAGACGGCGTCGATGTCCTGCGCCGCGACGCCGGCGTCGGCGAGCGCCGCTTGCGCCACCTCGACGATCAGCGATTCGAGGTCGCGCCCCTCGTGGCGGCCGAATTTGCTGTGCGCCCAGCCGACGATGCACTCGGTCATTCCTGTCCTCCGGAACCAGGGTCGCGGCGACATAGCATGCGCGCCGACGCCGCTCTATCCTCTATCCTAGAAATGGGATCGCACCGGGGAAAGCGGAATGACGCAGATGGCAGCGGCGGTCACGTTGCGCCGGCCGGACGATTGGCACCTGCATCTGCGCGACGGCGCGATGCTGGCGCTCGTCTTGCCTTACACCGCGAGGCAATTCGCACGCGCGATCGTCATGCCGAATCTGGTGCCGCCGGTGACGACGATCGCGGCGGCGCGCGCCTATCGCGAGCGCATCCGCGCCGCCCTGCCCGAGGACAGCGACTTCACGCCCTTGATGACGTGCTACCTGACGGATGCGAGCGATCCCGCCGAAATCGCAGCCGGCTATGCGGAAGGCGTCTTCGCCGCGGTCAAGCTCTACCCGGCGCGGGCGACGACCAATTCCGCCTTCGGCGTCACCGACTACGAGCGGGTGAGGCCGGTCTTCGAGCGCATGGCGGCGACCCAAATGCCGCTCCTCGTGCACGGCGAGGTCGCCGAGCCGGAGGTCGATGTCTTCGACC
>DASYYD010000142.1:0-7018 GCA_035934195.1 Allostellaceae bacterium | reverse complement strand
CTTGCGCCCGTCGCGGCCGCCATGCCGCCGCGCCTCGACGGCGCGCAGGTCGGCAAAGAAGTCGATCGCCTGGGCGAGTGCCGCAATCGGGTTGGTCGGCCCGTCGTCGGGCGGCGCATAGAGGCCCGCTTCGATATTGCGCCAATCCTGCCGTAGGAGCGCCCAGAGATCGGCGAGAATCTTTTGCCGGTCGGGCATCGGCCGGTCCTTGAGCCGATCCGGCAGCGGCACCGGCCGGGACAGCCGGGCGGCCAGCAGCTTCTGCCCGAAGAACCAGGATACGCGCGCCGCCTGAGAGGCGTTGTAGGCGACCTTATCGACGCTACGGGGCATGGCGGGTAAGGATTATCGTCCTGGCAGCGGAATGCAACACCCGACCGACGCCCCGGCCGCGGCCCGGCTTGCCGGGCGGCGGCCGGCTCCCTATCATCATCGGGGAACCGAGCGAGAAGCCCGCTGCCGATGGCGACGACCCTCGATTAGGCGATGTCGGAGACGGATTCCGGGCGCGGCCCATCGGTGCGCGCCATTCCCGAAGGCGACAACCGCGAACGGATGATCTGCGCCGATTGCGGCTACATCCTCTACGACAACCCGAAGATCGTCGTCGGCTCGGTGGCGCGGCATGGCGAGCACATCCTCCTGGTGCGCCGCTCGATCGATCCGCGGCGCGGCTATTGGACCCTGCCGGCGGGGTTTCTCGAACTCAACGAATCAACCAACAGCGGGGCCGAGCGCGAGGCCTGGGAAGAGGCGCGGGCGCGTATCGAGATCGAGGGCCTGCTCGCGATCTACGACATTCCGCGGATCAGCCAGGTGCAGCTCATCTATCGCGCCCGCCTGCTCGACGCGAAGGTCGAGCCGGGCCCCGAAAGCCTCGAGGTCGGGCTCTTCCTCTGGGACGAGATCCCGTGGCGGGAGATCGCCTTTCCCTCGGTGGGTTGGGCCTTGCAGCACGAGCGCGAGGCGCGCGCCAGCCGCGACTTCACGACCCGCATCAACCCGCCGGGGTTTTGACCGCAAGCGGCCCCACACCTCGCACGGCTTCGCCGCGAATTGCGGACAGCAATTGGTCTCGCAGCAAACGCTCTGTTTGCGAACGGACCGCCGTTTCGCGAACGGCCCCATTGCCCCTCATCCCGACCCTCTCCCCGCTCGCGGCGAGAGGGCGATTCAGGCCTGCTTTGCCGCGATGATCGAGCGGCGGACCGCGCGCGTCTTGGTGAAGCGGTCGAAGAGGACCTCGCCCTCGCCCCAGCGGATCGCGCGCTGCAGGGCCGTCAGGTCCTCGCTGAATCGCTGCAGGATTTCGAGCACCGCCTCGCGGTTGTTGAGGAAGATGTCGCGCCACATGACCGGGTCCGAGGCGGCGATGCGGGTGAAGTCGCGAAAGCCGCCGGCGGAAAACTCGATGACCTGCGATTTGAGGCTGTCTTCGAGGTCGGTCGCGGTGCCGACGATCGTGTAGGCGATCAGGTGCGGCAGGTGCGAGGTCATCGCCAATACCCGGTCGTGGCGCGCCGCGTCCATCCTGGTGACGCGCATGCCGCAGGCCTGCCACATCCGGGCGACCTTCTCGACCGCTTCGGGCGCGGTCTCTTGCAGCGGGATCAGGATGCACCAGCGGTCGTGGAAGAGTTCGGCGAAGCCCGATTCGGGCCCGGAATGCTCGGTGCCGGCGACCGGGTGGCCGGGGACGAACGCGACCCCCGGCGGCAACAGCGGCGCGAGATCGCGGACGACCGCCTCCTTGACCGAGCCGACATCGGTCAGGATCGCGCCGGACGAGAGCGCGGGGGCGATCCGGCGGCCGATCTCGGCATAGGCGGAAAGCGGCGTCGCCAGCACGACGAGATCGGCGCCGCGGACGGCTTCGGCCGGATCCTCGGCCGTCTCGTCGGCGAGCCCGAGCCGGCGCGCCGCCGCCAGCGTCTTTTCGGTCTTGGCGCAGGCGACGATATGCGTCCGCGGGCTCAATTGCCGCAAGGCGCGGGCGAGGGAGGAGCCGATGAGGCCGACCCCGATCAGGGCAACGCGGTCGAAGAGCGGAGCGGCCATCAGCGCCCCATGAACTCGGCGAGGACGGCGGCGACGGTTTCCATCTCCTCGCCGGTGCCGATCGAAATCCGCAGGTGCCGCGGCAAGCCGTAGGCGCCCATCTTGCGGACGAGGATGCCGCGCGATTGCAGCCAGGCGAAGGCGGCGTCGGCACTGCGCCGCGGGTCGTCCGGAAAGCGCGGCAGCACGAAATTGCCGACGCTCGGGGTCAGGGGCAGGCCGAGCGCGGCGAGCCGATCGGAAAACCACGGCAGCCAGCGGTCGTTGTGGGCGCGGGCGCGGGCGAAGGCGGCGGTGTCCTCGATGGCGGCGAGGCCGGCGGCGAGCGCCGGGGCGCAGACGTTGAAGGGGCCGCGCACGCGGTTGAGGATGTCGGCGATGGCGGGCGGGCAATAGGCCCACCCGAGGCGCAGCGCGGCGAGCGCGTAGATCTTCGAGAAGGTGCGCAGCATGACGACGTTCTCGGCGCGGTCGACAAGGGTGGCGCTGGGCTCGTAATCGTTCTTCGCGACGAATTCGGCATAGGCCGCGTCGATCGCGAGCAGCACCGAGGCGGGGAGCCCGGCATGCAGGCGGGCCACCTCGTCGGCGGCGAGATAGGTGCCGGTCGGGTTGTTCGGGTTGGCGAGCAGGACCACCCGGGTCTTCGGCGTGACGCGGGCGAGCAGCGCATCGACATCGGCGACGAGTTCCCGCTCCGGCGCGGCGACCGGGGTCGCGCCCACCGTCCTGGCGCCGATCGCATACATCAGGAAGCCGTGCCGGCTGTAGAGCACCTCGTCGCCGACCCCGGCATAGGCGCGCAGCAACATCCCGATCAGTTCGTCCGAGCCGGCGCCGCACACGATGCGCGCCGGATCGAGGCCGTGCCGCCGGCCGATCGCGGCGCGCAATTCGGCCGAGCCGCCTTCGGGATAGCGGTGGATCTCCGGCGCCAGCGCGCGATAGGCGGCCATCGCCTTCGGGCTGGGGCCGAGCGCGCTCTCGTTCGAGGCGAGGCGGATCGGCCGGTCGAAGCCGGCGGCCTTGGCTTCGCCCCCGACATAGGGGGCGATGTCGAGGATGCCCGGGCGCGGCACCGGACCTATTTTCTGTGCCATCGGCTCAGCCTTTCAGCGCCGCCGCGGCAAGCGGCACCGCGTAGCCGCCGAACGGCAACAGCTGCGTCAGCGCCTGGCCCAATTGCTCGCGGAAACCGTCGAGGCGCGGGTCGGCGAGCGGCACGAACCCCTCGACCTCGACCAGGCCGATCGCCCCTTCGGCGTGGTCGAAGGTCGCGAAAAAGCTGCATGTCAGCGGCAACGCGGCGAGGATGCCGAAGATCCGGGTGCGGCTGATGTGCTCCGCCGTCTCGGTGATGAAGAGCGTGCGGTCCGCGCCCGTCGGCTGCTGCACGAAGCGGCCGATCGCCAGCGCGTCGGCGCCCTCGCTGCGGGCGTTGCCGCGGGCGCCGAAAGGCAGCCGCCCGACGACCCTGGGGGCGTTCGGCTCGTTCGACAAGAGATGCCGCCACCACGGGTCGGGGTCGGCCTCCTGCGGCATCGGCAGCACGCCGACCGCGGCGCCGCCCTCGCTGACCGCGCGGATCACCTGGCTCGCCGACCCGTAAGGCGTCATCGGCGTGTTGCTGCCGTAATGGTCGCGGGCCAGATCCCAAAAGCCCGGCGAGCCCGGCGGCGCGAAGGCGGCGACTGCGAACGGGCTCTGCATCCGGACGGTGGCGGCCAGCATCTCGCGCCACATGCGCAAGAGCGTGGCGAGCGGAAAAGGCCCCCTGTGCCGGGCCGCGAGCCGGCGCAGGATCTCGGCTTCGCGGGCCGGCTGAAACGCCGCGAGGGCGCCGTCGTGCCGCTTGCTGGCGGCGACCAACGAGACGATGTCGGCGCGCTCGATGAGGAGCTGCTGCAGCCCGTCGTCGATCTCGTCCAAACGCCGGCGCAAGCCTTCGAGATCGGCAGGGGTGGATGACATGCTCGCGGTCGCCATGGAGGAGAGATACCAGTAGGATGCGATCGGCGCAAAATCAAAGAAAACGTTGACATGCCTGCCCGCCGATCCATAGCTAGGGCGCCCGGACCAGAAGCCGGGCAGCGCCCCGATCGGATCGTCGGCGCCCAGCCATAGGTATAAAGAGATCCCGGTGTCGATCGTCGCTTCGCCGCGCTCGCTTCAGCCTTCCGACGGGGATTGGCCCGGCCACCGGCTTTTCGTGCGCGAGCCATTGAGGCTCGATTGCGGCATCGATTTCGGGCCGTTCACGATCGCCTACCAGACCTACGGGGCGCTCAACGCCGAGCGCTCGAACGCGGTCCTCGTCTGCCATGCGCTGACCGGCGACCAATATGCCGCCGACCCGCATCCGATCACCGGCAAGCCGGGCTGGTGGTCGAGCGTCATCGGCAAGGGCGGGGTGCTCGACACCGAGCGCTATTTCGTCGTCTGCGCCAACGTGCTCGGCGGCTGCATGGGGACGACGGGCCCGCGCGACCTCGATCCGGCGACGGGCGAGCCGTGGGCGCTCAACTTCCCGGTCATCACGATCCGCGACATGGTGCGCGCGCAGAAGCTGTTGCTCGATCATCTCGAGATCCCATCCCTCTTCTGCGTGCTCGGCGGCTCGATGGGCGGGATGCAGGTCCTGCAATGGGCGGCGAGCTACCCCGAGCATGTCTTCGCCGCGGTGCCGATCGCCGCCGCGGCGCGCCATTCGGCGCAGAACATCGCCTTCCATGAGGTCGGCCGGCAGGCGATCATGGCCGACCCCGAATGGTGCGCCGGCCGCTATCTGGGCCTCGGCCGCAATCCCTCGCGCGGCCTCGCGGTCGCCCGCATGGCGGCGCACATCACCTACCTCTCGGAAGCGGCGCTGCACAAGAAGTTCGGGCGCAATCTGCAGGACCGGCGCCAAGTCACCTACGGCTTCGACGCCGATTTCCAGGTCGAGAGCTATCTGCGCCACCAGGGCAGCACCTTCGTCGATCGGTTCGACGCCAACTCGTATCTCTACATCACCCGGGCGATGGACTATTTCGACCTCGCGGCCGAGCACGGCGGCGCGCTCGCCCAAGCCTTCACCGGCACCCGCTCGCGCTTTTGCGTCATCTCGTTCACCAGCGACTGGCTGTTCCCGACCCCCGAAAGCCGCGAGGTCGTGCAGGCGCTGAACGCGGTCGCCGCCAATGTCAGCTTCGTCGAGGTCGAGGCCGACGGCGGGCACGACTCGTTCCTGCTGCACGAGCCGGAATTCTTCGAGACGCTGCGCGGCTTCCTCATGGGCTGCGCCGAGCATCGCGGCCTGACGCGCTTCTGGTGACCCCGCCGGCGATCGACGACCTCGCGCCCGCCGCGGCGCGGGGCGCGGCCGATGCCGCGAACGGGCTGCGGCGCGATCTGCGGCTGATCGCCGAGATGATCGCCGAAGGCTCGCGCGTCCTCGACATCGGCTGCGGCGACGGTGCGCTCTTGGCCTATCTCGCGCGCCGCAAGGGTGTCGACGGGCGCGGCATGGAACTCTCCCAATCGGGTGTCAACGCCTGCGTCGCGCACGGCCTCTCGGTGATCCAGGGCGACGCCGACCGCGACCTCGAAGCCTATCCCTCGGGCGCCTTCGACGTCGTCGTCTTGAGCCAGACCTTGCAGGCGACGCGAGAGCCGCGGCGGGTCATCGAAGCGCTGGTGCGCATCGGCCGGCGCGCCATCGTGTCGTTCCCGAATTTCGGCTTCTGGCGGGTGCGGCTGCATCTCCTCGTCAAGGGACGGATGCCGGTCTCGCAATTGCTGCCGCACCCCTGGTGGGAGACGCCGAACATCCATCTGTGCACGATCCGCGATTTCGTCGCGCTGTGCGACGAGACCGGCGTGGCGATCGAAGAGAGCCTGACGCTCGACCGGCACGGGCTGCCGTTCTCGCTCGACCCGCGCGGCAGCCTCGCCAACCTCCTGGCCGAACAGGGCGTCTTCGTGCTGTCGGGGCGGGGTGGACGATAGCGGGATAAAATCTCATAAAATACGGCTAAAATACGGTGACGAAAATACGGTGACAGTGCACCTATTATCGTTTTGGCCCGGCCATCGGCGGGGTCATCGCGCAAGGGAAATAAGCGCACTGTCACCGTAATACCTGTCACCGTAATACCGTTTTGGCCCGGCCATCGGCGGGGTTATCGCGCAAAGGGAAATAAGTGCACTGTCACCGTAATACGCGTAATACGGGATGAAATCTCATAAAATACGGTGAAAATACGGTGACGAAAATACGGTGACAGTGCACTTATTATCGTTTTGGCCCGGCCATCGGCGGGGTCATCGGGAAATAAGTGCACTGTCACCGTAATACCCGTAATACCGTAATACGCAGTCGGCTCGGGAAGGAAACCCGGTTACGGTGACAGTGCACTTAACTCCGAGTATTGAAAACAGCGGGCGCACCCGTCCGAACAAATCGCGCCACTGCGGGCTATTTAATCCTCCGTTAAACATATACAGGTGATAATCCCGACGCGGCTATCCTAGCCTAGGCAAGCGAAGGCGATCAGCGATGAGCGGCTCCGCCAGAGGCTTTATCCTGAGCGGCGCCTTCCCGGGCGCCTTCATCCTCGATGCCGCATTGGCGCTCGGGCCGTCTTTGGAGGCGCACATCTTCGGCTGGCCGTTCGTGGCCCAGATAGTCTTTTATTGGATGACCGTCGCCCTCCTGCGATTGGTGGACGCGAAAGCGGTGCGCGGCGAGTGGCGGATATGGTCGCGGGGCGGAATCAAAATCCCGATCTTGCTCGGCGCGGAATTCGCAGCGGCGGTCGGGGCGATGGATGCATGCAACGTGGATTTGACGGTCTGCCATCGTGTTTTCTTTTGATTACGTGATTACGATTACGGTGCGATTACGGTGACAGTGCAATTAATCTGAGTATTGAAAACAGCGGGCGCACCCGGTTCGAATTAAGTGCACTGTCACCGTAAT
>DASYYD010000131.1:0-1759 GCA_035934195.1 Allostellaceae bacterium | reverse complement strand
CATTGATCCTCGCTCGGCGGCATCTGAAAGCTCTCGACCAGCCGCACGGGATGGCCGCGGCGCCCCGCCCAGACGACGAGCGCGACCCCGGCATCCGGGTAGAAGCGCCAGCAATCGAGCGGATGCCGGTGCACTTCCCCTTGCACGGGCACGCTCAGGTAGATGAACCCGCCGATCCGCGTGACCCGCGCCATCTCCTCGAAGGTGAGCCAGAACAGCGGGTCATGCTCGAGGCAGGAGGTCGAGAGGACGAGGTCGAAGCTCGCGGCGGGGAACGGCAGCTTGTACGGATCCTGAAGAACCACATCGACGCCGGGGCCGGCCTGCAGATCGACGCCGAGGTATTTCGCCTCGTCGCCCGCAAACGGCCTCAGCGTGCCGTTCACGTCTCGGCTCCCCACGTCGAGGATCTGGCGCCCCGGTCCGAACTGGGCTCCATAGAGCTGCAAAAAAGCCTTGCCGGTCATCATTGCCGTATCGTGCATACGCCCGTTCCCTCATCCGCCTGTCGCCGCGGTAAAGTGCTTCCGGGTGCCTGCGGAATTCACAAGCATCATGTAAGGGCGTCAAGCGAACGTCAAAGGGCGCGTCAAAGAACCGTCAATATTTGCGCCGATTTCGACAGCCCTCCGGCAACGGCCCCGGAAACGGCTTTCCGCAGCCCGGCCGCGCCGCGCGGCGAGCGCCGCATCCCGGAGGATGCGTTCGACCTCTTTCCGGTGCTTCCCGCCATGCTGCGCCGCCGCGGCGGCGCTTGTCTGTCTGAACCGGATGCCTGAATTGTGAGCAGAGCTACCGCGATTTTCGGCAGCAATCGGCCGCGCCGCGGCGTAGTCTCCGGGTATCGCACCCGGGAGGCCGCAGATGAACGACGCCGACGCCGTGCTCGCGGCCAATCTCGAATTCTACCGCGCCTTCGCGGCGCGCGACCTCGCGGCGATGGACGCGGTCTGGGCGCGCCGCGCGCCGGCCGCCTGCCTGCACCCGGGCTGGACGGTGCTCGACGCGCGCGACGAGATCATGGCGAGCTGGCAGGGCATCCTCGCCAGCCCCGAGGCGCCGCGCATCGCCTGCTACGACGAGCGCGTCCTCCTCTACGGCGATGTCGCCCTCGTCCTCTGCGAAGAAGAGTTGGAAGGCGGCACGCTCGCCGCCAGCAACCTGTTCGTTCGCGAGGACGGCGCCTGGCGGGTCGCCCATCACCACGCCGGCCAGATCGTCCGCCGGCAGACGCCGCGCCGGCCGCGCCCGCGGCTCAATTGAGGCGCGGCGACAAAGGCTCGCGCCGCGCCGCGTCATAGCCGGCGCGCACTTCCTTGAGGCGCACCGCGGTCTCTTCGTCGAGGAGGCCGTCCCAACGTGCCTGGCGAAAGCGGCGCTGAAAGGCGGCGAGCGCGATGCGTTCGGTCCCGCTCCCGAGGCAATAGCCGATTGCCGCGAGATCGGCGAGCGCCCCGGCGCGCTCGACGACGCCGACCGCCTTGCCGCGGCGCCGCTCCAGCCCCGCGCGCGGCGGCGGCCACAAGCCGATGCCCGCCTGCGCGAGGCCCGCCCAATCGAACAGCTCGCCTGGGTCGCTCTTGCGGTCGGGGGCGATGTCGGAGTGGCCGACGATCCGGTCGGGCGGGATCGGCCGGCGCGCCAGGATGTCGCGGCACAGGCCGACGAGCGAGCCGATCTGCGCCGGCGGAAACGGCCGGTAGCCCCATTCATGGCCCGGGTTGACGATCTCGATGCCGATCGAGACGCGGTTGAGGTC
>DASYYD010000122.1:0-8045 GCA_035934195.1 Allostellaceae bacterium | reverse complement strand
CATTGATCTCGCTCGCATCGACGGAAAGTGTGCCGGCGCGGATGAAGACGCTGCCGCCGCTCGACGCGTCGAGAATGGCGCCTTGCGTGATGCTGACCGGGCCGTAGCTCGTCACGCTCGCCGCGGGCCCGTGCAGCGGGTCGACCGGGATCTCGCCGGGGCCCATGGCGCTGGCGATATGGATCATGCCGCCGGGCGCCGAGAGGCTGCCGCCGGTGATCGTCACCGGGCCGCCGACGAGGCCCAATGTGCCATTCGCGGCAAGTTGGCTGCCTGCGACGGTGATCGCGGGCGGATTGGCGTTCAAGAAGCCGAAGGCGGCGGGGGCGGCGGCGCTGAACGTGCTCCCCTGCGGGTTCGTCGCCGAAAAGATCGCCCCGTCCGACAATTTGACGTAGTCGGCCGTCGAGGCATGAAAGCTGCCGCTGACGTTGATGCTCGCATGCGCCCCGAAGACGATGCCGAACGGGTTGACGAGAAACAGGTTGGCGCCCTGGATCGCCGAGACGATGGCGCCGTCGATCGCGGAGGGGCTGCCGCCGGTCACCCGGCCGATGATGTTGGCGATCCCCGCCGGCCCGCTGAAGGTGGCGCTCTCGCCGGTCATCAGCCCGAACTTGCCGAAGCTCTGAAAGAGGTTGGCGCCGACTTGCTTGCCGAGATTGGCGGCGATCGCGTAGTTGGGGCCGGTGAGCGTCTGTGCCGGCGACAGCGTGCCGTCGATCGTGATGCTCTGCGCCGCCGCCGCCCGCGGCAATAGGGCGGCGAGAAAAGCCAGGGCGGTTAAAAGCCTCGGCGCAACAAGCTGCGGTCTCACGGGCAACACTCCCCCGATCGGCCGACTATGCCGCAGCCGCGCCGACCCGTCCAGCGCGCCGGCCGCGCTCGGCTTGCCGAGCCCGGTGCGATCGTATAGTGGGGAGCGGATCGGGTTGCCTGCGCGCAAGAGTGCCTTCGAACATGCGACGAGCTTGCCGAGCTGTTGGGGATCTGCCGCGGCGGTCATGGAAGCTGGCGCAGCTCTCGGTTTGCTTCGCGCTCGCCGCGCTCGGGGCGGCGGCAGCGGCGGCGGCCGCGCCCTCATCCGCCGAAGCGGCACAGCCCCTGGCGGCCGCGATCGACGGCTTTCGCGACGCGCGTTTCGGCATGACCGAGGCCGAGTTGCGCCGGGCGGTCCACAAGGATTTCCCGAAAGCCAGCCCGGCCGTCGCGATCAACCCCACCGAAAAGACGACGATCCTGTCGCTGACCGCCAACGGCCTGCTGCCGGACACGGGTGCCGCCCATATCTCCTACATCCTCGGCTATCAGTCGAAGCGGCTGATCCAAGTCAATGTCGTCTGGGTCAGCAGCGCCACCGGCGCGGGCGATGCGGAGGTGGTCGGCTCGGCCAATACGCTGCGCGACTATTTTGCCGCGCGTAAATTCAAGCCGCAGAGTGTCGTGCGCAACCAGGCGCTCAACGACGGCGCAATTCTCGTGTTCCGCGGCAGCGACGAGGCGGGACACATGGTGGTGCTGGTGCTGAACGGCAGCGCCGCCGCCGCGCGGCGCGGCAAGAAGCCGCCGTCGCCGTTGACGCTCGAACTTTCCTACATTGCCGACAACGCCCACCCCGACGTCTTCAGGATCCGCAAGGGGCAGTTCTGAGCGGGATGACGCTCGCCACCTATCGCTGCGCCCTCTGCGGGCGCGCCATGCCCGCCGACCGGCCGCTGTGGTGCTGCCCCTGCGGCGGCCACCTGAACCTTTCCCCGGAAATGGGGATGGCGCGCGCCGAGATCGCCGCGGGCGAGGCTTCATTGTGGCGCTACCGCGCCGCGCTGGCGCTCGCCGGCCCGCCGCGCGTCAGCCTCGGCGAAGGCTGGACGCCCCTCGTCATTCGCCCCTGGACGGGCGCGACGATCCATTTCAAGCTCGAATCGCAGATGCCGACCGGTTCCTTCAAGGACCGCGGCACCGCGGTCATGCTGAACCATCTGCTGGAGGTCGGCGTCGGCCCGATCCACGAGGATTCCTCCGGCAATGCCGGCGCCTCGATCGCCACCTACGCGGCGGCCGCGGGGCTTCCCTGCCGCATCTACGTGCCCGCCGCCGCGCCGCGCGCCAAGCTCGTGCAGATCGCCGCCGCCGGCGCCGAGATCCGCGCCGTCGCGGGCAGCCGGAAGGTTGTTGCCGAAGCGGCGCTCGCCGCCGCCGGCGAGAGCTTTTACGCGAGCCACAACTGGCAGCCGCATTTCATCGAAGGGACGAAGACGCTCGCCTACGAGCTGTGGGAACAGCTCGGCTTTCGCCCGCCCGACAACATCCTGGTGCCGACGGGGTACGGCAGCAACATCCTGGGGCTCGACCGCGGTTTCGACGAGCTCGAGCGGGCAGGAGAAATCACAAGCCGACCGCGCCTTTTCGCGGTCCAGGCGGCCAATTGCGCGGCGTTCGCGGCGAGCTGGGCGGCGGGGCGCGAAAGCTTCGTCGAATTCGCCGCAGAGCCGACGATCGCCGACGGCATCGCTACGCCGCGCCCCGTTCGGGTCGCCGAGGTGGTCGGCGCACTGAAGCGCTCGGGCGGCGGGGTCGTCACGGTCGAGGAGGGCGCGATCATGCCGGCATTGTCGGCATTGGGTCGGCTCGGCCTCTTCGTCGAGCCGACCGCTGCCACCGCCGGGGCGGCGCTGACGCGACTCTTGTCCGACGGCACGATCGCCGCCGGCGAGCTGACCGTCGTGGTATTGACCGGCTCCGGGCTTAAGGCCGCCGAGCGGATCGGCGAGCTGCTCGGCATCGGCTGAAGGGCCGCGCCCGAACCCCCCATCGATGGCCTCCCGCCGCCGCGCACTCCCACGATCGGCGCTTCGCCGGTTTGACCTGGATCGAGCCCGTTGCTACAAGGCGTGCGTTGGCCGTTCCGAGAAGGCGCGGCGGGATCTCCGGCCGCCCTTCTTGCCCGTCGCCCGAGCAAGAGGTGCATGCGATGTCGCTGCGGCAGAAATACCTGAAGATCGTCTCGGCCCTCGTTCCCGTCGGCGCCGCCGGAGTCTCGCTCTTGCTCGGCTCGACGGCGCCTGGGGCGGCGAAAGAGCCGCGCAATGGCGGCGAGCCCTCGAATGCAACCCAGGCGCGCGTTGCCGAGCGGCTCGCGGCCATCCGTCAGGCGGTCTCGGCCGTCGCGGAAGGCGAGGAAGCTCAGGCCGCGCCGCGCGACCCGCAGCTCGCCTGGGGCAATTGGCGGAATGGCTGGTGGCGGCCATGGGCGGGCTGGGGCAATGGGGGGCCCCGGTGGAACAACTGGCACAACTGGCACAACTGGCGCAATTTCTGGGGCAACGGGTAGGCGGCCGGATACAGCGCGGCCGTGGCCCTCCGTCCCGCGCCGAAAATCCAGCTGCTGGTCGTCCAGCCGACGCCGTTCTGCAATATCGATTGCCGATATTGTTACTTGCCCGACCGCCGCTCGAAGGCGGTCGTTGGTGACGGGACGCTCGCCAATCTATTCTCGCAGGTATTCGCCTCGGGCTGGCTCGGCGAGGGGCTGTCGGTCATTTGGCACGCCGGCGAGCCGATGGTGCTGGGACCCGAATTCTACCGTCGGGCCTTTCGCCTGATCGACCGGCTGAAGCCGCCCGATTTTCCGATAGCGCATTCCTTTCAGACGAACGGCACCCTGATCGACGATGCGTGGTGCGCCTTCTTCACCGCGGAAAAGGTCAGGGTCGGCGTCAGCGTCGACGGCCCGCAACGCTTTCACGACAAGAACCGGGTGACGCGCGCCGGGCGCGGCACGTTCGAGCGCACGATCGCCGGCATCCGGCGGCTGCGCCGCCACGGCGTGCCGTTCCACGTGATCTCGGTGTTGACGGCCGAAAGCCTCGCGGCGCCTGCGGAGATGTTCGATTTCTATGTCCGCGAAGGCATCGGCGAGGTGTGCTTCAACATCGAGGAATCGGAAGGTGCCCACGTGTCGGAAACTTTTGGCGCCGCCGGGGTCGCAGACGCCTATTATCGGTTTCTCGGCGAGTTCTGGCGGCTGTCGGCGGCGATGCCCGGCAAGATCGCCTTCATCCGCGAGGTCGAGCACGCGCTGCAACACGTGCTGCGTCCCGATGACGCGCCGTTCTTCAACGAGTTGGTCGAGCCTTTCGCGGTCGTCAGCATGGATTGCCGGGGCAACATATCGACCTTTTCGCCGGAGTTGCTCGGTCTCAAGGATCCGCAATACGGCGACTTCATCTTCGGCAACATAAACAGCGACGCGCTCGTCGATATGGCGCGCAGCCCGGTTCTTGCCCGAATGCTCGGCGATATCGCGGCCGGCGTCGCGATGTGCCGGGAAAGCTGCGAATATTTCAGCGTGTGCGGCGGCGGCGAGCCGGTCAACAAGCTCGCCGAAAACGGCGCCTTCGCGAGCGCCGAGACGACCTATTGCCGCGTCGGTAAGATGCAGCCGATCGATCTCGTGCTCGAGGCGCTCGAACGGCTGCGCACGACCGAGCCCGCGCATGAGGCGGAGGCCGGTTCCACAGCATCAATGCGGAGGACAGGATGAAGAAGACGCTCGTTCGCTTGTACGCGCTGGGCGCGGCCGTCGCGGTCAGCTGCGGGCTCGCCGGCTTGGCGCTGGCGCAGGGCGCCCCGGCCGCGTCGGGGGCGGGGGGGCCGCCGCCCGGTTATGATCAGGGCGGCGGAACCCCCGAAGAGCCGGCGATGCCGGGCGCACCGGAGGCCGCGGCGGCGCCGGAGCTGCCGGTGCTCTACGTCACCGGCGTCGAGGTCGTGAAGACCTCCCTCAACCCGGCGACCTATGTCATTTGGGCGAGGGGGCTGACCGGATCGAGCGGCTGGAGCGCTCCTGAGCTCGTGCCGGTCGCCGTCGGCAAACCGCTCGACGGCATTCTCGATCTGCAGTTCATCGCGACGACCCCGCTGCAGTCGCAGCCGGCGACCGGTTTCGTGCCGATCGGCGCGATGTTCCAGCTCGAAGCGAACAGCCCCTACAAGGGCGTGCGCATCCGCGCCGCCGGTAATGCCGTCGAGCTCGACAAGATGCCGGGCGTTGCGCGCGCCAGCCTGAAGACAGTCGAGGATTGCCGAGGGAACCGGTGCATCGGCAAGCGCTTCGCGGAAAAGGGCAAGGCGCCGCCGAATACCCCCGGTACCGTGCGCGCCGAGGATCTGCCCTATCATTTTCGCGTCATCTACCCGCAGCACGGCATCGCCGGGATCACCCACAATCCGAACCGGCTCAACCTGATCCTCGGCAAGGACGGGCGGGTGGTTTCGGCGTTTTGGGAATAGGTTTCCGGATCGCTCCCGCATCGCCTGCGTTGACTCGCTTTAGCACGGATTCGGAGGCGAGGTCGGCGATGCCGCGGGCGATCCCGGTGAGGGCCCTCCCAGCTTCCGCTCTCTTTCTGCTCTTCGCATGCCTCGCGGCCGCGGCCGCCGCACAGCCGGGACAGGCCCTCGCCCCGACCGCCCAACCGCTCGCGGCGAGCATACTCGCGCCGGCCGCGGAGTTTGCGAAACCAGAAACGCTCTCCCGGCTCGCCCGCGCGGCCGAGGGCGCGGAATCGAGCCACGGAACCGATCCCCGGATGTGGCGGGGCGACCCTGCCGCGCCGCAAGGGCCAATGCAGGTGACGGCCCCGGCGGCGGCCGACGTTGGCGGCGGCAACCGTTTCGACCCGGCGCAGAACGTTGCGCTCGGCCGCGCCTATCTCGCCTATATGTTCCGCCGCTTCGGTAGCTGGCCCGATGCGGTCGCGGCCTATAATTGGGGGCCGGGCAACCTCGATTTCTGGATCAGGAGCGGACGCTCGCCCGGCAAAATGCCGCCGGGGGTGGAGCGCTATCGCAACCGCGTGCTCGCCGCCGCCGAGTTGCCGATGCCGAAGGGCGCCGATCTCGGCGGCGGCTGGGCCGCGGCGCCCCGCCGTCCGCACCTGCGCGGGATTGCCCACGCGCAGCCGCATCGCATGGGGGTCGCCGCGCGCGCCGGCATCGGCGATGCCGAGATCGCCTCGCTCTACACCCAGCTGATGCGGGCGAGCGCACCGCCCTAGAGAGCTTGGCCCGAGGGCATTGGCGTCGCGGCGGCGCTCTGTGCTAAAGCCTCTCGCGATCGATCGGCGGGAGCGTGTGCAATCATGACGTTATCGGCGGAAGAGTACCATTTTCATCTGCGATCGACCGCGCGGCGCGCCGGCTTCGACTTTGCGGAAATCGTCCTGCCGGAGGCGTGCGCGGTCGTCCTCGGCGGCTTGCGTTTCAGCTATCTCGATTGGGGCAATGCCGGGCTGCGGCCAATGCTCTTTCTGCACGGCGGCGCGCTCAATGCCCATACCTGGGATTTGTGCTGCCTCGCATTGCGCGGCGAGTTCCATTGCCTCGCGCTCGATCAGCGCGGCCACGGCGACAGCGATTGGGCGCCCGACGCCGATTACTCGATCTCCGCGCAATGCGAGGACGTGCGCGGCTTTGTCGATGCGCTGGGCCTGGAGCGCTTCGTGCTGGTCGGCATGTCGCTGGGCGCGATCAACGCCCTCGCCTTCGCCGAAGGCCACGCCGACCGGCTCTCGGCGCTGGTGCTGATCGATGCCGGCCCCAATGTCCGGCGCGGCGGCTCACGCCGCATCCGCGATTTCGTCAACGGCGTCGCGGAGGCGCCCTCACTGGAGGCGATCATCGAGCGCGCGCTCGCCTTCAACCCGCGCCGCGACCCCGAGATCCTGCGCCGCAGCCTGATGCACAATCTGCGGCGCACGGAAGCGGACGGCTGGGCGTGGAAATACGATCGGCGGCGCTTTCAGGCGCTCGACCAGGAGAGCCACCAGGCCGAGCGCCGGGCGCTCGCCGGTCATCTCGACCGCGTCATTTGCCCGACCCTCGTCGTGCGCGGCGGCGACAGCGACGTGTTCTTCGAGGAGGACGCGCGCGAATTGGCGCAGGCGCTGCCGCGGGGGCAACACGTGACGATTCCGAATGCCGGCCACACGGTGCAGGGCGACAACCCGAAGGATCTCGTTGCAGCGCTTCGCCGGTTTCTCGCGGCGCCAAACTGAGCCGTCACCGCGATTTCGTTTCGAACCACTCCCGGAGCTCGATGCGGAACCCGTTCGGATCGCAGATCTCGGCGCGCGCATAAGTCTCGCGCGTCATCGGGCCCCAGACGATCTCGACGCCCTTTCCCTCGAGATACTCGGCCGTCTTTTGCATGTCCTCGACTTCGAGCGCGATCATCCGGCAGCCGAGATGCTCCTCGCGCGGCGCCGGCGCGACCGGCGCGCCGTCATAGGAGAGCAGCTCCACCGTGGTGCCGCCGAGTTCGAGATAGACGAGGTCGAGCGGCACCCCGAGCCCCGAGCGCGCGATGCGGTCGCGCGCTTTGACGGAGAAACCGAGCACCTCGGTGTAGAATTGCACCGTCCGTTCGGGCTGATCGGTGACGATCTCGACGTGGTCGATGCGCTTGAACATCGCTCCCTCCGCTGGAGAGGCAACGCAATGACAAATGGTCGGAGTGAGAGGATTTGAACCTCCGGCCCCTGCCTCCCGAAAGCAGTGCTCTACCAGGCTGAGCTACACTCCGCCGACCGGGGGCCGTCTATAGCGCCGGGGGCTTGCCGATGCAATATGGGTGCGCCGAACCTCAGAAGCTACGCTCGGTCGCAAAAATCGCCGCTTCGACGAGGGCACCCCGCTCCGCCCCGTCGCGGAAACCCGACAGCGCCTCGATCGCGATCTCGGCGTAGCCCCGCGCCCGCTCGAGCGTCTCGGCGAGCGCGCCGCGGCATTCGACGAGCGCGATTGCGCGTTCGAGGTCGCCCGGCCGCTGCTGCATGTCGCCGAGCGTGCGGCGCCAGAACGACCGCTCCTGCCGGTCGCCGCGGGCGATCGCGAGAAGCACCGGCAGCGTGATCTTGCCGTCGCGGAAATCGTCGCCGACGGACTTCCCCAGCTCGGCCTGATGCGCCGAATAGTCGAGCATGTCGTCGACCAGCTGAAAGGCGATCCCGAGATTGCGCCCGAAGCGGTCGAGCGCCTCTTCT
>DASYYD010000120.1:0-13050 GCA_035934195.1 Allostellaceae bacterium | reverse complement strand
GCCGGCACGGGCAGGCCCATCTCGTTGAGGCGGTTCATCAGCTGCGGGCGAACGCCGGTGGGGGCGAAGCGTCCGGTGACGCGGCCGTTGGCGTCGCTGCCCTGGGCTTCGAAGGTGTAGATGTCCTGCATGGAGATGGTCTCGCCCTCCATGCCGACGATCTCCGTGCTGGCGGTGACCCGGCGCGAGCCGTCGCGCAGCCGGCTGAGCTGGACGACGAGGTCGATCGCCGAGGAGATCTGCTGGCGGATGGCGCGCACCGGCAGCTCCATGCCGGCCATGAGAACCAGCGTCTCCAGGCGGCTCAGCTGGATCACGACATGCACCGCCGAGGCGATCTGCATCTTGACCGTGCGCGGCGACATCTCGAGGCCGGCCATGCCGATCATCTGTTCGAGACGGGAGATGGCGTCGCGCGGCGTGTTGGCGTGGATCGTCGACATCGAGCCGTCATGGCCGGTGTTCATCGCCTGCAGCATGTCGAAGGCCTCGCCGGCGCGCACCTCGCCGAGGATGATGCGGTCGGGCCGCATGCGCAGCGCGTTCTTGATCAGGTCGCGCTGCGTGATCTCGCCCTTGCCCTCGGCATTGGGCGGGCGGGTTTCCATGCGGGCGACGTGCGGCTTTTGCAGCTGCAGTTCGGCCGCGTCCTCGATCGTGACGATGCGCTCGCGCGAATCGATCGCCTGCGACATGGCATTGAGCATCGAGGTCTTGCCCGAGCCGGTGCCGCCCGAAACCAGGATCGACAGCCGCGCCTTGACCATCGCCTCGATCAATTCCTTGATCTTCGGAGTCAGCGCGCCGTAGCGCATGAGCCGGTCGAGGTCCATCGGGACCTTGGCGAATTTGCGGATCGACAAGAGCGGGCCGTCGACCGCGATCGGCGCCACCACGGCGTTGATGCGCGAGCCGTCGGCGAGCCGGGCGTCGACGAGCGGATGCGCCTCGTCGATGTGACGGCCGACCGCGGTCACCATCTTGTTGATGACGCGCAAAAGGTGCTGCTCGTCCTTGAACTGGACCGGGGTGGCTTCGAGCTGGCCGTGCCGCTCGACATAGACTTGGGCATGGGTGTTGACGAGGATGTCGGCGATGCAGTCGTCCTTGAGCAGCGGTTCGAGCGGCCCGAGCCCGAGGATCTCGTCGAGCACGTCGGCGACGAGCTGGGTCCTTTCGCGCTCGTTGAGCGGCGTCGATTCCTTCGTCAACAGCTCGCGGATGATGTTGCCGACCTCGCCCATGAACTGCTCGCGCGACATGCGCTCGATGACGGAGAGGTTGATCTCGCCGAGCAGTTGCTGATGCAGGCGGACCTTCAGATCGAGGAAGCTGGGTTCGGTGACGACCGGCGGCGGCGGAGCTTCCGGGGCGCGCGGCGCGGCCGGAGCGAGCGGGCGCACCACCGGCTCGGGAGCGGCATCGGGCTTCTTGATCGTGCGGACGCCAAACATGCTAGCCTCCTGACTGCTGCGCCGCCGGCGATGCGTGTTGCGCGGCGCGGGTGATCGCCTCCATGGCCTGCACGAGCTTTTTTTCGGCCGCTCGGCCGCCGCTCACCTCGTTGAGCGGCACCCCCGCCTCTGCGGCGGCCTTTATCGCCGGGCTTTCGGGAATGACGTAATCGACCTTGCGCCCGAGCGCCTTCTCGGCCGCCTTCAACGACACCCCGGCGCGACCGAAAAAGCCGCCGGATACGCGGTTGGCGACGACGAGCACCGGCACATCGTCGAGCTCCTCCTGGTGCAGCATGTCGAGCTGACGGCGTCCTTGCCGCAACGATGGAACGTTCAATTGCACGACGAGGACGATGGCGCTCGAGGCGCGCAGCACGGCATGCGTCCAATGCGCCCAGAGCAGCGGCAGGTCGATCAGCGTGTACGCATATTCGCGGCTCGCCGTGGCGATCGTGGCGATGATCGCGGCCGGATCGATGGTGTCGATCGGGTGGACGGCGGCGGGCGAGCCCAACAGGTCGAACCGGCCGTGCGCGCGCACCATCGCGCCGCGCAGCAGCACGCCGTCGAGCCGCTCGGGGGACTGGATCAGGTCCATGACGCTGCTCTTCGGCTCGGTATCGAGGAACAGCGCGGCGCAGCCGAACTGAATGTCGAAATCGAGCACGCACAGCCGTTCCATTCCCTTGCGGCGGGCGAGCGCGCAGGCGCCTTGCACGACGAGGCTGGTGGACCCGACCCCGCCGCCGCTGGAGATGAAGCTGATGACGATCCCGCGCTCGCCATTCGCCTTCGGCGCCGCGGCCGGGCGGCGCGCCATCGCCTGGCGCAACGCCTCGGCCAATTCCGCCGCGTCGAAGGGTTGCGGAACCACGTCGAGGATGCCGAGATGCATGAATTCGCGCATCGCGGCGACATCGAGCCGCGGCGAGGTGACGACGACCGGCACCGACGCGCGGCCGCCGACGAACTCGGCCAACACCCGCATCTCGTTGGGGTCGCCGACCTCGACCTCGAGGAAGACGATGTCGCCTTCGAGGCCGTAGAGCTCGGCGAGTTCGAGCTGCGGCGCGATCGCAGTGCGCAACCGCGCGCCGCTTTGGCCGGCGCCGACCGCTTCCTTTAGCGCCTGCTCGGCTTCGGCGCTCTTGACCAGCGCGGCGACGAGGACAGGCTGGTCCGCCGGCGCGGCGTTCGCCCCCGGCGCGACGGCGTCGCTTTGTCCGTGTGTCTCGGAAATCGCGGACGAATCCGCCATATTCAACCCGATCCCGACTTCACAACCCGCTGGGCTGCAACAATAGCGCCATCCGCGGCGCCGCGTCCACAAGCCCGTCTCATCATTTCGCGCCCGCGCCGCGCCCGACGCTCGCGAGCCGGCGCCGCGCCGCCGCGTCAGGTGGGATAGCAGGAACCGGCATTGAGGTTGACGGTGAGGAGTTTGCCGGCGGGCAATATCTCCAGCGCCACCGACTGAAAGGTGTAGCTGATCGACACCTGTTTGCCGGCCCCGTTCGCGCAGCTGCCGAGCGTGAAATCGCCGCACTGGAGGCCGAGCCCCAATGCCCAGAACGCCGCGTTGCATTGCGCCGTGTTGTTGCCGCTGCCGCCGCAGGCGGCGCTGTCGACGACGGCGCAGCGGGCCGCCTGCTCGACCGCGAACTGCAGCACGGCCACCGTCCACAACAGGCGCCCGACTTCGATGACGGCGAGTATCATGCCGATCAGGAACGGCAGCACGAACGCCATTTCGACGGCCGGCCCGCCGCGTCGGTCGCGCAGCCATCCGCAGCGGCGCAGCAGGGCAATAATCGACGCGCTTGGATTTCGCATTGCACTATTGGACGCGAACGGTCGAGGTCGCGGTGAGCGGGTTGGGCAGGCCGAGCAGCCGGGCGTAATTGCCGAAGACGAAGCTGTATTGCGCATTGACGGCGACATAGATCCCCGCCAGGTCGCCGTTCGAGCATGTCGTGGTGCAGCTCGCCGCCGTGATCCCGCTCGTCCCCGAGCAGCCGCAAAAGGTGCTCGGCGCCGGCGTTGCCTGAAGGTTCTGGAGCCCGGTGGCCGCGGTGACCGCGGTTTGGATGCATTGCGGCGTGCCCGGGTTGCCGGGGCAGTTGAAGCCGTTGATCGCCGCATAGGCGGCGCCGCTCTCGGCGGCGTCGTTGACCTCCATGATCTGAAAAATGATCATGCCGGATTCGAGTGTCCCGGAGATCAACGCCGTCAGCAGGATGGCGACGATCCCCATCTCGGCGGCGACATTGCCGCCGGCAGGCCGCCACAGGCGCCGCAATATGCGGCACGAGCCCGCCGCCGCGCGCCGCCCCGTCGGGTGCCGTGCAGAGCCGGTCATTCGAAAACCGAGATCTGCCCGGGACCGACGATGGTGGCGACGCCGGTGCCGGCGCAATTGTCCTGCAGCGAGCCGTTGCCCTGCAGTATGACCTGGTAGGCAACGATCTGCGTGCACGCCGAGCCGCTGCCGCCGTTGCCGTTATAGGTCAGCTGTTGCGCCGGAAAATCCAATGCCCCGGTGATGCTCAAGCTGCCGTTGCCGCCGAGCGAGGAGGACGCCAACGGGCTAATCGGTTCGTTGCGATCCTGAAAGAACGCCAGGCCGGTGCAGCCGGAGCAGCCCGCGGGCGCGGTCGCGGGCGCGGTGATGTTGAAGGCCCCGGTGCTCGAAACGTTGGCGGTCGCGTAATTATGGGGGTTGAAACCGTCGCCCGCGCTGCCGGTCAAGACGATCGTCACGCCGTTGCCGCTGACAGTGGCGTTGGAGCGCACGTTGAAGACGCCGCCATAGATGATGTAAACGCCGGGGTTCAGCGTGATGTTCGCATTGCTGTCGAATAAGAGCCCGTTGCAATAGGTGCCGGGACTGATCGACTGCGTCGTGTTCTTATACGAGACCCCGGTGTTGGCGGCCGTGCACGCGGCCGGAGTCGGGAGCGGGCGGTTGGCATAGGGATCGGGAACGGGCCTGGTGAACACATAGGGGTTCGCCGGGTTGAGCACGGCGCCGGCGCCGCCCTGCAGACTGACCGAGCCGCGAATCGAGCCCGCCGCGGCATTGACGGTGCCGCTGCCCTGGATGTTCAGCGACGCGTTGTCGATGAAGCCGGCATTCTGCAGCGTCACCGTGCCGTTGCCCTGGGCGCTGATGCCGGTGTCGCTAGCATTGGAGTCGAGCGCCAGCAGGATGTCGCCCGGCACGGTCGGCGCCGTCACCGAGCGCGCCGCTACAGTGGTCGCCTGGGTGCCCGGCAGCAACGCCGAAATCATCCGCGGTTGCGGTTGCCGAATGATTACCTCGACGCCGTCGGCATTGCCGGCGAGCCGGCCGAATTGCGGCGGGTTGTTGACCGTGACCGTGATGTTGTCGACGCCGTTCGTGTAGCCGTTCTGCGCCGCGACGGCTAGCGCCTGGGCGGCGAAATTCGGGCTGCCGCTCAGCAAGGCGACGGCGCCGCTGTAGGACGCGACATCGGCGGCACCCTGCATCGCGCGCTTCACCAGAAGCCACATGCCGACCTCGATGGTGAGGCCGACAAAGCCGATCATCACCGGAAACGCTATGGCGGTGACGATCGCGACGCTGCCCGCCCGCGCCTTGCGCCCCTTCCGCCGCGGCGCGGCAAATTCGCCGAACCGGGCGACCAGCCGGCCGGCGCGGCAGGCCGCGCCGCCCTCAGCCGATGCTGCGCTCTTTGGGCCTGTCCGAGAGGCCGGTTTTCTTTGCCAGGTCATACCGCCCGCACCCTGCATGATGCGATGGACCGGGCTCGCTCACTTGGCGGGGCCGCCCGCGCCGCGCAGCACCGTGACGGTGATCCCATCCGCCACCGGCGGTTTGTCGCCGACCGGGGCCGGCCGCAAATCGTTGAGCGAGAACGGGTGGCTCGGCACCTGCTGGGCATCGGCGACGTTGCGCAACGCCAGGCTCAAGCTGCCGACCTGCTCGCCGAGCGTCAATTTTTGCGCATCGCTCGGCGACACTTCGAGCGTCACCGCCTTGGCGACGATCGGTTTGTTGAGTTTCGGGTCGTTGGCCACTTGGTCGACGCCCAGCACCTTCACATTCTGCAGCAGGATGACGGTCTGCGGGTTGTTCTTGTCCTCGGTGCGGGTCAACAGCACATCGACGCGGTCGCTGGGCAGGACGAACCCGGCGACCCCGGTCGCGTCGTTGACGCGCAACGTCACCGCCAGCATGTCCTTGCCGATGACGCTCGACAGCGATGCCCGGCCGTTGGGCTCCGAGACCTTGCCGGCCAGCACCGGCTCGCCGGGCTCGATCGCCGCCAGGGCCACCCGCTCATGGCCCTTTTCGCAGATCTGCTCGATCGTTTTGAACGCGCCGGGCGGCACCGCCTTCGACGGCCAATTCACCAGCTCGAGATCGGTCGGGACGATCCGGTCGCCGAAATGCAACGCCGTTTTGGCGACGACGATGCTCGGGCCCGCCGCCGCCACGGCGGCAGTCTGCGGCGGCCGCGTGCCACGCACGGCATAGAGCGCAATCAGCCCGAGAACCAAGGAGATCGCGAGAAGCACCAACCCGCGTGCCCTCATCGACAAGCCCTCCGATCGGCAACCTCAACCCCGCCGCGGCACCGCCCGAGGGGCGAGCGCCACGCCGCCGCCGTAAGCTTTACTATATGCCGGCGGTGATGCTCGACAGCTTGCCGCCGATCGCGGTGAACAGCGCACCGAGGTCGGTTCCGGCCACCGCCGCGCCGGCCACGACGGCGAGCGAGACAAGAGCCACGATCAGCCCGTATTCAAGCGCGTTGGAGCCCGAACGATCGCCGATGAAACGGCTCAACAAATTACGCATGTAGCTCTCCTTCATTTGCGACCGGCCCCGCAGCGGGGTGGTTTCCGCAAATCGCCGCCCTTTTGGCCTCGCGCACTCGTCACAGGCCGGCCGTGACGCTCGTGATCTTGGCGCCGATCGCGTCGAACATGGCGCCGAGGTCGGTCCCGGCCACCGCCGCGCCGGCCACGACGGCGAGCGAGACGAGCGCCACGATCAACCCGTATTCGAGAGCATTGGAGCCCGAACGATCGCCGATGAAACGGCTCCACAACTTACGCATGTGCTTCTCCTTCGCTGAGCGACCAACCCCGGCGCGGGGTGGTTTCCACAAACCGCTGCGCTTTTCCGGCGGGCCGCACCTGCGGTCAGATGCCGGCCGTGACGCTCGAAATAGTGGCTCCGATCGCGTTGAACAGCGCCCCGAGATCGGTGCCCGCGACGGCGGCGCCGGCGACGACGGCGAGCGAGACGAGAGCTACGATCAGCCCGTATTCAAGGGCGTTGGAACCCGACCGGTCCTTTATCAGGCGCTCTATGATCTTACCCATAACAAGCCTCCGCGCTTAAAAGATCTCCGGGCAACGAGGACGCCGCCGGCTTCGCTCAACGGCCGAGTGCTCTACCGCCCACTCGACCGAGAATTCATCAATTGTCCTTTTTTTACCACAAAGCTTGGCAAACTCAAGTTCATTCGGCGAGGTTTTGCGCCTCTCGGACGACTTGAGCGTAAAGAACCGGCTTCGCCAGCCCGTAGATTCCCTTGCTTCCTTCCAGCAAAGACGCGCGCCGGTTCGGCGGTAAGCCCGATGCGGAGGTTTTCGCGCCGCCGCAAATCGAAACCCCGCGCGGGCGACGACCGGGTTTTGCGCCGGTTTTCCCGTTTGTTCGCACCCTCGCGTTTTTACGAGCGGATGGGCTCCGGGGCGCCGGCAGCCGGATCGAACTGCGTGATCGTGATCCTCGGTTGCCGGCGGCGCCGCGCCGGCCACAGCGCGCCGTCGATGAACCCTTGCGGCTTCTCGCCCGAGACGAGGCCCGTCGGCGGAAATTCGTCCTTGCCGGGCACCCACAGAGTGCCGAAGACAAAATCGACGATCGGGAGCATCTTGCAGAAATTCTTGTTGTTGTGTTCCGACTCGATCGAATGATGTATCCGATGGAACTGCGGATTGTTCACGATTATTGCCAACTTTCCGAGAGGAATCCTGACATTCAAATGAGCGCAATTATCGAAAGCAAAGTAGAGAAAAGAGGCGGCGGTGATGACGGCCGGCGGTGTCTTGAACAGGATGGCGACGACCGGAAAAAACGCTGCGAGGGTCATCTGCTCGAGCCAGAAATGGCGGGCCCCGGTGACGAGCGTCACCGCTTCGGCGCTGTGATGCAGCGAGTGCATCGCCCACAGCGCCGGAATGCGGTGCTGCGCCCGGTGCACCCAGTAGGCGAAGACGTCGTTGGCAAGGATGAAGAGGACGAGCGACAGCGCGAACCACCAGCCGTCGGCGCGCAAGGGGATGAGGCCGCCGCCCGCGGCCCTGACGAGCAGCGCCGCGCACGCGCCCGTCAGCGGCGACAGCAACAGATTGGGAAAGACGTTGAGGGAAACGAGTTTGTAGTCGAGCAGCAGCGCCCCGCGCGGGTGACCCCTTTCGATCGGAAAACCCTGCTCGGCGCGCAGCAAGAGGGCGACAAGCCCGCCGATCAGAAGAGCGGCGCTGGAAAATCCGACGATCGTCGCGACAGAGTTCAAGAAGTTCGTCCGCCGACCGGCAAGCGGTCGCCAAAAAAGCCGATTGCGCTCCGGCGTTACGCTATCGCGGATCGCGTCGAACGGCAATCCACGACAGCGCCGGGTCAGGGGCGCCGCCCGCCGCCCGGCCGTCGCCGCGGCCGAAAGCGCCCGGTTATGCCTTCTTTAACCATTGGCCGGCAGGATCGACGGCGCGCGTGACCTACAACGCGGAGCCATCGATGCCGTCCTTTCTCGACCTCTTGCCGCTTGCCGGGTTCGCGGGCGTGCTCGCAACGGCCGCGTTCGAGGATTGCCGGCGGTTGGTCATCCCGAACGCGCTGGTGCTGGCGCTCGTGCTTCTGTGGCCGCTCGAGCTGAGCCTCGGGCGGGTGGCGATCGCCCCCCTGTCGGTCCTGGCCGCCGTCGGCTGCGCGCTCTTCGTCTTTGTCGTCGGCGCCGCCCTGTTCTCCCGCGGCCTGATCGGCGGCGGCGACGTCAAGCTGATGGCGGCGGCCGTCTTGTGGACCGGCGCCGGCGGCACACCGAGCCTGGTCATCCTGACCGGCCTGTTCGGCGGCGCGCTGGCGCTCTTCCTGCTGACCCCGCTCGGCCTGCATCTTTCGGCGCTGCGCGGCACCGTGCTCGGCCCCTCCGACAGCGCCCTCGAAATGAATTCCGTGCCGTACGGGCTCGCCATTGCGGCCGCGGCGCTGATTGTCGTCGTCCCACCCCACTTCAGCTGACGGAGCCCCGATGCGCCCTCGCAGCCTCGTTCTCTTCACCGTCGCCCTGGTGCTCGCCGGCGGCACCACCCTGATCGCCCGCGGCTGGCTCGCCCAGCAGGCAGCCAAGGCGGCCGCCCTCGCCATGCCCAAGGCGGCCCCGGCGAGATCCGTTCTGGTGGCCCGCCAGGCGCTCGCGCGCGGTCAGATATTGCGGCCGCAGGACTTCTCCTGGCAGGTCTGGCCGGCGGGTAGGCTCGAGCACGCCTACATCCTCGCCGGCACCCGGCCGATCAAGGCGTTCGCCGGCTGGGTGGCGCGCGACCCGATCGGCGCCGGCGAGCCGGTCACCGAGACGAAGATCGTCGCCCCGGGCAACCGAGGCTTTCTCGCCGCCGTGTTGCGCCCCGGGATGCGCGCCGTGTCGGTGCCGATCACGGTCACCTCCGGGATATCGGGCTTCGTCTTTCCCGGCGACCGGGTCGATCTGCTGATTACCTATCCGGTGCGCCTCAAGGACGGCGCCGGCGACCCGACCCAGCACAAGGCGGCGGAAACGGTGTTGCGCGACGTGCGGGTGATCGCGATCGATCAGAAGCTCGTCAGCAAAGACGGCGAGGCGACCGTCGCCCATACGGCGACCCTCGAAGTGACGCCCAAGCAGAGCGAAATCATTGCCGTCGCGAGTCAGATGGGACAATTGTCCCTGAGCCTCAGAAGCCTTGTCAATTCAGGCGATCATCGGCTTGCCGATTCCACCCGCGGCAACTCTCAGGTGACCTATACGCTCGACAGCGAGGTCAGCCCGCTTATAGCTAACCCTATGTCTTCCAAAGGTAATTCTGGAGAGGCTGGAGTCACCATCTTGCGCGGTGGACAGCACAGCGAGCAACCTACGAGATCGCAACCTGCATCTCGAGGTCTGTGATGCGATGGCTGTCAATTCTTGTGGCGTCGATGCTTTTCTTGGCCGATACCAGCATGGCGGCGCAGCCGCCGCCTCCCGGCGGGGCGAACCAGATCCCCGCCCCGCCTCCCGGCGGGGCGAACCAGATCCCCGCCAGCGGCGCGCCGATCGCGCTGGAAACCGGCAAGGGCACGCTCATTCGCCTGTCGCGGGCGGCGAGCACCGTGTTCGTCGCCAACCCGGACATCGCCGATGTCCAAGTAAAGTCTCCCTCGCTCATTTATCTGAGCGCCAAGCAGCCGGGTGAGACCGTGATCTACGCGGTCGACGCCAACGACAAGGTGCTGCTGCGCTCGCCGGTGCTGGTGGAACCCGATCTGAGCCGGGTGCGCCAATCGCTCGCAGGACTGATGCCGGATCAGCGCATCAGGGTGGCTTCGGTCGCCGGCAACGTGATCCTGAGCGGCACCGTCGCGAGCGCCGCCGACGCCGAGAAGGCGCGCGCGCTCGCCACCTCGATCCTCGGCGAGGCCAAGAACACGAAGATCATCGATCAGCTCGTCATCGCCACCCCGAACCAGGTCAACCTGCGGGTGCGCATCGACGAGGTGGACCGCTCGGTGCTGAAAGAGCTCGGGATCAATTGGAGCAAGTTCGGCTCGACCTTGAGCTTTCTGACCACCAACCCGACGACGGTCGCCAGCGAATCGCAGAATTTCGCCGAATTCGGCCGGCTCAGCGGACAATCCGTCTCCGCCGAGCTCGAGGCGCTGGCGCAGGAGGGCTTTGTCACCACCCTCGCCGAGCCGAACCTGACCGCGATGAACGGCCAGAAGGCGAGCTTCCTCGCCGGCGGCGAGTTTCCGGTCCCGATCGCCGCCAACTCGGCGGTCGGCGGCGTGCCGACGATCACCGTCGATTTCAAGACGTTCGGCGTCAGCCTGGCGTTCACTCCGACGATCATCGACGCGACGCATCTCAACCTGAAGATCGAGCCCGAGGTCAGCCAGCTGACGAGCGACGGCGCGGTGTCGCTGCCGATCACCTCGCAGTCGACGATCTCGATCCCGGCGCTGACGGTGCGCCGCGCGCAGACGACGGTCGAACTCGCCAGCGGCGAAAGCTTCGCCCTCGCCGGGCTGTTGCAGCACACCTCCACGCAGGACATCTCGAAGGTGCCGGGCCTCGGCGACATTCCGGTCTTGGGGGCGCTGTTCCGCTCGGATCGCTTTCAACGCAACGAAAGCGAGCTGGTGATCATCGTCACCCCCTATCTCGTCAACCCGGTACGCACGGCGCTCGCCTCGCCGGTCGATGGTTGGGTTCCGCCGCACGACATGCAGCGGATCATGACCGGCGCGACAAATCGACAATCGCTGCCGGCGCCTGCGCGCGGCCCGCTCGGGGCCGGCGGGCAGGGCCTGATCGGCCCGGCAGGTTTCCGGCTCAATTGAATCGAGGACGGAGCAAGACCATGAACATCCGCCTTTATCGTGCAGCCATTCCGCTGCTGCTCGCGCTTGCCGCCTGCCGTCCCGGGGTCGCCGAGTACACGAAGAGCGAGGCGCCGACCGCGCTCAAGCTCGACAGCGCCGGCAGCCAATTCGCCGTGCGGTTCATCGCCGGGACGGACCGCCTCGCGCCGGGCGAGAGCGCGAGGCTGCGGCAGCTCGCCCTCGACGGGCACCTGCGCCCCACCGACCGCATCGAGATCGCCGCCGCAGGCGGGCCGGATCTCGCCGCTGCGCGCGAGGCGGCGCTGTCGCGCGAGCTGTTGCGTTACGACATCGTGGCCGACGTGCACCCGCTCTTCGCGGTTGCCGCCAACCATGCCACGGTCATCGTCGTGCGGCACCTCGTGACGCTGCCCGCTTGCCCGAATTGGAGCCAGCAGCCCTATGCCGATTTCACGAACCAACCGTCGAGCAATTTCGGCTGCGCGACGGCGATCGATCTCGGCTTGATGGCGGCGAGCCCGAGCGACCTCGTCAGCGGCCGCCCGGTCGGTCCCGCCCTCGGGCCGCCGGCGGTCATCGCCGTGCAGCGCTATCTCGCAGACAAGGTCGAGCTGCCGTCGACGACCCAAGCGCTGCCGCTGCCGTCGACGTCCACCGGCGGCGGCGGCTCGCCCGGCGGCGGCGGGAGCCAGCAATGAGCGCGCTCCGCGAAGAGGCCGCCGCGCCGAGCGCCGAGCGCGTCGGCGTGCTGGCGATCCTGCAGGACGAGGCGACGCTCGAGCGCGTCCAGGGCGTCATCCGCGAGCAGCAGCTGAGCGACGAGCTGATCGTCGAAAGCACCCTCGACGCGGCGATGCGGCGCATCCATTCGGGGTTGGCGCCGCGCCTCTTGTTGCTCGATATCTCGGACACCGCGGCGCCGATCGCCGAAGTCAGCGCGGCGCGCGCGGTCGGCGGCCGCGATGTGAAGCTGGTGGCGCTCGGCACGGTCAATGACGTGACCCTGTTCCGCGACCTGATCTCGGCCGGGGCCAGCGACTACCTCGTCAAGCCGGCGAGCCGCGAGGCGTTCGCCACCGCGCTCTCCCGGCCGACGCACGAAGCCGCCAGCGCCGCGGAGGGCGGGCTCGGGCAGATCATCGTCTTTCTCGGCAGCCGCGGCGGCGTCGGCACGACGACCGCCGCCGTCTCCTGCGCCTGGCTGCTCGCCGAGGAGCGGCAGGCGACGACGGCGCTCGTCGACCTCGATCTGCACTTCGGGACGGTGGCCCTGAAGCTCGACACCGACCCGGGTGGCGGGCTTTGCGAAGCGCTCGGGCAGCCCTCGCGCATCGACAGCCGGTTCATCGACGGAGCCATGGTCAAGGTGACCGATCGACTGCGGGTGCTCGCGGCCGAAGCCTCTGTCGCCGAGCCGCTCGCCGTCGACCCCGGGGCGATCGATCTCTTGTTCCATGAGCTGCGCCGCAAGTTCGCCTGGATCGTCGTCGATCTGCCGCGCGGCGCGAGCCCGATCCAGCGCACCGTGCTGGCGGCGGCGAGCCGCACCGTCCTGGTCTGCGAGCGCAGCCTGCCGGGCCTGCGCGACACGATCCGGCTGCAAACGCTGCTGCGCGAGCAGGCGCCGCAGACGCGCGTCATTCTCGCCGAGGCGGGCGCCTCGGGCGAACGCGCGCTGATCGGCAAGGGGGAATTCGAGAAGGGCATCGGCAAATCGCTCGACGCGAGCTTCTCCTATGATCCGAAATCCGTCGGCGGCGCCACCAATGCCGGCCAGCCGCTGCCGGTGGCGGCGCCGCGCAGCCCGATGCTGCGCGATCTGCGCCAGCTCGTCTCGATCATCGTCGGACCGATGGAGGGCGCCCCGAAACGGCGTCTGTTCGCGCTGAAATCGCTATGGTAGGCATCTTCAAGCGCCCCAACGGCGAAGCGAGCCTCGAGGCGCGC
>DASYYD010000095.1:0-4959 GCA_035934195.1 Allostellaceae bacterium | reverse complement strand
GCGCGCGAAAAGGCGCTCCTGCTCTTCCGCGTAGATCGCCTCGTCGACGAAGATCTCGCGGCTGATCTCGCCCTTGTCGAGGTCGATGAGCCCTGATCGGTAGGCCATTTCTTGCCTCTATATTTTACCGGTGAGGCAGTGAGGCGGTGAGGTACACTCTTCTGTCGTCCTGGCGCAGGCTGGGACCCACTCCTCCGTGGATACCGGCCTTCGCCGGTATGACCATGTAAGACGACAGGTTTATCACCGTCTCGCTGCCCCGTTGGTTCGCGTCACGATCGCCGCGGGTCCTGCGCCATATAGCTCGCCGCCGCCACCGGCTCGGCGGCGCGCAGCTCGCGCCCGGCCAGCTTTTCGAGGATGCGCGCGACCACCGGAAACCCCTCGCCACCCCAGCCTGCCGCCTGCGCGGCGCGGTAGGTCTCGTCGGCGATCGGCCCGAGCCGCGCCGGGGCGCCGACCTCGCGCGCCAATTCGCAGGCGAGCGCCATGTCCTTCGCGACGATGTCGAGGGTGCCGCCCGAGAGGAAGCTGCCGCTCAGGACGGCGCGCGGGATGTTGTCGAAGGTGCGGCTGGCGCCGGCCGAGAGCGGCACGATCTTCGCCAATGTGGCGAGGTCGATGCCGGCCTTGGCGCCGATCAGCATGCCCTCGATGGCGGCGATGAAATTGGTGTAGCCGAGATATTGCGTCACCAGCTTGGCGATGCAGCCGGTGCCCGCCTCGCCGACGTGAAAGACGTTGCCGGCCATCGCCGCGAAGATCGGCCGGCAGCGCTCGAAGACGGCCTTGTCGCCGCCGGCCATGACGGTCATCGCCGGCGGCCGGCCGCTGACCGGCGCGTCGAGCATGTCGATGCCGCGCTCGCCGCAGGCGGCGGCGAGCCGGCGCGCCACTCCGGGGGAATTCGTCGTCATGTCGACGAAGACGCCGCCGCCGCGCAGCCCGGTGAGGAGGCCCGTCGTCGGGTCGAGCACCGCCCTTTCGACATCTTTCGGCCCCGGCAGCGAGGTGAAGACGATTTCGCTTTCGAGCGCGACCGCCGCCGGACTGTCGGCGATGCGCGCGCCCTTCGCCGCGAGCGGCTCGGTCGCTTCGCGGCGCAGATCGAAGACCGAGAGGCGATGGCCGGCGTCGATCAGGCATCGGGCCATCGCGCCTCCCATCGTGCCGGTCCCGATAAAGCCGAGCATTATTCTCGCCTCTACTGTCGCGGAGCCGCGAAAAGCTAACCCCCGCCCCGGTCCTGACAACAGCCGCCGCGAGCGACAACCGGCCGGGCGCCGACGCCGCTCCGGTGTGCGGTACCTCACAGATTTTCGCGGAATCTCGCCGTAAAGTCGCGAGGTTTCTGCGAGGGCGCCTTAATGTTCGCTTCAACCTCCGGGCCTAGACTCGACGGCGAGCCGAACGGAGATTGCTGCGTGTCGTCGATCGCCGAGTATATGGGGCCGGTAGCTCGCCGCCTCCTCAACGCGTGGTCGGCGTTGCCGAAGCGGGACCTCGTGCCCGATCGGCAGAGCTTCGACCCGATGGCGATCGCCGGCATCCTGCCGGTGGTCAGCCTGGTCGAGCGGGCAGGCGAGGAGCAATGGCGCTTTCGCCTCGCCGGCACCGAGCTGGACCGGCGCTGGGGCAGGCCGCTGACCGGCGCCGATTATTTCACTGTCGTTTCGGCCGAGGCGGCGGCGGTCGTGCGCCGCGAATTCGCCGGCATCGTCGAGCAGCCCTGCGGTTCCTGGTCGATCCGCTGCATCGAGTACGAATCGGGCCGGCGTGTCGGCATGGAGGCCCTGCGGTTGCCGCTGCGGGCCCGCGACGGCCGCCTGGGCCTGATCCTCAGCTGCAGCGGCGATCTGTCCGGCCGCAGCGCCGGGCTGACCGAGCGGCCGCGGATGATCGTGCGGGTGACGCGGCAGCGCTTCATCGACGTCGGCGCCGGGTTGCCGTCCGACAACGCGCTCGGCGCGACGGCTCAGGCCGGCGGGTGAAGCTTCGCGGCGGGCCGCGTGACGGTCCGCCGGCCGCGCTTCCACACCGCGCGCGGCTCGGCGATCTCGGCGATTGCGGCGGCCGGCGAGGCGGCGTCGATGACGACGAGATCGGCCGGGTTGCCGGCCGCGATCCCGTAATCGGCGAGGTTCAGCAGCCGCGCCGAGCGGCTCGTCAGCATGCGGAAGCATTCGGCGAGGCGCTCGGCGTGGCTCACCTGCGCGACATTGGCGTAGAGATTGGCCATGCGCAGCGGCGAGCAGTCGCCGTAGGGGGTGAACGGGTTGAGGACGTTGTTGGTCGAGATCGAGCAGTTGACGCCGTGCTCGACGAGGCGGTTCGCGTCGACGACGCCGCGCCGCACGTCGAACTCCCGATCGCGGCCCATCATGAAGAGATCGGTCGCCGGCAGCACCGTGACCGCGACCCCGGCATCGGCGAGCCGCCGCGCCAGGCCGAGAAAGTCGCCGGGCGGCATCGCCGCCATCTTCGTCATGTGGCCGACCGCGACCCGCCCGCCGAGCCCGTATTCCTCGGTCAGCCGGCAAACCAGGTCGATGTCCATCTTTTCGGGCGAATTCCCCGAATCGAGATGCATGTCGATATCGACGCCGAACTCGCGGGCGAGCGCGAAGATGCGGCGGACCTGCCCGGCGTGGTCGGCGTCGTAATTGGGGGCGGCGCCGATCACCCTGGCGCCGCGCCTCAGGGCCGCGACGATCAGCTCCTCGGTGCCCGGGTTGTTCGTCAGGCCCTCCTGCGGAAAGGCGCAGATCTCCAGGTCGATCGCCCAGCGGTATTCTTCGACGAGCGGCAGCACCCCCTCGAAGCCGCGCAAGCCGACGCCGGGGTCGATCTCGACATGCGTGCGCATCCGCGTCGTGCCGTGCGCGATGCACCCTTCGAGCGTGCGGCGGGCGCGCTCGTGCACGTCCTCGGCCGTGAAGCTCTTCTTGACCGCGGCGACGCGCGGTACCGCCTGCGCCTCGCGCCCGCTCTCGGGCGTGCAGCGGTCGATGATGCGCGATTTGTCGAGATGGATGTGGGTCTCGACAAAGCCGGCGCAGACGAGCCGCCCGGCCGCGTCGTAATCCTGCGCGGCGGCGGGAAGGCCGCGCGCGACGGCGGCGATGCGCCCCTTCTCGACTCCGATGTCGATGGGGCCGCGCGCCGGATCGTCGGCGAGGACGGCGTTTCTGATGACGAGATCCATGGGGTGTCCCACCACAAGGCTTGGAGTTTTCCCATTATGACGCGCAAAATGCGCCCGGCGCACCCGATCTGCGCCGGGAGGAAGCGATGCGCGAGACTCTGACCGTCATCCGCCACGCCGAGCGGCCGAGCGTGCCCTTCACCGGCGGCGCGCAATACAAGACGGTGATCGGCGACGATACCGGCGAGGGCCTGCCGATCCGCACCGGCATCCAGACCTCGCCTCCCGGTTACCAGACGGCGATCCACTCGCATCCCTACGTCGAGATCCTGACCGTGCTCGAAGGGCGGGGCGAAGCCTGGCTCGACGGCGATTCGCAGAGAGTGGCGCTCGAGCCCGGGGTGACGATCGCGATCCCGAAGGGGCGCCGCCACGGGTTCCGCGTGCTCGGCGAGGCGCCCCTCGTCACCTACGGCATTCATCTCTCGGGAAAGCGCATCGTCGATTACGCGCCCGCGGGCTGAGGCCGCCCGGCGGAGGCTTCCCTTTGGGCCGTCCTCGCGCCACACTCGCGCGTCCAAGGCAATCCGCCAACGCATGAGGAGAGTGGCGATGGATATCCGGCGCTTCGATCTGACCCAGCCGCCAGGGCCGCGCATGAGCCGCTGCGTCGTGCGCGGCGACACGGTCTATCTGTGCGGCCTCACTGCCGGCGACGCGAAAGCCGACATCAAGGGGCAGACGAAACAGATCCTCGACAAGATCGATTCCTATCTCGCCCAGGCCGGCACCGACAAATCGAAGCTGCTCGCGGCCAATCTGTGGATCAAGGACATGGCGCTCTTCGCCGACATGAACTCGGTGTGGAACGCCTGGGTCGATCCCGACAACCCGCCGGCGCGCGCCTGCGTGCGGGCCGATCTGGCGCGGCCCGAGATCCTCGTCGAGATCATGGTGACGGCCGCGCGGTAGCGGCAATTCCACGGGAGACACGAAGAACACGGAGGGGAATTGCCGCCTCCTGGTCATACCGGCGAAGGCCGGTATCCACGGCCGCCCTGGGTTCCGGCTTTCGCCGGGACAACGGGAAGCCCTCCGTGCCTACCGTGCCTCCGTGGTGAATATTCGGCAGGGAGGGAAGGGTGACGACCGGTATTGCGGCACTGGCGCTCGCGGGCCTCGCGCTCGCCGTCGCGTGTGTCCTCCTCGCCCGCTTTTCGGCGCTCTCGCGCGGCCTTTCCGCCGGGGTCGAGCCGGCACTGTCGCGGCTCGATCAGGGGCTGCGCGGCGAGCTGGCGCGCGGCCGCGGCGAAGCGGCCGAGAATGCGCGCATGCTGCGCGAGGAGGTATCGGGCGCCCTCGAAGGGGTACGCGGGGTGATCGAGGGCCGGCTCGAGGCGTTGCGCGCCGACAACAATCAGCACCTCGAAAAGATGCGGGCGACGGTCGACGAGAAACTGCAGACGACCCTGCAGGAGCGCCTCGGCGCCGGCTTCAAGCTGGTCGCGGAGCAGCTCGAGCAGGTGACCCGCGGGGTCGGCGAGATGCGCGCGCTCGCCGATGGCGTCGGCGACCTGAAGCGGGTTCTGACCAACGTCAAGGTGCGCGGCACCTGGGGCGAGGTGTCGCTCGGCGGCATCCTCGGCGAGATCCTGAGCCCCGAGCAATATGCCCGGAACGTCGAGATCCGGCCGGGCAGCCGCGAGCGCGTCGAATTCGCCATTCGGCTGCCCGGCGGTGACGGCGAGCGGCCGCTGTGGCTGCCGATCGACGCCAAGTTCCCGACCGAGGATTACGAGCGCCTCGCCGAGGCG
>DASYYD010000094.1:0-17771 GCA_035934195.1 Allostellaceae bacterium | reverse complement strand
GCGCGCGAAAAGGCGCTCCTGCTCTTCCGCGTAGATCGCCTCGTCGACGAAGATCTCGCGGCTGATCTCGCCCTTGTCGAGGTCGATGAGCCCTGATCGGTAGGCCATTTCTTGCCTCTATATTTTACCGGTGAGGCAGTGCGGCGGTGAGGTACACTCTTCTGTCGTCCCGGCGCAGGCTGGGACCCACTCCTCCGTGGATACCGGCCTTCGCCGGTATGACCATGTAAGACGACAGGTTTATCACCGTCTCGCTGCCCCGTTGGTTCGCGTCAGAAAAAGAACGTCAAATTCTTGGTCAGCAGCACGTTCTGGTCGAGCGCGATCTTGCGCCGGGCGATCCGCCAGTCTTGCCCCTCGCGGCGCAGCACATCCTCGCGCTTGCCGACGAGCAGGTCGGTCTCGGTCTCGACCCGGTTGCGGTAGACGAGAAAGCGGCACTTGACGAGGACTTCCGCGGGCGCGGCGAGCGATGGGGTGATCTCGGCGAGTTCGACGTTCGAGACGAGGTGCGAGATGCGCGAGACGGGCTCTTCGGCCCAATGGATGCCGGTCAGGATCTGCTTGACGCGCCGGGTCAGCGTGTCCTTGCCCTCGTCGAACCAGGCGATGTCTTCCTTCTCGCGGGTGAATTCGCGCTCGCCCTCGCCGAATTTGACGTTGCGCCGCATCGGCATCCAGTAGCGCAAATCCTCGGCGAGGAGGGCAAGCCAATCCTCGTAGCGCCGCTCGTCCAGCAAATCGGCCTCGCGATAGAGGAAATCCTCGATCTCGCGATGCAGCAGCAGCCGGCTTATCGCCTCATCGCGCTCGCTCATCGACTGCCCCGGTGTCATCGACCCCCCACCCTATCACAAAGATGCCGGCTCCGCCGCAATCGACAAAGCCGCGCCGCGCCCCTATCATCGCCCGCGACAAAGGCGAAAGGCCGCAGTTCGAGAGAAGGAGAGGAAGCATGAGGAACGGCTGGCGCGTCTATGATTCCGACACGCATGTCAACCCCGCCGCCGAGATCATCAACAAGTACGTCGACCCGGGCTTTCGCCCGCGGCTCGCCGAATTGAAGCCCTACCTCGTGACTCTCCACAGCGCCGTCGAAGGGCCGAGCGACCTGCACAACTATCGCATCGGCACCAAACTCTACCGCCGCGTCCTCGGCGAGGCGGCGCCGCGCGACACCTTCACCGGCCGCGACACGCGCTGGATGGGCACCAAGAAGCCGCGCCCCGGCATCCAGGACGACCACGCCTCGAACCGCGTCGCCGACATGGACGACGAGGGCACCGACGTGCATTTCCTGATCCCGACCTCCTGGCTCAGCGTCTGCGGCCTCGACGACCCGGCCTTCGAGGTGCAGATGACCCGCGCCTATCACCGCCACATGGCGGATTTCTGCGGCCAGTTCCCCGATCGCCTCAAAAGCATGATCGTCGCCTCGGCGCGCGTCCCCGAGGAGGCGGTGCGCGAGATCCGCGAATGGGGCAAGTCGCGCTGGGCGGTCGCGGTGATGCCGCTTCTCGCCAAGGATTTGCCGGCCGACCACCCGAGCCTCGAGCCGGTCTGGGCGGCGGCGCAGGAATACGACCTGCCGATCGCCAACCACAGCTTCACCTGGAACCCGCCCTACTATCCCGGCTATCTCGACCTTTGGGAGAACATTTTCCTCGGCCGGGCGGCGGCCCACCCCTGGGGCGCGATGCGCTTTGTCGGCTCGTTCATCGGCGGCGGCATCTACGACCGCTACCCGAAGCTGCGCATGGGCGTCCTCGAATGCGGCTTCGGCTGGCTGCCCTTCTGGGCGCGCCGCCTCGACGAGCAGGCGGTCTATGTCGGCGGCGTCGCCGATCTGAAGCAAAAGCCCAGCGAATACATGCAGAGCGGCCGCTTCTTCTGCAGCATCGAGCACCATGAAGGCGAGGACATGTTCAACTACGTCACCCATTTCCTGGGCGACGGCGTGCTCATGTATGCCTCCGACTACCCGCATTCGGAATGCCAGTTCCCGAATTCGGTCGACAACATCATCGCCTGGAAGAGCATGAAGCCCGAGACCACGAAGAAGGTCTTGTGGGACAACGCCGCCCGGTTCTTCAAGCAGGCGTAACCCCCACCCTAACCCTCCCCCGCGTGCGGGGGAGGGAATGGGAGCGGGCGAGGAACGGCGCTCCTACTGCGCGGCTTGCGCCGGCGCCATGCCGACCGCCACCTCCTCGTCCCAGGGGCCGGGGAAGCGGCCGCGGCCGACGAGTTCGCGCGTGAAGACGTGGTAGTCGACCGGCCACTCGGCGCGCGGCAATTCGTAATAGACTTCGACCCCGTTGCCGTCCGGGTCGCGCATGTAGATGCCGAGCGAGATGCCGTGATCGGCGATGTGCTCGATCGCGATCTTCTTCTCTTTGATGCGGTGGTAGAACTCCTTCAGATCGTCGAGGCTTTCGAGCCGCCAGGCCATGTGGTTGAGCCCGACCTGGCCGCGCTGCTGCAACGGCGCGTCGGCGCCCAATTGCATCAGCGCCACCTCGTGCGACTGCTCCGCGTCGGCCGACATGAAGGCGGCCCAGCCCGGCCGGTATTCGTAGGTGTGCAGGTCGAGGACCTCCTCGTACCACCTCTTCGAGCGCTCGGCGTCGCGCACGTAGAGGTTGACGTGCCCCAGATATTTCGGGCGGTAGCTCATCTCCGTTCCTCCGATCTTAAGATGCGTTATCTCACTGCCTCATTGTCTCACTGGTTCGACTCATCCTCGCGCCCGAGGAAATCAAGGACGCGGTCGATGACCTCCTTCTTCGGATAGATGGCGGCCATTGCCCGCGCGCGGGTCAAGGGGTCGCTCGCGTAGAAGCGCTCGTAGAGCACCTGGCGGCTGCCGAAGGCGCTCCCCGCCACGTCCCAGGCGAGACGGAAGAGCTTCACCCGGTCCTTCGCCCCGGTGTTGTCGGTCGCCAGATACTGCTCGATGTGGTCCTTGAGCGGGCCTTTGAAATCGGCTTCCGACGGGGTCAGAAGAAAGCTCGACGAGCCCAGGAGCTGCAAGATCTCGATCATCCGCGGATAGGCGGTCATGAAGAGGTTGCGCGTGCTCTCGACGAGCAGCGGGTCGGGGCACATGACGCCCCATTCGTCGAGCTGCGCGTCCGCCTCGGCGCCGCGGATGCAGGCGCGGGTCAGCTGCGCATAGAGCATCAATTCGCCGATCCGCTCCTCGGCGTGCGGCAGGTGGGCGTTGCCGAGCGCCTGCGTCATCAAGAGCGCGATGCCGAGCACGAACTCGCATTTGGCGAGGTTCTTCGCCGCCCCCTGATGCGCCGAATGCGCCGAGGAATGGGTCCGGTTCGCCGTGTTGTTCAAGAGATCGACATCGCCCAACAGAAAGACCCGCTCCCACGGCACCAGCACGTCGTCGAAAAAGACGATGCAGTCCATCTCCTCGAAGCGCGAGGCGAGCGGCTGGTCGAAATGCGAGCGGCCCTGGTCGAAGCTGTCGCGGCAGAGGAACCTGAGCCCCGGCGCGTCGCACGGGATCGCGAAGCTGACCGCGAAGGGGCTGTGCGTTTCGGCGTGCCGGGCCATGCGCGGCGAATAGACCGCGATCTCGTCGGCGAGCGGCCCCAAGGTCGCCAGAATGCGGGCGCCGCGCACGACGATGCCGGCGTCGGTCTCGCGCACGACCTGGAGGGCGGTGCCTTCCTCGAGGTTGAAGATGCCGGAGACGGTGCGGCTCTTCTGCAGGTTGATCAGCGCATGCGTCAGAGTGAGGTCGTTCTCGCGGAGGTTCTCGTAATAGCGCACCATGTTGTCGGCGAATTCCGGCCGGCCGGCCGCGAAATATTTCGCCGCGCCGGCCCAGGCGGCGTAGGTCACGTTCATGAAATCGGGCGAGCGGCCCATCATGCCGCAGGTCGTCCGCGCCCAGGCGAGCATCATGTCGCGGCGGCGCTCCAGGTCCTCGCGCGTCTTCGGGATGATGAAAGAAAGCCCGACCCGCTCGCCGCTCTTCGGCGAGAGATAGGTCATCATGTCGCGCGACTTCGGATCGTGCTGCATGTCGTAGAGCGAAGCGATCGCTTGCGCGCCGCCTTCGAGGCCCGGGTGGCGCGTCACGTCGGCGACGCGCTCGCCGCCGAGCCAGACCTCCCGCCGCATTTCCCGCAGCCCCGCGAGATATTGCTGTCCGCTGCGCGCCGGCATGGGCTCTCCTCCTCGCCGCCTCGGGGCAGACTACGCCAAGAGGGGCCCGAAAACCAGCGAGCGGGCGCTTGTCGGCTGCGCAGCCTGCCGTTGCATGCCGACCGTGCGCGCTTCGCGACGCGCCCTGTCGGGCGCTCCTCAGCATGAAGCACATTCCTGATGGAGTTGAGAAAATTCCTCATCCTGAGGCGCCTCGCCCAGCGAGGCCTCGAAGGACGCAAGATGCCTGTCCAGGCGACGCGTTTTTCGCTGGCGCGGGGCGCCGGGAGGCGGCAGGCTCGGTTTTTCCGATGCCAGGGACACCAGGGACAAAAGAAGGAAACGCCCGATGCCGCACGAGCCGACCTTCGGCCGCTATGCCGAGATCCCCTATGACGAGATGACGCCGGAGCAGCAAGAGGGCTACCAGGCGGTGATGGGGGCGCGCGGGCGGCTGCCCGGCCCGAACAAGATCTGGGTGCACAACCCGAAGCTCGCCACGGCCATTGCGCCGCTTGGCGCGCATTTCCACCCCGGGCATTATTCGCTCTCCGAGCGCGAGCGCGAAATCGCCGTCTGCGTCATCAACAGCAAATGGCATTCCGCCTACCCGACGAACGCGCACGAGCGGCGCGGCAAGGAAGTCGGGCTGCCGGCCGACAAGGTCGAAGCGCTGTTGTCGGGCCTGCCGGCTTCGTTCCCCGACCCGCGCGAAGAGGTCGTCTACGAGATGGCGACGGCGCTCGCCAATTCGCGCTGGGTCGGCAAGGGCCTCTACGAGCGCGCCGTCGCCCTCTTGGGGCATGTCGGCATTACCGACGTCATTTGCCTGATCGGCTATTACACGAGCGTCTCGATGACGCTCGCCTTCTACGACGTGCCGGCCGGCGCGCCGGGCATGACGCGCTGAATAGAGGAGGAACGCCATGCAGATCGTCGATGCACAGATCCATCTGTGGGGAAACGGGATTCCGGGCAACGCCGCACACCGCCAGGTGTCGCACTTCACGGCCGAAGAGTGCCTGAAAGAGATGGATGCCGGCGGCGTCAACGCGGCGCTGATCCATCCGCCGGGCTGGGACCCGAATTCGGGCGCGATCGCCGAGGCGGCGGCCAAGAAATATCCGAACCGGTTTGCGATCCTCGGCAATTTCCCGCTCGACAAGCCGGAAAGCCGGGGGCTGATCGAGGGGTGGAAAAAGCGCCCCGGCATGCTCGGCCTGCGCTTTGCCCTGTTGCAGCCGCACCAGCGCAGCTGGCCGACCGACGGCACGATCGACTGGCTGTGGCCGGCCTGCGAGAAGGCGGGGATCCCGGTCGCGCTGATGGCGAGCGACTTTTTGCCCACAGTCGCCAAGGCCGCCGAGCGCCATCCGGGCCTCAAGCTGATCGTCGATCATTTCGGCCGGCGCCGCGGCGGCAAGGACGACGAGGCGTTCTCGAACGTCGAAGAGGTCGCGGCGCTCGCCAAATATCCGAACGTGGCGCTGAAGGCGACGGGCGGCGCCGGCGAGTCGAGCCAACCCTATCCCTACAGGAACATCCACAAATACGTCCGCCGGCTATCCGAGGCCTTCGGGCCGCAGCGCTTTTTCTGGGGCACCGACATCACCCGCATGCCGTGCTCGTGGCGGGAATGCGTGACGATGTTCACGCAGGAATTGCCGTGGCTCAAAGGCCGCGACCTCGAACTCGTCATGGGACGGGGCGTGTGCGACTGGCTCGGCTGGAAATTGCCAGGGTAGCCCGCTTGCCCCTCACCCTCCCACGGCTTCGCCGCGGGTGCCTCCCTCTCCCCGCGTGCGGGGAGAGGGTCGGGGTGAGGGGCGACGGCCGCGCGTAAGGAGAAACTCGCGCATGGAACTCGAACCGATCCCCTACCCCGACGCGCAGATCGCCGCGATCTTGGGGCGCGTCAAGACGATCGCCATGGTCGGCGCCTCCTCGAACTGGAACCGGCCCAGCTACTTCGTCATGAAGTATCTGCAGGGCAAAGGTTATCGGGTCATCCCGGTCAACCCGGGGATCGCCGGCCAGACCCTCCTCGGCGAGCGCGTCTACGGCGCGCTCAACGAGATCCCCGAGGCGGTCGACATGGTCGACGTCTTCCGGCCCGCCGCCGAGGCGCCGGGGATCGGCGAGCAGGCGATCGCGATCGGCGCCAAGGTGTTGTGGATGCAGCTCGGCATCCGGCATGACGCGGCCGCCGCCGCGGCCGAGGCGGCCGGGCTCGAAGTCATAATGAACCGCTGCCCGAAGATCGAGTTCGGCCGATTGGGGGGCGAATTGTCGTGGAGCGGCGTCAACAGCGGCCTCATCCGCAACCGCGCCCCGCAGCCGCCGAACGCGGGGGACGGCCGGCGGCGGCGCGAGCCCCCCGCTCCCGCCGGCGGCAACCGGAGCTACGGCTTCGAGACGCTGGCGATCCACGCCGGCGCGGCGCCCGATCCGACGACGGGGGCGCGCTCGACGCCGATCTATCAGACGACCTCCTATGTCTTCGAGGACGTCGACCACGCCGCCTCGCTCTTCAACCTGCACAATTTCGGCTACATCTATTCGCGCCTGACGAACCCGACCGTCGCCGTGCTCGAGGAGCGGGTGGCGAGCCTCGAAGGCGGGCGCGCCGCGCTCGCCGCCGCCTCGGGCCACGCCGCGCAGTTTCTGATCTTCGTCACGCTGCTCGAACCGGGCGACGAGTTCGTCGCCTCGAAGAGCCTCTATGGCGGGTCGCTGACGCAATTCGGGCTGTCGTTCAAAAAACTCGGCTGGACCTGCCGTTTCGTCGATCCGGGCGAGCCGGAGAATTTCCGGCAGGCGCTGACGGCGCGCACCAAGGCGATCTTTCTCGAAAACCTCGCCAATCCCGGCGGCATCGTCGTCGACCTCGAGAAGGTCGCGAAAATCGCGCACGAGGCGGGCATTCCGCTGATTGTCGACAACACGCTCGCCACCCCCTATCTGTGCCGGCCGTTCGATTGGGGCGCCGACCTCGTCTGCCATTCGACGACGAAGTTTCTCTCCGGCCACGGCCATGCGCTCGGCGGCGTCCTCGTCGAATCGGGCCGCTTCGACTGGGCGCAGGGCAACCGGTTTCGTTCCCTGACCGACCCGGAGCCCGCCTATCACGGCCTTAAATTCTACGAGAATTTCGGCGATTTCGCCTTCACGACGAAGGCGCGCGCGGTGGCGCTCAGGGATTTCGGCCCGACCCTCTCGCCGATGAACGCCTTTTTGACCCTGACCGGGATCGAGACCTTGCCGCTGCGCATGGACCGGCACGTCGAGAATGCGCAGAAGGTCGCCGAATTCCTCAGCCGGCACCCGCGCGTCGCCTGGGTCTCCTATGCCGGGCTGAAGGAGAGCCCCTATTACGAGCTGGCGAAGAAATACCTGCCGAAGGGGGCGGGCGCGGTCTTCACCTTCGGGGTCAAGGGCGGCTGGGAGGCCGGGATCCGGCTCGTCGAGAATGTGCAGCTCTTCTCCCACCTCGCCAATATCGGCGATACGCGGAGCCTCATCCTGCATCCGGCCTCGACGACGCACCGCCAGCTTTCCGACGAGCAGCGCGAAGCCGCCGGCGCCGGCCCCGACGTCGTGCGGTTATCGATCGGGCTCGAAGCGGCCGAGGATTTGATCCGCGACCTCGACGAAGCGCTCGCCCTCTAGACGCGGAAATCCCCGCCCAGCATGCGCTGGGCGGGGATCCGCCGCACGCCCCTAGTACGGGCGATAATACGGCGGATAGCAGTATTCCGGCCCCAATCCGTAATTCGGGCACCGCGCGTAAGCCGAAGGCGGGGGGCCGAGGCCGATGCCGACGCCGTTGCCGAAATCCCAGCCCAGATAAACCTGCGCCGAGGCCGGCTGGAGCGGGATCGCCAAGGCGCCAAGCGCCAGCGAAGCGGCCGCCAAACTCGCCCATTTTCCGAGCCGCCGAGTACGTGTCTCTGCGGTCATGACGCATCTCCTTGCGTTGCTCTGCCAATACCACTGGCTACTCGTTCAACGCCTGGGCAGCGGCGCCCGTTCCGGATTGCGGGCACGGGTTCGCATGCAGCACCCGGCGGAAGTCGTTGAATTTTCGCATCGCGGTGTTGCCCGTGCCGGGATAGGCGAGGCGCAACAGCTCGCCGAACTCGGCCGTCGAGCTGCCGCCGAAATCCCTGGTAAGGTTCGGCAGGTTGGCGCCGCCGAGCCGCCACATGCAGCCGAAGCCGACGGCGCTCGTCGTCGAAAAGAACGGATAGAACTGGGCGCCGGGCGGCGGATTGACGCAATTCTCGCCGCTGTTCCGATCGCAGCGCGGGCTCGTCTGACCTTCGATGCGCGGCAGATCGGTCTCGAACGCCACCCGATCGTAATTCTGCGGCGGCGTCGGCATCGCGGTCGGCACGAAGAGCGGGCTGGTGAATTGGATCGGGCTCGGGTTACGCCGGCGGTTCGCCTTCGCGCTCGGCAGCGAGCCGGGCCATTCCAATAGGTATGGCGGGCCGTCGAAATCGATGTCGCTGCCGGTGCAGCCGGCGATCGGAACGGCGAGCGAGGCCGAGGCGCGGAAGCAGTTCTTGTCGTCCTTGTCGAGCCCGCCGGGGTCGCTCGCCCCGGCGAGGCTGCAATGGCCGCCGGCACCGACGGCCCGGCAGTATTCGAAATGGCCGATCTCGTCGGCGAACGCGACGTTGTAGGAATGCGCCGCCCACGGCACGCGGGTATGTTCGGAGGAGGTCGCGTACATCGGGTGAAAATCATAGGGGATGTTGGTGCAGCCGGTGCCGGCCGGGGCGAATTGCACCTGCCCGAAACCGTTCGCCGCGCTCGCCGTCATCGAGCCGCCCTCGCCGCTCGTCAGATCGTCGATCACCACTGCCAATCCCTGCGAGGTGTCTTGGATCCGCACCGACAGCAAGTCGCCGGAGCTCATGAACAGGTCCTTCGCCGGATCGGGCGTAAAGGTGTCTTTTGTCGCCTGCACCGGATTGGCCGGCGCCTGCGGCACGCCGTTCGTGGTGATGAAGGCGAAGTTGACGTATTCGACCCCGACCTTTTTGCGGCAGGCCGGGTTCAACGACCGGCCGGTATTCATGTTCTGCGACAGGCTGTCGATATTGAGCGCGGCGCACCAGCGCGTGGCGTCGCAGCTGACACCCGCCGGCCACGGCGCCCAGCCCGGCGGGTAGAACTGCATTTCCATGAACGCCGTGCCGGGATGCCTGCCGATGTATTGCGGCGAACTCGGATCGCCGCTGTCGAAAATATTGGCGTCCGTGTCGGGCGCGCATTCCATGCCGGGGTTGGGCGCGGATTGCGAGTCGCACATCGCCATGCCGAACCAGAAGGCGGGATGCAGCTGGAAATTGTCGGTGCCGCCGGCGCCGTCCTGCCGCGGCGGGATCGGCGGATCGAGCGGCAGCCGCAACATGTACAGGCTCGAATTGCCCGAGCCCGGCGTCGCCGAATAGAAGAGCACGGCCGGCTCGTCGTGGCCGATGTATTGGCCATCGTAGCTGTAGGCCTCGAAGGGCTCGGTGCAGGTCGGCGAATTGTCGTCGCACAAGATGCGGTGGTCGCCCATTGCGGCCTCGGCCGGCGGCGCCGGCGTCGCGAGCGCGAGCAGGCCCAGCAACAGCGCCGTCGATCGCCCGGAGATCATTCGACGCGCAGCAGCTCGACCTCGAACAGCAGCGTCGCGTTCGGCGGTATGACGCCGCCGGCGCCGCTTTTACCGTAGGCGAGGTCGGGCGGGATGAGCAGCGTGCGCTTGCCGCCGACCTTCATGCCGGCGACCCCCTCGTCCCAGCCGCGGATCACCTGGTGCGCGCCGAGGACAAAGCTGAACGGCTCGCCGCGGTCGAGCGAGCTGTCGAACTTGCCGCCCTTTCTTCCCTGCTGCCAAAGCCAGCCGGTGTAGTTGACGACGGCCTTGCGGCCGGGGCTGGCGAGGGCGCCGCCGCCCACCGTCGTGTCAGTATATTGGAGGCCGTCGGCCAGCTCCACCGTGCGGCCGCCGGCGGCGCCGGCCGGCGGCGCAACGGCGGCCAGGATCGCGACCGCGACGGCGGCGCAAAGAGTGCGGGTCCGCATCGTTCTTCTCCCCTGTTCGGGCATGCGCCTCAACATGCGCAGATCTGGCCGGCGCGGCAAGCCGCGTGCTAGGCTCGCCGACGACCGACGCAACCTCGAGCCAAAAGGAGAAACCATGCCACAGCCCCCTTCATCGGCGCGCGAGCAGGTCCGCGACACCGTCCCCGGCCTCATCGATCTGACCGAGCGGGTGCTCTTCGGCGAGGTCTGGGAGCGCCCGGGCCTCTCGAAGCGCGACCGCAGCCTCATTGTCTGCGCGACCTTGATCGCGCTTGGCCGCGAGAAGCAGCTGGTCGGCCATTTGCAGCGCGCGCTCGATAATGGGCTGACGAAGCAGGAATTGGGCGAGGTCATCACCCATCTCGCCTTCTACGCCGGCTGGCCGGCGGCGATGACGGCGGCGCTCGTCGCCAAGGACGTGTTCGCGCAGCGTTGACGGCAGGCATCAACCGGAAAATCGGAGGGGCGAGATGAAGATCGGCTTCATCGGTTTGGGCATGATGGGTTCGGGGATGGCGGCGAACCTGCAGAAGGCGGGGCACGAGCTCGTCGTGCACGATCTACGGCGCGCCGCCGCCGAGCCCTATCTCGCCAAGGGCGCGGCGTGGGCCGACAACCCCCGCGCCGTCGCCGAGCAGAGCGAAATCGTCTTCACTTCGCTGCCCGGACCGCCCGAGGTCGAGGCCGTGGCGCTCGGCAACAACGGGCTCCTCGCCGGCATGAGCCCCGGCAAGGCCTATTTCGACCTTTCGACCAACTCGCCCAACATGGTGCGCCGGATCAACGCCGCCTTCGCCGAGCGGCATGTCTATATGCTCGATTCGCCGGTCAGCGGCGGCCCGCGCGGCGCCCGCACCGGGCGGCTCGCGCTCTGGGTCGGGGGCGACGAGCAGATCTTCAACCGGCACAAGGGCGTCCTCGACGCGATCGGCGACAAGGCGCGCTATGTCGGGCCGATCGGCGCCGGTTCGGTGGCGAAGCTCGTGCACAACGGCGCCGGCTATTGCATCCAGACGGCGCTCGCCGAGATGTTCTCGGTCGGCGTCAAGGCGGGGGTCGAGCCGCTGGCGCTGTGGGAGGCGGTGCGCGACGGGGCGAGCGGGCGGCGGCGTACCTTCGACGGGCTGATCGACCAGTTCCTCCCCGGCAAATACGAGCCCGCCGCCTTCGCTCTGCGCCTCGCGCACAAGGACATGAGCCTGGCGACGCAGCTCGGCCGCGATTTCGGCGTGCCGATGCGCCTCGCCAATTTGGCACTCGCCGAGCTGTCGGAGGCCTTGAACCGCGGCTGGGGCCATCTCGATTCGCGCTCGCCGATGCGCATCCAGCTCGAACGCGCCGGCGTCGAGGTCAAGGTCGAGCAGACCCGGATCGACGAGGCCTTGTCGCGCGACCCGCCTGCCGCGGGCGACCCGAAGCACGGCTGAAGGCGCCCGTCGTTCGTCCGCGCCAAGTTGCATGTAGCACAAATGAGTGCTACATCATCCTATCCGCTGCCGGAGGCGAGGGATGGCGAAAACGGTAACCTTGCGCGAGGCCAACCAGTCCTTCTCGCGCTGCGTTCGCGAGGTCGAGGCCGGCGAGGAATTCATCATCACCCGGAACGGGAAGCCGGTCGCGCGCCTCGTCCCGGCCGGCGGCCGGCGGGTTCTGACCCCGGAGCAGGAAGCCGCCTGGAACCGAGCACGCGCCCGTATGGAGAAGGGCTGGCCGCTGAACGCCGGGCCGCTCGACCGCGACTCGCTGCATGAGCGCCGTTAGCGAGCGGTTCACGATCGACACCAATCTGCTCGTCTACTCGGTCGACAGCACTGCCGGCGTTCGTCGCGAGATTGCAGCCGAGATCCTCGCCAGGGCGCTTCGGCTTGACTGCTGGCTCACCTTGCAAGCCTTGTCTGAGTTCTACGTCGCGACGACGCGCAAGCGGATCGCTCCGCCCGCCGAGGCGGCGGCGCTGGTGACCGACTGGTTGGACGCGTTTCCGACCGTCGGCGTCACGCGCGGTGCCATCCGGGCCGCTTTGGGCTACGCCGCCGTCGGACGCGCGTCATATTGGGACGCTCTACTCATTGCCACGGCCGCCGAGGCCGGCTGCACCGTCATCCTGACCGAGGATCTGGCGCATGGCGACGAATTAGGCGGCGTGGAGATCCACAACCCGTTCGCCGGACCGGGCGGACTTACCGAGCGGGCTGGTGATCTGCTGGGCTTGGCCTAACACGATCCGCGCCTTGGTAATCTCGCTGCCGCTCCAATATCTTTGCGACGAGAGGGATTTCGTTCAGGTCGAAGTACCTGCCCTGTCCCGTCATGGCCGGGCTCGACCCGGCCATCCATGGGCCCGCGGGTCAAGCCCGCGGGTGACGCGTTGGAGGGCGAATGTATCTGATCGGGATCGCTATGGTCGGCCGGCGGCGACGGAGGTCAGGGACATGTCGGTAAGCATCGGCGCGAACGAGCCGCTTCTGCACTGGCCCGCCGAGGGCGTGACGCGGGTGCCGTACCGCATCTTCACCGACCCCGAGATCTATCGGCGCGAAGAGGAGCGGATCTTCCGCGGGCCGGTGTGGCATTTCCTGTGCCTCGAAATCGAGATATCCGTGCCGGGCGACATCCGCCTCGCGACAATCGGCGAGACCCCCATCATCGTGACCCGCGACGAACATGGCGCGGTCAATGCGATGGTCAACCGCTGCGCCCATCGGGGTGCGCTCGTTTGCCTCAAGGAGCGCGACCACCAGAAGGCGCTGACCTGCGCCTATCATTCCTGGAGCTATGACCTCGAAGGCCGGCTTTCGAGCGTCGCCTTCCGCCGCGGCGTGCGCGGCAGGGGCGGCATGCCGGAGGATTTCGACATCACGCGGCACCGGCTCCAAAGTCTGCGCGTCGAATGCTTCTGCGGCCTCGTCTTCGGCACCTTTTCGCCCGAGACCCCACCGGTCGAGGCGTATCTCGGTCCGATGACGAGCGGGCTCATCCGCCGGGCCCTCGGCGCCCCGCACCGCCTCCTCGGCACGCACAGCCAGATGCTGCACAACAACTGGAAGCTCTACGCCGAGAACGTGCGCGATTCCTATCACGCGAGCCTCTTGCACACCTTCTACACCGCCTTCAAGATCAACCGCGTCGACATGGACGGCGGCATGCTGCTCTCCGAGGACGGCCGGCACTCGGTCAGCTATTCGAAGCGCGCGACGTTGCAGGCGAGCGAGGAATTGGAGCGGATGCGCTCGGCGCAATCCGCTTCGGCCCTCGAAGGCCCGCGGCTCCTCGACACTTTCGACGAGTGGCCGGACGGCATCACGCACGCGATCCAGGCGATCTTCCCGACGCTCGGCGTGCAGTTCACCTTGAATTCGATCGCGGTGCGCTTCTTCACGCCGCGCGGGCTCGACGAGACCGAACTGTTCTGGATCTTTCTCGGGCGCGAGGGCGACGACCCGCAGCAGACCGAAATGCGCGCGCTCCAGGGCAACCTGACCGGCGCCGCTGGGCTCGTCTCGCTCGAGGACGGCTGCATCAACGAGTTCGTGCAGCGCGGCACGCGCGGCAGCCCGGACGACGCCGCCTTTGTCGAGATGGGCGGGCGCGCGGTCGCCTCGTCGGACAATTCGCGCGCCACCGAGACCGGCATTCGCGGCTTCTGGCAGGCCTACCGCGAACTGATGGGGCTCTAAGAGGTGGCGATCGAGGCCGAGCTGAGGGCGCGGATCGAGGATTTCCTCGGCGCGCTCGCGGCCGCGGTCGACGACGGCGAGGTCGAGCGCTGGCCGCTATTCTTCACCGAGGACGGCTTCTACCAGATCATCCCCCGCGAAGGCTTCGAGGCCGGGCATCCGCTCGGCATCATGACCTGCGCCGGGCGCGGCATGATGCAGGACCGTGTGGCCGCTTTGCGCGAGGCCAACATCTACGAGCCGCACACCTATTGCCACCTGCTCTCGCGCCCGCTGCTCGAACGGGCGGCCGAGGCCGAAGTCGCGGCGCGCACGAATTTCGCGCTCTATCGCACGCTGCAGGGCCGGGCGAGTGAACTTTTCGCCGCCGGCAAATACCACGACCGGATTGTCGTCGAGGGCGGCGAGTTGCGCCTCAAATCGCGCCGGGCGGTCCTCGAATCGCGGCGCGTCGATATTCTTATCGTGCTGCCGATCTAGGCGTTTTCCAATCGAATGAGATCGTCGCTCCCGCGAAAGCGGGAAGCCAGGTCGAGTGACGCGCGGGTTGCCTTGGATCCCCGCTTGCGCGGGGGCGACGAGGGGTATCGGTCGGTACGAAAAACGTGCCAGCTACTTCAGGGCCCGTACATCCTCCACCGTCTTCTCGGGCTCGGGCCGGTAACGGTAGTCGGGATCGACATCGGCGGCGCGCACGATGCCCGCGCGGTCGACGACAAACCGGGCCGGCATCGCCAGGGTCCAGCTCCCTTCGCCGTTGCGCTGGGCGAGATCGTTCCCGAAACCCCGATAGACCTCCTGCAGATCCTGCGGCAACGTGAAGCGAAGCCCGAGCTTTGCGGCGTACGCGTTGCCGTCGTCCCGCAAGATGTCAAAAGTGATCTTGTGCCGCTCGATCAGCGTGCGGATCGCCTCCGGCAATTGCGGCGAGACGGCGCAGATCGTCGCTCCCAACTCCTTCAATGTGCCCGCCACTTGCTGCAAAGCATACAGCTCTGCATTGCAATAGGGTCACCAGGCGCCGCGGAAGAAGGTCAGGACGAGCGGCCCTTTGGCGAGGAGATCGGCCGAGCGCACTTGCTGCCCGGAGGTATTGGGCAGCGCGAAGGCCGGCAACGGGCGGCCGACCTTGATGACCCGGTCCATGATGCCCGAGCGGCGCAATTCCTCGGTGGCGCGGTGCATGATCGCCGCCTTGTCGGGCGGGATGCGCTTCGCCGAGGCTTCCCGCACGCCTTGTAGCGTCTCTTCGAGCGACATTACTCCCTCCTATCTCGATCGGATGCCGATCATAGCGCGCCGGCGGCATTCGCGCGAGCGGGCGCCCGATTGCGGCGGACGTGATAGGATCGCGGCATCGCCAATGGAGGCCCGTTTCGAATGGAAGAGATCTACTGTTTTGCCGGCAACCGGCTCGACCGCGCCGCGCCGCGGCGGGCCGATGCGGCCTGGGTCGGCTCGCTGCTCGAGGATCCGGCGACCCGGATATTGCCGCTCGTCGATCTGAAGCCGGGCCTCGGCCACGATTCGCCGCCGCGGCTCGAGTGGCGGCCGGTCTCCCCCTGGCGCAAGCTGATCGAAGAAGGCGCGGTGCTGATATTCCTCGGTCTCGACGACGAGGGACGCGCGCATTTCGCGCTCGACGCGACGGCGGGCGGGAACACCGCCGGGGCCCTCGCCGATGTCCGCGAAGTCGCGCCGACGCTTGCCGCTTCCGAGGCGGCGGTCCTCGCCGAGGCGCGCTCGCTGATCGACTGGCATGCGCGGCACGGCTTTTGCGCCGCCTGCGGCGGGAAGAGCGCGGTCGCCTGCGGCGGCTGGCAGCGGCATTGCCCGAATTGCGGGGCGCACCATTTTCCGCGCACCGACCCGGTCGTCATCATGCTCGCGGTGAGCGGCGAGCGGTGCCTCTTGGGGCGCAACCGGCGCCGGCCGGGGAACCGCTTCTCCTGCCTCGCCGGCTTCATGGACCCGGGCGAGAGCCTAGAGGAGGCGGTGCGCCGCGAGGTCTTCGAGGAATCCGGCGTCCGTATCGGCCGGGTGCGCTACCTCGCCTCGCAGCCCTGGCCCTTCCCGTCGAATTTGATGATGGGCTTCCTCGCCGAGGCGGTCTCGGAGGAGATCACGGTCGATCCGGAAGAGATCGCCGAAGCGCGCTGGTTCGAGCGCGACGAGATCCGCGCGATGGTGGCGCGCGCCGCCCGGGGCGAGGAAGACCCGTCGCGCCCGGCGTTGCCCGGCCCGATCGCGATCGCCCACCAGATTTGCCGCCGCTGGTCGCTGGGGCTCGACGGCATTTAGCCCAGAGGCCGCGAATTGGCCGCGAATTGGCCGCGAATTGGCCGCGAATTCACCAAAAGCGGCGGCCGCCCCAGCCGCCCCAACGACGCCCCCAGCCGCCGCCGTACCAGCCGCTCCGGTGCCGGAGGAGGCCGACGATCAGCAGCAGGACCACGGCGCCGATCGTGGCGGTCAGGATCGCTCCGACGATCCCGCTGGCGAGACGAATGCCGAGCTGTAGGAAGAGCCAATTCCCGACGAAAGCCCCGATGACACCGATTACGAGGTCGCCCACCAGCCCGAAGCCGGCCCCGCGAACGATCGTACCGGCCAGCCACCCGGCGACCAGCCCGACGAGCAGCATGACGAGAAGGGTATGAGCCGACATGTTGATTTCCGGCCGGTTAGGGGACCCGCGATATTCGGGCGATCAGCTCGACGGCTGCGGCGCTGCGGCAACCCTGACGGCGACGGCGATCGCCTTGCCGTTGCTTGCGCAGAGGCCTTCCAGATGAGCGGCGAGGTCTTGGAATGTAGTGCCCGCGGGCAGAGGGAAGGACAGCGCGCCGGTTTTGAACAGCGCCGTGACGCGGCTGGCGGACGCTGCTTTGGGGTTGTTCAGCAACATCGCCCGATCCCGGTGGTTGCGGTACTCTAGAAACACTCAACAGTCGCGAAGGTTCCGGAATAAGCCATGGCCGAACCGACAGCCATCGTCACCGGGGCGAGCGCCGGGATCGGCGTGCATACTGCGCTCGGCCTCGCGCGAAAGGGCATGCGCGTCGTCATGGTCGGGCGCGACCCGGGCCGCCTCGCCGCTGCCCGCCGCTTCGTCGCCGAACGCACCGACGACAGCCGCCTCGCCACTGCGATCGCCGATTTCGCGAGCCTCACCGCGGTGCGCCGGCTCGCCGCAGAGCTGCTCGCGAGCGAGGAGCGGGTCGCGGTGCTCGTCAACAACGCGGGGCTGATGGCGCCGCGGTTCGAACGCACCCCCGACGGCAACGAGCTGACCTTCGCGGTCAACCACCTGGCGCCGTTCCTGCTGACGAACCTCCTCATCGACCGCCTCGCGGCTTCGGCGCCGTCGCGTATCGTCACCGTCGCCTCGACGGCGCATCGCCGCGCCGGGCTCGACCTCGCCACCGTCAACGGCCCGCGCGACTGGAGCATGCTGAAGGCCTATGGCCGCTCGAAACTGTGCAACATCCTCTTCACCGCCGAACTGGCGCGCCGGCTCGACGGAAAAGGCGTCGTCGCCACTTGCCTGCATCCGGGGGTGATCGCAACCGGGATCGCCGCGCACGGGCTCGTCGGCCTTTTCTGGAAGATCGGCAAGCCTTTCATGCTGACCCCCGAAAAAGGCGCCGACACCTCGATCTTTCTCGCGACCGTCGCCGACCCGACGCCGTTCCACGGCGCCTATGTGGTCGGCCGCGAGGCGGCTCCGACCGACCCGCAGGCGCGCGACCCGGCGCTGGCGCGCGCCTTGTGGCAGGAGAGCGCGCGGCTGACCGGGCTCGCCCCTCAGTAGCCGCGCCCCCGGTCGACGAGGTAGAGGAG
>DASYYD010000090.1:0-2456 GCA_035934195.1 Allostellaceae bacterium | reverse complement strand
GTTGCGCGGCTGCCTTCCCTACAACCAGCTGTGGAGCCAGCAGGCGAAGGTGTACCAGTGAGCGTGGAAATCGTGCCGACCCGCCACCCGGCGGCCGTCCCCTTGCCCGGGGCGCCGGCGCCCCGGGCCGTCATCGATTACGATTTCGAGACCGTGCTGACGAGCCCGCCAAAGCACCGGCTCGTGTTGTGGCTCTTCGTCGGGCTGCTCGCCGCGGCGGCGATCGGGCTCGCCCTCGCGCGCGTCGACATCGTCGTCGCCGCCAACGGCAAGCTCGCAACGAGCGCCAGCGAGATCCTCGTCCAGCCGATCGAAACCGGCGTGGTCCGCCAGATCACGGTAACCATGGGCGAGAAGGTCGCGAAGGGCGCGGTGCTCGTCCGGCTCGACCCGACCTTCACGGCGGCCGACGAAACGGCGCTGACGGCGAAGTTCGGCCCGTTGCAGGCGAAATTCGATCGGCTCGCGGCCGAGATCGCGGGCCGGAGCTACGAGCCCAAGGACGCGACCCCGGACGAAGCGACCGAGCGCGACGTCTTTTTGAAGCGCGGCGCCGAGTACCGCGCGCGGCTCGACGCCGTTGCGCATAAGGTCGATCAGCTCGAGGCGAGTCTCGCCGCGCGCAAGACCGAGGCGCAAGGCCTCGAGGAAGAGATCGCGCTCGCCGGCCAGGCGGCGACGATCTACGCCTCGCTCGTCGAACGCAACCTCGCCTCGAAGCTGCGGCTCTTCGATGCGAAGGAGCACCTCGTCGAGGCGCAGGCGCGGCTCAACGCCAACCTCGGCCAGCAGCATGAGCTCGCGGCCGAGATCGCCGCGACAGGGGCCGAGCGCGAGGCCTTTACGAGCGATTGGAACCGCAAGCTCGCCGAAGCGATGGCCGAGACGCGCGCCGAACGCGACACCGCCGCGGCGGAGCTCGAAAAGGCGCGGCTGCGGCACCGCCTCTCGGTACTGCGGGCGCCCGCCGACGGCACGGTGCTGTGGGTCGCCGACCGGCCGGCGGGCTCGGTCGTGCGACCGGCCGAGCCGCTCGTCCGCCTGGTGCCGAGAGAGGCGCCGCTCGTCGCCATCGTGCGGGTCGAGACGCGCGACGTCGCCCGGTTGCAGCCCGGCGACAGGGTGACGCTCAAATTCGAGGCCCTGCCGTGGCAGCAATTCGGCCTCGTCCGGGGGACCTTGAAGGCGCTCGCGCCCGACAGCGAAAGCGACTCGAACCCGAGCGAGACCGCGCAGGAGATGAGCGAGGCCGGCATGCGCAACACGGCGCGCGAGAGCCTCATCCATTACCGCGCGCGGGTCGCGCTGACGAAGGCCGAGTTCCGCAACCTGCCCGCCGGCTTCGCGCTGCGCCCCGGCATGCGGGTCTTGGCCGAGATCAAGATCGGCCGCCGCTCGGTCCTGGAGTACATCCTCAACCCGCTGACCCGCGTCTTCAGCGACAGCCTGCGCGAACCGTGAGACGGATCGAAGAGAGGGAAGATGACCGCCTATTTCTGCGACGGCCTCAAGGAAGTCACGATCGTCACCGGCGTGGCGCGGCTCGAATTTCACCGCGTCGAGCCCGGCGAGCGCGGCCTCGGGCGCGAGGCGCGCACCGTGCCGGCATTCACCGTGGCATTGCCGGTGCAAGGCTTCGCGCAGGCGCTTTCTATGCTAGACAAGGTGCGCGAGCAGCTGATCCGCGAAGGCGCGTTGACGGCTGCTTCGGGCAATGGCGAAGCACCGGCGGCGCGCGGCAAATCGCCGAATTTTGCGTGATAGGGCGGCCGCCGGCAATGTCCGGCGGCACGGTTGGGAGGGAATAGCACATGGCGACGGTCAGCTGGGGCGGCGCCGTCAGCGGCAACTGGGCGACGGGGAGCGACTGGGGGGGCGGCAGTGTCCCGCAGGCGGGGGACAGCGTCTATATCGACGTCACCGGCTCTCCCTACACGGTCACGATCACCGCCCAGATCGCCGCCATCAATTCGCTGACGATCGGCGACCCGAGCGCGACGCTGGATCTCATCGACCCGGGCGTGACGCAATCGATCACCGGCTCCCTATCCAACAGCGGCATCGTCGAGATCGACAACACCGGCGCCGGCGGCAGCGTCATGTCGCTCGGCGGCAATCTGATAAACAGCGGCACGCTCGACATCGGCAACAGCGGCATCACCGCGTCCTCGACCCTCGTCGCGGCCGGGCTCAGCAATACCGGGGTGATCAATCTGGCGGGCGGGTCGAGCGCCGCCGCCGTGCTCGACGTCACGACGGCGGCGCCGACGACCTGGACCGGGACCGCCGACCTGACGGGCCACGCGCTGTTGGAGTTCGCGGGCGGCGAGATCAACACGATCGCGAGCACCGGGTCGCTGGTCGTCGGCAACGCCGCCGCCTTTGTCGCCGACGCCGGGAGCCTGACGAGCGACAGCGCCTTGACCGGGCTTTCCGACGTGGCGGGCGACTTCGAA
>DASYYD010000036.1:0-13432 GCA_035934195.1 Allostellaceae bacterium | reverse complement strand
GTTGCGAGGGCGGCTCGCGCCGGCGCGAGGAATTGGTTTGCCGCCTCGGCGAGCGCGAGCGAGGGCGAGGGCGGCGGGAAGGCGAAGCGCGGCGCGCCGGGTTCGCCGCCGAAAGCGGTTCCGGGCTCGGGCCGGAAGGCCGCTACGGCCGCCTCGGCGACGGTCGAGGAGGCGCGGTGGCCGGCCTCGGCGAGTGCGTTGCGCAAGGCGCCGACGATGAGGCCGCGGATCAACCCGGCATCGCGGAACCGCACCTCGGCCTTCGCCGGGTGGACATTGACGTCGATTTCGTCTTCCGGGCCGTCGAGAAAGAGCGCCACCATCGGGTGCCGGTCGCGGGCGAGCACATCCTGGTAGGCGCCGCGCACCGCCCCGACGAGCAGCTTGTCGCGTACCGGCCTTCCATTGACGACGAGATACTGGTCGCGCGGCAGGGCGCGGTTGAGGGTCGGCAAGCCGGCGAGGCCGGAAAGTCGAAAGCCGGCGCGCGCCGCCTCGATTTCAATCGAGTTCTCGGCGAATTCGCGGCCGAGGACGGCGGCGAGGCGCATGCGGCGCCCCTCTGCTGCGGGCAGCCGCAGCAACTGGCGGCCCTCGTCGCCGGTGACGGCGAAGGCGATCTCGGGATAGGCCATCGCGAGGCGTCGCACCGCATCGACCGCGAGGTCGCGCTCGGTGCGCGGCGTCTTCAGGAATTTGAGCCGCGCCGGCGTCGCGAAAAAGAGGTCGCGCACCTCGACCCGCGTCCCAGGCGGGTGGGAGCCCGGCGCCGGGGCCCCCTTCACGCCGGCCTCGACCGCGATCTCCCAGGCATGCTCGGCGCCGCGCGGGCGCGAGGTGATGCGCATGCGGCTGACCGCCCCGATCGACGGCAACGCCTCGCCGCGGAAGCCGAGCGCGGTGATTCGCAAGAGATCGTCGTCCGGCAATTTCGAGGTGCAATGACGCTCGACCGCGAGCGAGAGTTCCTCGCGCGCCATGCCGCTGCCGTCGTCGGCGACGACGATGAGGCTCGCGCCGCCCCCTTCGAGGGCCACATCGATTCGCCGGGCGCCGGCATCGATCGCGTTTTCGACCAATTCCTTAACGGCCGCGGCCGGGCGCTCGACGACCTCGCCGGCGGCGATGCGGTTGACGAGGACCGGGGGAAGCTGGCGGATCGGCATCGCTGAAGTTTAGCCGATCGAAGGGTCGAAAACGAGGCGAGTCTCACGCGCAGTTGGCGCATCGCACTTGAAGCCGCACGCGCATACGGCTAATATGAAAAAATTAAGGCGTGCGGTAACCGACCCTCTCAAAAATGTCTGGCTTCGGTCGCCGAAGCGTCTAAGCGACAGGAAAAAAGGGGGGACTGATGACGAGCGCTGCCTTCGCCGGCGGGGATCTCCAGGTCGGCCACATCCTCAACCGGGGTTATGCTGTCTTCTTGAAGCATCCGGTGCAGTTCGTCGCCGTGACGGCGATCGCGATGCTGCCGTTTCTCGTGCTGTTCGGCGACATGTACGGCAAGGCCCGCGGCGGGCAGGGGCACGCGCCGATGGCCTGGTTCTTCCTGCCTTATATGTACAGCCTGCTGCCGGCGGTGGTGGCACAGGCTTTCGTGCTCTACGGCGCCTTTCACGTTGCCCGCGACAAGCCGGTGCATGCCGGGGATTCGCTGCGAATTGCTTGGGAGCACTTTATCGCGCTGATCGTGCTCGCGGTCTTCCAGGCCCTCGCGATCGGCGTCGGCACGGTTATCTTCATCATTCCGGGGCTGTTCGTCGCGGCGATGCTGTTTGTCTCGGTGCCCGCCCTTATCGTCGAGCAATTGGGCCCGTTCACGGCAATGTTCAGGAGCGCGCACCTGACGACCGGCCATCGCTGGAAGACCGTCGGGATCTTCCTGGCGCTGACCGTGATCGGGGTCGTCGTCGGGGGCGTCGTCGAGTTGATCCTCGGGTTCGGCGGCCGGGTTCTGGCGGCGATCGGGGCATGGGTGTGGTATTCGATCTGGGGCGCCTATTACGCCGTCGTCGTAAACGTCACCTATCAGGAGCTGCGCCAGCTCGAAGGCGGCTTCGACGTCGAGCAGGTCGGCAGCGAACTGGACGCCCATCTCGCCGCCTGAGCCAGCCGGCCCCGGCGGCGCGCTCCTCGCTAAAATCTCGACAGGGGCGCGAAGTCGCGCGGCGGCCTTGCGTGGCCAGGCTTGCCGTGACGGGGCGTTGACGTGCCGAGTTGCCGTGCCGGTGCCGGCCCCGATAATCTCTCGCCATGGATTTCGAGCTTTCTGACGAGCAGCGGGCCTTCGAGGAGACGGCGCGCAATTTCGCCCGCGAGGAGTGGGCGCCGCAGGCCGCGGGCTGGGACGAGAGGAAAGAGTTTCCTGTCGAGCCCTTGCGGCGCGCGGCGGCGCTGGGCTTCGCCGGGATCACCGTCGATCCGGAATTCGGCGGCAGCGGGCTCGGCCGGCTCGACGCGACGATCATCTTCGAGGAATTGGCGGCGGCCTGCGTCTCGACCGCCGCCTATCTCTCGATCCACAACATGGCGGCGGCTATGATCGACCGCTTCGGGTCGGCCGAGCAGCGCGCGCGGTTTCTCCCCGATCTGGTGACGATGGCGCATTTCGCGAGCTATTGCCTGACCGAGCCCGGCAGCGGCTCGGACGCGGCGGCGCTCGCGACGCGGGCGGTGCGCGACGGGCAGGATTATGTGCTCGACGGCACGAAGGCGTTCATCTCCGGCGGCGGCAGAAGCGACATCTACGTGACGATGGTGCGCACCGGCGGGCCGGGGGCGAAGGGCATCTCCTGCCTCGTCGTCGAGAACGGCACGCCGGGGCTCTCCTTCGGCAAAGAGGAGAGGAAGCTCGGCTGGAACACGCAGCCGACGGCGATGGTCATTTTCGAGAATTGCCGCGTGCCGGCGGCGAACCGGCTGGGCGCCGAAGGCGAGGGCTTCAAAATCGCGATGGCGGCGCTCGACGCGGGGCGCCTCGGCATTTCCGCCTGCTCGCTGGGCGGGGGGCGCGCGGCCTTCGAGGCGGCCCGCGAGCATCTCCTCGACCGCCGCCAGTTCGGCCAGCCTCTCGCACAGTTTCAGGCGCTGCAGTTCAAGCTCGCCGACATGGCGACCGAACTGGAAGCGGCCCGGCTGATGGTGCGGCGCGCGGCGGCGAGCCTCGACCGGAGCGACCCCTCGGCGACGCTCTATTGCGCGATGGCGAAGCGGCTGGCGACCGACGCCGGGTTTCGCGTCTGCAACGAGGCGCTGCAGCTCTTCGGCGGCTACGGCTATTTGAAGGATTACCCGATCGAGCGCTATCTGCGCGACGTGCGGGTGCACCAGATCCTCGAAGGCACCAACGAGATCATGCGGGTCATCATCGCCCGCCGGCTCCTGGGGCCGGCGAACGCGCGATGAACGGCGGCGGGGAAGAGATCCTCTTCGGCCGCGCCGGCGGGCTCGCGACGATCCTCATCAACCGGCCGCAGGCGCTCAATTCGCTGACGCTCGCCAATTACCGCCTGCTCGCCCCAAAGCTCGCCCGCTGGGCCCGAGACGAGAGCGTCCATGCCGTGGCGATCCGCGGCGCCGGCGGCCGCGCCTTTTGCGCCGGCGGCGACATCCGCGCGATCTACGAGGCCGGGCGCGGCATCGCCGGCGACCCGCGCCTTACCTCGGTCTTTTTCCGCGAGGAATACGAGCTGATCCGGCAGGTGCACCGGTTTCCGAAACCCTATGTCGCGGTCGTGGACGGCATCACGATGGGCGGCGGCGCTGGCATGTCGGTCAACGGCGCCTATCGGGTCGCCACCGAGCGCACGGCTTTCGCGATGCCGGAGACGGCGATCGGGCTCTTCCCCGATGTCGGGGCGACGCGGTTTCTGAACCGTTGCCCGGGACGCATCGGCCGTTATCTCGGCCTGACCGGCGCCCGGCTCGGCGCCGCCGACGCGCTCTATTGCGGCTTCGCGACGCATTTCGTGCCGCAAGGGCGGGTCGAGGCGTTTTATGCCGCGCTCGGCGGCATCGCTTGGGGGAACGGCGCGCAGGCCCGGCAGATCGAGGCGGTCCTCGCCGGCCTCGCGGGCGACCCCGGCCCCGCGCCGATCGCCCGGCTGCGGCCGGTGATCGACCGGATTTTCGCCGCGGCGAGCGTCGAGGCGATCCTCGATGCGCTCGTCGGCGAAACAGGCGAGTGGGCGGGCTGGGCCGAAGAGACGCGCGTCGACCTCGATCGGAAATCGCCGCTCAGTCTCGAGGTCACGCTGCGCCAGCTCGACATGGGGCGGGACTACGATCTCGATGCGGCCCTCGCCCTCGAATACCGGCTGACCCAGCATTTCATGCAGGGCCATGATTTTTACGAAGGCGTGCGGGCGATGCTGATCGACAAGGACCGGGCCCCGCGCTGGCGGCCGGCGAGCCTCGCCGAAGTCGACGCGGCGCTCGTCGACTTTTATTTCGCGCCGCTCGGGGAGGGCGAGTTGCGGTTCGATTAGCATCGTCATTGCGAGGAGCGCAGCGACGACGCAATCTCGGATTCAGGCAGAGCACCGAGATTGCTTCGCTTCGCTCGCAATGACACGAGGGCCGGGAGGAACAGGGAGATGGCGACGGTCGGCTTTATCGGTCTCGGCAACATGGGCGCGCCGATGGCCGCCAACCTGGTGAAGGCCGGGCATCGGGTCGCGGGGTTCGACGTCGTCGCGGCGGCCTGCGAGCGGCTCGCCGCGGCGGGCGGCACGGTGGCGGCGAGCGCCGCGGCGGCGGCTGCCGCAGGCGAATTTGTCATCACGATGCTGCCCGCCGGCCCGCATGTCCGCGAAGTCTATCTTGCGCCCGGCGGGTTGATCGCGCGGGCGCGCAAGGGCTCGCTGTTGATCGACTGCTCGACGATCGACGTGTCGAGCGCACGGGCGGTCGCGGCGGCGGCCGTGGCGGCCGGTTTCGACATGCTCGACGCGCCGGTCTCGGGCGGCGTCGGCGGCGCCGCGGGGGCGAGCCTCACCTTCATGGTCGGCGGCGAGGCGCCCGCCTTCGCCCGCGCCGAGCCGCTGCTCGCAGCGATGGGGCGGACGATCGTCCATGCCGGACCCTCCGGCAACGGCCAGGCCGCGAAGATCTGCAACAACATGATCCTCGGCGTCTCGATGATCGCGGTGTGCGAGGCCTTTTCGCTCGCCGAGAAGCTGGGGCTGGAGGCGCAGAAGCTGTTCGACGTCGCCGCCAAATCCTCCGGCCAGTGCTGGGCCTTGACGAGCTATTGCCCGGTGCCGGGGCCGGTTCCCGCTTCGCCCGCCAATCGCGGCTACCAAGCGGGGTTCACCGCGGCGATGATGCTGAAGGATTTGCGCCTTGCGCAGGAGGCGGCGGGCGCGACCGCGGCCGCCACTCCGCTCGGCGCGGCGGCGGCCAATCTCTACCAGCTCTTCGTCGACGGCGGCGCCGCCGGCTTCGATTTTTCGGGCATCTATCGCTTTTTACGGCGAAATGAGGGTAAAATTTGAAACCAATTATTAATGATATCGCTTTAAACGGGGTGCGATGCGTGCCGCCCCGACGAGGCTCATATGCAAAGCACCTATCTCGATGTGATCTCGCTGATCGAACGCCTGCACCGGCATTTTCTCGAACTGGTGAAACTCGAGCTCGAGGGGCGCCGGGTGCACGACATCAACAATGTCCAGGGGATGATGCTGTTCAACATCGGCGATGCGCAGATGACGGTCGGCGAATTGACCTTGCGCGGCTGCTATCTCGGCTCGAACGTCTCCTATAACGTCAAGAAAATGGTCGAGAACGGCTATCTCGCCTATCAGCGCTCGCCGCATGACCGCCGTTCGATCCATGTGCAACTGACCGAAAAAGGGCGCCGGCTGCGCGACGAGTTGAGCGAAATGCACGCACGGCACAGCGAAATGCTGTCGGCGATCTCGATGAAAAAGGAAGACCTGGAATCCGTGGCGACGACGCTGCGCCGCCTCGAGCGGTTCTGGATTCGCACCGAGGACCTCGCGCAGCGCCCCGGCCAGGCCGCGGCGTGATTTTTTCCGTGACGGCGAGGGCCGCGGCTGCGAGTCTCTGCGCCGGAAAACGCGGAGACATTCCATGGCGTCGCAACAGCCGGAGCTGATACCGCTCGCCGCCGGGATCAGCGTCACCGGCCGGCTCGACCGGCCGGACATCGAGGTGCTCGCCAAGCGCGGCGTGCGCACGATCCTCAACAACCGGCCCGACGGCGAAGACCCGGGCCAGTTTCCGGCCGAGGAGGCGGGCCGCCTCGCCCGCTCGCTCGGCCTCGAATACCGGCACATCCCGATCACCGCCGCGACCTTGACGCGCGCCGATGTCGACGCCTTCGCGGCGGCCTTGCGCGAGGCGCCGGGGCCGATCGTCGCGCATTGCCGCAGCGGCACCCGCTCGACCTTGCTGTGGGCGCTCACGCGCATGCGCGAGGGCGCCGACCCGTTCGCGCTCGTCGCCGAGGCGGCGCGCCACGGCATCGACATCGCCACCCTGCCGGCGCTCGCCGCCCGCCTGAAATAGGCGCTGTCCGGCGCCGCTCTCTTGCCGCGCAGGGTCGCCGTCGTCGGCGCCGGCATCCTCGGGATGGCCTGCGCGCGTTTCCTGCAGCGCGACGGCCACGCCGTCACCGTCATCGACCCGCGCGAGCCGGGCGACGGCGCCTCCTTCGGCAATGCCGGGGTCATCGCCAATTGCGATGTCGCGCCGCTGTCGATGCCGGGCGTCCTCAGGCGCGTCCCCGGCATGCTGCTCGACCCCTCGGGGCCGCTCGTGCTGCGCTGGCGCTATCTGCCGAAGATCGCGCCGTGGCTTCTCGCCTTTCTCGAGGCCAGCCGGCGATCGGAGGAGATCGCGGCGGCGCTGGCGCCGCTCCTCGCCGGCGCGCGCCCCGCCTATGACGCGCTGCTGCGCGAGGCGGGCGCGGCGGACCTGATCCGCGATACCGGCTGGCTCAAACTCTTCTCGACGGAAAGGGCGCTCCGGCAAATGGACGAACAGTGCCGCCTGATGCGCCGGCACGGCATCCGCTTCGAGGCGCTCGACGCGCCCGGGATCCGTCGGCTCGAACCGGGGTTGGCGCCGATTTTCACGCGCGCCCTGTTCTTTCCCGATTGCGCCCAGGTCGTGAACCCGAAGCGGCTCGTCGCGGCGCTGGCGGGCGCCTTCGCCGCCGACGGCGGAGAGATCGCCCGCGAGCGGGCGACCGGGTTCGATCTCGGCGGCGGTCGCCGGGCGGTCGTGACCGAAGCCTCGCGCCACCCGGCCGACGCGGTCGTGCTCGCCGCCGGCGCCTGGTCGCGCCCGCTCGCCGCCCTGCTCGGCGCCCGCGTGCCGCTCGACACCGAGCGCGGGTACCACGCGATGTTCCCCTCCGCCGAGCCGGGCCTCGCGCGCCCCGCCCTGTGGTGGGACGAGGCGATCAACCTCGTGCCGATGGAGCACGGGCTCAGGCTGACGAGCGGCGTCGAATTCGCCGGCCTGGAGGCGCCGCCCGATTACCGCCGCATCGACCGCCTCGCGCGGCGCGCCCGCGCCATGCTGCCCTCGCTCGCGCCCGAGCCGCAGTCGCGCTGGCTCGGCTTTCGCCCTTCGCTTCCCGATTCGCTGCCGGTGCTCGGCCCTTCGGCACACCACGAGGGCGTCTATTTCGCCTTCGGCCACCAGCATTTGGGGCTGACGCTCGGCGCGATCTCGGGGCGCATCGTCGCCGACCTCGTCGCCGGCCGCGACCCCGGCATCGCGCTTGCGCCCTATCGCGCCGAGCGCTGGAATGGCGGCTGACCGAAACGGAGGCCGCCATGGGAATCGCGCTCTACGCCAGCGTCGGGCCGGAATTGACGCATTGGGAGGTCGATGTCGAGGCGGCGCGGCTGGCGCGGCGCGGCGCCGTGAGCCTGCCGGCCAATGTGCATTACGCCTGGCCGCACGCCTCGCGCCGCTTTCTCTATCTCGCCTCCAGCGACGGCGGCCCCGGCGGCGTCGCGGCCGGCAGCCGGCATCATTTGAGCGCCTTCCGCATCGACCCCGCCTCGGGCGCGCTCGCCCCGCACGGCGATAGGGTGCCGCTGCCGGCGCGCCCCATCCACATGACGACCGACATTCCCTCGCGGCACATTCTCGTCGCCTTCAGCAACCCGAGCGGGCTCAGGGTCTATCGCATCCGCCCCGACGGCAGCCCGGGCGAGGAGGTCGCGCAAGAGGAGCCGGTCGATCCCGGCATCTACGCGCACCAGGTGCGCGTCGCGCTCGACAACGCGCACGTCATCCTGGTCGCGCGCGGCAACGACGCGGCGCCGGCCAAGCCCGAGGACCCGGGCGCGCTGAAGCTCTTCGACTATCGCGCGGGGCAGCTCTCGCACGAGCGCTCGATCGCGCCCGGCGGCGGCTTCGGCTTCGGGCCGCGGCATCTCGATTTCCACCCGGCGCGCCCTCTCGTCTACGTCTCGCTCGAACGGCAGAACCGGCTCGACGTTTTCGACATGACGGGCGGCTCGCTCACGCCCGAGCCCATCTTCGCCGCGACGACGCTCTCCGGCCCGGTGCCGGGCGGCGTCCGCCAGGCCGCCGGCACCGTGCACGTGCACCCCAATGGCCATGTCGTCTATGTCGCGAACCGCGCCTCGTCGACGGTCGAGATCGCGGGAAGGGCGGTCTTCGCCGGCGGCGAGAACACGCTCGCCGCCTACCGCATCGACGAGCGGACGGGCGAGCCGAGCCCCGTCCAGCACGCCGACACGCACGGCATCCATTGCCGCACCTTTCACATCGATCCCTCCGGCCGGCTCCTCGTCGCGGCGCACATCATGGGGCTGCCGGTGCGCGAGGGCGGCAATCTGAGGATGGTGCCGGCGAACCTCGCCCTCTTCCGTATCGGCCCCGAGGGCCGCCTCGATTTCGTGCGCACCTACGACATCGAGACCGGCGAGCGCTCGCTCTTCTGGATGGGCATGGTCGCGTTCTAGCCCATCGTCTCCCTCGCCCCGTCTGCGGGGAGAGGGTCGGGGTGAGGGGCCGGCATGGCTCTACGCCACCGCCCGGTCGATGCGGCTCGTCAGCTCGGGCGAGAGCGGCCCCGCCTCGACGGCGGCGATCGCGGCCCGCAATTCCGCGCGGTTCTTGACGCCGAGCACCAGCGTGTCGATGTCGAGCCCGAGCGCATAGCGGTGCGCCAATACCGCGGGGTCGATACCGGTCTCGTCGGCGAGCCGGCGGAACGGCAGGGCGCGCGCGTAGTCGCGCATCTCCGGGTGGCCCGCCGGCAAGTCGCGGTCGATCGCGCGCGTCAATGCCCCCGCCTGCACGGCGCGGATGCCCATGATGCCGGCCCCGTTCGCCCGCGCCGCCGCCATCACCGCCCGCGGCTTCGCCGGCCCGTCGAAGAATTTGAGCCCGCCCGGCGAATCGAGGAGGTTGGCGATGCACTGCACCGCCGCCGGCGCCGGCCGCTCGGCCAAAAGCCGGATGATCGTGTCCGGGTGGCCGATCCCGGTCAGCCCCCAGGCGCCGATCAGCCCCTCGCCGGCGAGCCGCTCGAAGATCGGCCGCACCCGCGCGGCGAAGGTGTCGTAGAGCGTCATGCGCGAGGCGGCGTCGGGCCGCCGCTCCATGAAGCCCCGGTCCGGCACGACGTTCGAATGCAGGAAGAAGAGGTCGAGCCGCGCGAGCTTCAGGCGGGCGAGGCTCTCTTCGATCGAACGCCGCAAGATCCCCTCGATCTCGCCCGCCGGCTCGCCGAGATTGCATTTGCTGGTGACCCGCACCCCCGCCGGCAGCCGCCCGCCGAAGGCGGCGCCGACCACCTCCTCGGCCTTGCCGTCGCCATAGCGCGGCGCGAGGTCGAAGAGCGTGATGCCGCTCGCGACCGCCTCCTGCACGGTCGCGACGCACTCCTCGAAGCTGGTCTTTCCCCACAGCATGCCGAGCCCGCCGCCGCCGAGCGTCAGCCGCGATACCGGGGCGAGGGGTCCGAACGGGTGTTGCTGCATGCGAGCCTCCCGATGGTCCGGAGATAGCTTAGACCAGCTGTCGATCGAGTTGACCCGCATAAAAAAGTTGGTCCGCCGCGAGCTTGGCCCGCGGGCTCATCGATAGGGCGAACAAGCGCGGCGCTGACGCGAAGGAGCACGCCGCTCACAATTTACATCGGCCCGCCGACACCTCGGCGTGCCGCAGTTTGAATTCTTGCCGGTGACCCGAAGGGGCGCCCGATCTGGCCGTCGAGTACGCCCGGTTCTGTCCCTCAACGGCCATTGACCGATGCCGCCCTGAACGGCTCAGTTGCGCGGGGGACCGGCCCTCGATCCACGAATCTGGCCGAGCTTGTCAGCCAAGCCTGGGGGGCTATGATCGGCCGGTAGGCTTCGCCTAGGCTGTCCCGAGCTTAGGGCCACGGGGTATGGATTGAAGCAAATTCCTCAGGGAGCAGCAAAGAATGCCACGGCAGCGCGATCCTATTGTCATCGCAATCATAAACATGAAGGGAGGCGTTGGCAAATCAACAATAGCCGCACTACTCTCCCGATACGCATCACGTGATCGTAACTTGAACGTATTGGCCGTTGACCTGGACCCTCAGGCTAACCTGAGCCAAGCCTTCATGGGCGGTAATTATGTCAACTTCTTGAAACAGCGGAGACCGTCGATCGTAGAAATCTTCAATGGCTATCAGCCCCCGAGAGGGGGGCGTGCACCGAGGCCACTCTCGCCCCAAGACGTTGTGGTAACCTCTCGATTGGGTGCGGATACACTTCAGCTGATCCCCTCTAGATTTGACTTTTCCGACAACCTGATTAGCTCGTTGAGGCCCGACCCACACATATTAGCGCGCTTTCTTGGTGAGCACTTTCAGCATAAAGACCTAATTATCATAGATTGTGCACCAACAGAGTCAGTGTTAACGCGGGCGGCATATCATGCGAGTGCGTTAATCCTAGTGCCTGTCAAACCTGAATACTTCGCCACAATAGGCTTTCCGTTGCTGCAACAATCTTTGACGGCGTTCCGAAATGAAAACCGCGGTCACCAGATCGATGTTTCTGGCGTTGTGATAAATAACGGCCATTACGACGGCGGCAACAACGGTGGTCCAGAAAAGCGGCGAGCGATGAATGAAATTCGGACTGAAGCTAACAATAATGGATGGTTGATATTTGAACATGAAATTCCATTCTCTCGCGGATTTCCAAAATTAATGAGGGGCGATTATAGCTACCAAGGAAACGCATGGCAGTTCGAATACTTTGCGAAGGAGTTTCTGGACACCTTGGGTTTGCCTTAGTAGGAGTAAATCAGATGGATGGAAATGTCACAGCCAGGGACCGCCGCCTACTAAAAGATCTATTGACTGTTTTGATCACCCGATGGGGATATGCCACTGTTCGGCGTCAACTTGACGGCATCGGAGAACAAAATGATTTAAGTCAGCAACATGGCAAAAAAATCAAACAAAATAAACGCCGAAGTGCGTACGAGTATGTTAGTAAGAGAGAGGATTTATCAAGTTCTCAGCGTGGTTTATTATTAGAAATTGGCCTACGCTTTGATCACAAACGATTCTTGCCTTCAATTGCGGACGTAAGAAGTTTTCTCTATGCCAAGGACGTGAGAGACGGGAGGTACGTCGCCAGAGATGCGGCGATACCTGTCGTTTTTCAGAAACTTCTGACCTTATCCGACGAGCAACTAAGAGCGATACTAGACGATCAAAACTATGCCGGGCCGGCTCGACTTGGCCCACTTTCAGCTGCGATTAAGGCCAGCGGAGGTAGGTCATGAGGATTGGGCCGCAACATTGGCGGAACGACAGCACTAACAATGCTGCCAAACGCCTTGTGGCGGGAGCAACCTCAGCGAGGTACCGTAGCGGGGGATGAAGACCCCTTTCCGGGACGAACGCTGAGGGTCTGCTACGGGTCGACTCCAGCAGTTCAGTCGTGGCTCCGCGAGCGGCCGGACTCGGCGCAAAGACGCCGTTCGGGGCAACCAGCGAGAAAAGGCGGGGCATCGGACATCGACGATTAGGTCGGTTGAAATGGAACAAAGTAGGAACATATAAGTCTGATCCTGTGTCCGCTGCGGAGGTGCCAATGCCGAAGGTCATCGCGGATCTCGCTTGTTTCGCCCTGTTCTTCCCTGTTTTCTGAAGCCGGTATCGGCGAATATCAATGGCTTGCCCCTGATCTCTTTTCGTGCACGCGCGGGCGCGCGCGAGGGGATGCCTGATATGGACCTGCAAAAAACAGGTGAAACAAGAGTGGCGCGCGAGGCGGGGCCCGGCGCGAGGCGGGTTCAGCCGCGCCGCGGCGGCCGAGGGGGAGGCCCCTTGCTTGACAGGCGGCGCGCGGCGCGGGCAACGTTTCGCGTTCACGCCTGGGAGGGCGCCCCGCGATGCTCGTCTCCTTCTTCGAAACCGTGCGTTACCCGCTGCCGCCGCAGGCGCCGCGCGAGTGGCCGACGCCGCCCAAGGTTTACGACCCCGAAACCGGGGCCGCGGCCTATCGGCAGATGATCGAGCGCGTGCGCTTCGTCGAGGAACTGGGCTTCGACTGGGTCAGCGTCTCCGAGCACCATTATTCGCCGCGCATCTTGACGCCCTCGCCGATCCTCTCGGCGGTGCACATCGCCGCGCAGGTACCGCGCATCAAGATCGCCCTCTTGGGTCCGATCGTGCCGCAATCGAACCCGGTGCGGGTCGCCGAGGAATTGGCGATGCTGGACACGATGGCGCCGGGGCGCCTCGTCGTCGGCATGCTGCGCGGCACCACCAACGAGATGATGAGCTACGACCTCAACCCCGCCGAATCGCGCGAGCGCACCGACGAGGGGATGGAGCTGATCCTCAGGGCCTGGACCGAGCCGCAGCCCTTCGGCTGGCAGGGCCGGCATTTCCAGTTCCGCACCGTCTCGATCTGGCCGCGCCCGTTGCAGCAGCCGCACCCGCCGGCCTATGCGCTCGGCACCAGCGGCGAGGCGGGTGAGTTCGCCGCGCGGCACCGTATCGGGCTCGGCGTCTCCTACGGCCCCTTTGAGGTCATCGCGAAGGCGGCGGGGCACTATCGCGCCGAGTGCGAGCGGCACGGCTGGCAGCCGGGGCGCGACGACATCGTCTACCGCGCCAACATGCTCCTGGCCGAAACCGATGAGGCGGCGCACGAGCAGCTGGCAAAGCAGAATTCGGCGCCGCCTTTCCCGATAAGCCCGATCCTGCGCGACGCGCTCTTGGAGGCCGACAAGCGCAACATCGCCGGGGAGGCCCGCCCGGCCAGCGTCAACCGCGTCTTGCCGACGAGTTTCATCGGCGGCCCCGACACGATCGTCGATCAGATAAGGCGCTGCCGCGAGGTGGTCGGCGCCGGGGTCATCGACATCTCGCTGGAGCCGCCGGGCTCGCCCGACATCGACCGCCTGATGCGCGCGC
>DASYYD010000027.1:0-2761 GCA_035934195.1 Allostellaceae bacterium | reverse complement strand
CGCCCGGCGCGGCGTCAAGCGGGTGGGGCCGGCCGCGGGCGACCTGGCTTGCGGCGAAGTGGGCTCGGGCCGCATGTCGGAGCCGCTCGAAATCGTCGCCGCGATCGAGGCGCATTTTGCGGCTTCCGCCCGTCTCGCCGGCCGGCGGGCGCTCGTCACCAGCGGCCCGACCCGCGAGCCGATCGACCCGGTGCGCTATATCTCGAACCATTCCTCGGGGAAGCAGGGCCATGCGATCGCTGCGGCCTTGGCGGCGGCGGGAGCGCAGACCGTGCTCGTCAGCGGCCCGACGCAGGAGCCGCACCCGGCCGGCGTCGCATTCGTCGCCGTCGAGACCGCTGCCGAGATGCTCGCCGCCTGCGAAGAAGCGCTTCCCGTCGATGTCGCGGTGATGGCCGCCGCCGTCGCCGATTGGCGGGTCGAGACGGCCTCCCGCCAGAAGCTGAAGAAGGAAGCCGGCGGGCCGCCGGTGCTGCACCTCGCCGAGAACCCCGACATCCTCGCGACGATCGCGCGGCGCCGCAACGACCGGCCGGCGCTCGTTATCGGCTTTGCCGCGGAGACCGGCGACATCGTCGAGAACGCCCGCAAAAAGCGCGCGAAAAAGAGCTGCGACTGGATCCTCGCCAACGACGTATCGCCGGGCACCGGCACCTTTGGCGGCGACAGCAACCGCATCCATCTGGTCAGCGTCGAGGGCGTCGAGGACTGGCCCCTTATGGACAAGCGCGAGGTCGCCCGGCGCCTCGTCGAGCGCATCGCCGGAACGCTGCCGCCCGCCGCCCGATGAGCGTGGCGGCGCTCGCGATCGAGCTGAAGATCCTCGACCCGCGCCTTGCCGGCTGGGGGTTTCCGCTGCGGGGCTCGGAACTGGCCGCCGGGCTCGACCTCTTCGCCTGCATCGAGCGCCCGCTCGTCCTCGAACCGCAGGCCGCGCCGCAGCTGATCTCGGCCGGGTTCGCGCTCTCGATCGGCTCGCCCGAATGGTGCGCGCTCGTGCTGCCGCGCTCAGGCCTTGGCCACCGACGAGGCCTGGTGCTCGGCAATTCGGTCGGTGTCATCGATGCCGATTACGAGGGTCCATGCCTCATTTCGGCGTGGAACCGCAACCGCGAGGGCGACATCGTGATCGCGCCCGGCGACCGCATCGCGCAGCTCGTCGTGACGCGGATCGCGCAGCCGCAATTCATTGTCGTCACGGAATTTTCCGGTAGCAGCGGCCGGCAGCAGGCCGGGTTCGGCTCGACCGGCGTTTCCGCCGCTTGCCCCGCCGGGCGCGAGGAAGGAAACTCGTGACGACAACCGGTCGGACATGATGATCCGCCTGACCAAGAAACTCCTCTTCGCGATCGAGGCGGTGCTCGACATCGCCTATAACGGCGGCCTCGTGCCGGTGCGTTCCTCGGAGATCACCTCCCGCCAAGGCATCCCGCGGCGCTATCTCGAACCGGTGCTGCAGCAATTGGTGCGGCGCGGCATTCTCGTCGGCATCCGCGGGCCCAGCGGCGGCTATCGCCTCGCGCGCGAGCGGCGGCGGATCAGCCTCGGCGACATCGTGCGCACGGTCAGCGGCTTGCAGACCGCCGAAGATCCGATCAGCGATCCGGCCGGCAGCGCTCTCGGCCACCAGGTCGTCCGGCCGCTGTGGCACGAGCTCGCGGGGGAGACGATGCGTCGTCTCGACGGCCTGACGCTCGACGAGTTGTGCGCCCGCGCGCATCGCGCCGGGATCGCCGGCGGCCTTGCCGATTGCGGCGATTTCGATATCTGAGCGGCGATGGCCGGTGATTGCGGCGCCGCCGGTAGCACCCTAAATGCATGGGATTGGAGGAGCAGCCGATGAATGATGCCGGCGCGGCCGTCGAGGGGCATGCCGAATTCCGCGGCCGCATATACGACAGCATCGTCGAGACGATCGGCGCGACGCCGCTCGTTCGCCTCAACCGGCTCGCCAAGGGGGCCGGGGCCAAGGCCGACATTCTCGGCAAGTGCGAGTTCTTCAACCCGCTCTCCTCTGTCAAGGACCGCATCGGGGTCTCGATGATCGAGGCGGCCGAGGCCTCGGGCCGGCTGAAGCCCGGCACCGTCCTCGTCGAGCCGACTTCGGGCAATACCGGGATCGCGCTCGCCTTCGTCTGCGCCGCGAGGGGCTATCGCCTCATCCTGACGATGCCCGACAGCATGTCGCTCGAACGCCGCAAGATGCTGAAACTTCTCGGCGCCGAACTGGTGTTGACGCCGGCCGCGCAAGGCATGCGCGGCGCCATCGCCAAAGCCGAGGAGATCGTCGCCTCGCTGCCCGACGCGATAATGCCGCAGCAATTCCAAAACCCGGCCAATCCGGCGGTCCACCGCCGCACGACGGCGGAGGAGATCTGGCGCGATACGGCGGGCGCGGTCGACATCGTCGTCAGCGGCGTCGGCACCGGCGGCACCCTGACCGGGGTCGGCGCGGTGCTGAAGCCGCGAAAGCCCGGGTTCAAGATGGTCGCCGTCGAGCCCGAGGACAGCGCCGTCTTGTCGGGTGGCCCGCCGGGTCCGCACAAGATCCAGGGGATCGGCGCCGGCTTCGTTCCCGAGATCCTCGATGTCGGGCTCATCGACGAGATCATCCGCATCGGCAACGAGACGGCGGTGCGCGTCGCCCGCGACGCCGCCCGGCTCGAAGGCCTCGCCGTCGGGATCTCGTCGGGTGCAGCACTCGCCGCCGCCCTCGAAGTGGGCGGGCGCGCCGACATGACCGGCAAGACCATTGTCGTCG
>DASYYD010000001.1:0-1599 GCA_035934195.1 Allostellaceae bacterium | reverse complement strand
TCTTTCTGTCCGGGACCTTGGCGGCGTCGTCCCACTGCCGCACCCGGATCGCCGCTTCGGCGTGCGGCAGCGCAAGAAAGCGGGCGGCTTCCTCGGCCGGCATCGGACCGCCTTGCAGGGCGAGGCTTCTGACCGACGCCGGCGAGAGGCGCGCGAAATATTCGGGGTCGGCGGCGCAGAGATAGCGCTTCGCGGCGACGTGCAGGCGCACCGGCTCGGCGACCGCCGCGGCGAAATCGCGCGCGAGCGCCTTGCCGCCCAATGCCTCGTGCCGGTCGTCGATGCCGCGCAAGGCCGGGCTGTCGCCGTGGCGGTGCAAGAGGTGGCCGATATCGTGCAAGAGCGCCGCCGCGATGCTCGCCGCCGGCGCGCCCTCCGCCGCGGCGAGCGCGGCGCATTGCAGCGCGTGCTCCAGTTGCGTGACGGCTTCTTCGCCGTATTGCGCGCCGCCCTTTGCCGAGAGCAGCGTCAACAGCCGGTCGATCGCGTACATCCCGCTCCCCCTCAGATGACCCGCTCGCCGCGCCGCCAGACGCCGCGCACGACCGGCAGCCCGTCGATCTCGCGCACCCGCACGAGATCGGCGGCGAGGCCGGGCGCGATGCGGCCGCGGTCGGCGAGCCCCATGGCGCGGGCCGGGTTCGCCGTCACCGTCGCGAGCGCGGCGGGAAGCGCGATGCCGACCTCGCGGCAGAGGCGGAACGCCGCCTCGATCAGCGCCCCCGGCACGTAATCCGAGGAAAGGATGTCGAGGAGCCCGCCGCGCGCCAAATCGAGCGCCGCAGCGTTGCCGGTATGCGAGCCGCCGAGGATCAGGTTGGGCGCGCCCATGAGGACCGCGAGCCCGGCCGCGCGGGCGGCGCGCGCCGCCTCCTCGGTCGTCGGGAATTCGGCGATGGCGACGCCGTCCGCGGCGGCTTCCGCGATGTGCTCGATGGTCGCGTCGTCGTGGCTGGCGAGGCGATGACCGCGTTCCTTGGCGAGCGCCACGATAGCGCGGCGGTTGGGCCCGCTGAACTCTCGATGCGCCGCCAGGCGCCGCTCGTTCAGAGCATCGAATTGCGCCTCGTCGAGCCCATGCTGCTTCTTGTAGAAGGCGCGGTAGATCTCGAGTGAAGAGAATTGCCGCTGCCCGGGCGTGTGGTCCATGACCGAGACGAGGCCGACGAGCGGGTTGTCGGCATGCGCCCGGTAATGCTCCGGGCAAGCGGCTTCGCTCAATTCGCAGCGCAGGTGCAATCTGTGTTCGGCGCGGAGCGTTCCCTGCGCGACAGCCGTGCCCAGCGAGCGCACGATGGCTTCGAGGTTCTCCGCGCGCGGGCTGCCGTCCGCGCCGTCGCCGACATAAAGCGCGTCGTAGACGGTCGTGATGCCGGCCGCGGCGACCTGCGCGTCGTGCCCCAAGACCGCCGGCAGCGCCGGCCAGCGCACCCCCGGGCGCGGGTTGAAATGCTTTTCGAGATTGTCGGTGTGCAGTTCGACGAGGCCCGGCAGGAGATAGTCGCCGTCGAGGTCGAGCGCGTTCGCGGCGCCGCTGCGGCCGCTGTCGATGGCGGAAATCCGGCCGTCCGCGACCGCGAGCGAGCCGTCGATCACGCG
>DASYYD010000468.1:0-1949 GCA_035934195.1 Allostellaceae bacterium | reverse complement strand
GGTCTGCGATGCGGTGCTGTATTCGGCCGCGCCATGCGGCCCGCCATCTTCGTAGCTGGCGCCGCTTTCGCCCCAGCCGCCATCGCCGCGCTGGCGCGAGAGGAGCCATGCGACGGCCCGGCGCATCTCCGGCGCTTGCGGGTCGACCCCAGCGGCGTTGAGCGCGGCCAGCACCGACCAGGTGCCGTAGGTGTAATTGGTGCCCCAGCGGCCGAACCAGCTGCCATCCGGCTCCTGCTCGCGCCTGAGATAGGCAAGCGCCTTCGCCATCACCGGATGGTCGGGCTTGTAGCCGAATTGGGCGAGAAAGCCGAGGCACCGGGCCGAGACGTCGGCGGTCGGCGGGTCGAGCAGCGCGCCGTGATCGGCAAACGGGATGTGGTTCAGATAGAAGTGCGTGTTGTCGGCGTCGAAGGCGCCCCAGCCGCCGTTCCGGCTCTGCATGCCGAGAACCCATTCGGCCGCCCGCTCGATCGCCGCGCGGTAGCGCGGGCCGTCGAAGCGGTCGAGCGCGAGCCCGACCGCGGCGGTGTCGTCGAGATCGGGGTAGTGCGGGTTTTCGTACTGGAAGGCCCAACCGCCGGGCCGCAGGCCCGGGCGCGCCGCCGCCCAGTCGCCGAGGAGGTCGAGCACCTGTTTCGTCACGAGCCAGTCGAGCCCTCGCCGCACCGGCGCTCGGACGGCGTCGGCGCCGACCTCCATCAGCGCATGCGCGACGAGCACCGTGTCCCACACCGGCGACAGGCAGGGCTGGCAATAGCCTTTGTCGCCGTCGAAGACGAGCAGCTTTTCGATTGCGGCGAATGCAGTCGCGACGCGCGGGTCGTCACGCCCGCAGCCGAGGCAGTCGAACATCATCACGGCGTTCGCCATCGCCGGATAGATCGCGCCGAGCCCGTCCTCGCCGTTGAGCCGCTCGCCGACGAAGGCGACCGCCTTGTCGATCGCGCGGCGCCGGGCGCGCTTTGGAAAGAACGGCTCGGCGAGGCGCAACAGCCGGTCGAGCAGCGCAAAGGCGGACGACAGCGGCGAAGCGGTCGGGCCGCTGATCCAGCCGCGCACCTGCTCCGGCGGCTCGACGAAAAGCTCGCCGATCGTCACCTGCTGCGGGTTGCGGGCGCGCGGCTTCAGCGCCATCAGCACGAGCAGCGGCACGAGGACGACGCGCGACCAGTACGAGATCTTGTCGGTATGGAAGGGGAACCAGCGCGGCAGCAGCATGATCTCGACCGGCATCACCGGGACCGCGCGCCAGGGTACCTCGCCGAACAGCGCGAGCATGGTGCGGGTGAAGACATTGGCGCCCTTCGCGCCGCCCAATCCCAGGATCGCCGCGCGCGCCCGCGCCATGTGCGGCGCGTCGATCGGGTCGCCCGCCGCCTTCAGCGCGAAATAGGCCTTGACCGAGGCGCTGACATCGATGGCGCCGCCGTGAAACAAGGGCCAACCGCCGTGCTCGCCCTGACTGGCGCGGATATAGCGCGCGAGCTTCGCCTCGACCGGCTTGTCGATGGTGCCGAGGTAGTGCTGCAACAGGATGTATTCGGCCGGGATCGTGACATCGGCCTCGAGCTCGAAGACCCAATGCCCGTCCGCATGTTGCCGGGAAAGCAGCGCGCCGGCCGCGCGGTCGATCGCCTCTTCGAGCCTGTCGTTCATCGAACCCTGTCGCGTCCGCGGTCGAGCACATGCCGCGCCGCGGCAAAGCCGGAGCGAATAGCCCCTTCGATCGTCGCCGGCAAGCCGGTCTCGGTGTAGTCGCCGGCAAGGACGAGGTTTTCCCACGCTGTCGCCGCCCGCGGCCGCCGGCGCAGCTGGGCCGGGGCGGCGGCGAAGGTCGCCCGCCGCTCCTTGACGATGCGCGAAGGCGGCGAGGGCTGCGCCGGCAGCCGGTAGGCGGCGGCGGTGTCGCGCCATAAGAGGTCGCGCAGCTCCTCGGCGGGGCGGTC
>DASYYD010000463.1:0-2520 GCA_035934195.1 Allostellaceae bacterium | reverse complement strand
TCAGCGGGATCAAGTCGGCCGGCGCCACGACCCAGCCGATGCGCAGGTGATAGGGCTCGGCCGCCCGCGCCGGCTGCAAGCTCGCCGCCGCCAGCGCGGCGAGCGCGGCAATCCGCAAAATCCGCGGCATGCAAGTCTCCTCCCACACGAGCGGCCGCCACCATTGCATCAATCGGCGGCGGAGAAAACCGCCGCGATCCGTTCTTGACAAGTGCGCCCGCCCCGCTATGACCACGCGCGCCGTGTCCGAGCGCGGCTGAGGGGGAGAGCGCTTCGGCGATGAAGCGGGCATTCGTGTTTCCGGGCCAGGGTTCGCAGGCGGTCGGCATGGGCCGGGCGCTGGCCGAGGCGTTCGCGCCGGCTCGCCTCCTGTTCGAGGAGGTCGACGATGCGTTGTCGCAGCGCCTGTCGCGGCTGATGTTCGAGGGCCCGGAATCGGATCTCGTGCTGACCGAGAACGCGCAGCCGGCGTTGCTGGCGGCGAGCCTCGCGGTGATGCGCGTCCTCGAGGCGGAATGCGGCCTCGATCCGATCCGGCACGTCGCCTATGTCGCCGGCCATTCGCTCGGTGAGTATTCGGCGCTGGCGGCCGTGCGCGCCTTCTCGGTCGCCGACGCGGCATGCCTCTTGAGGCGCCGCGGCCAGGCGATGCAAAAGGCGGTGCCGGCGGGCGAGGGCGCGATGGCGGCGCTGATCGGCGTCGAGATCGAGGCGGCGCGCGAGATCGCCGAGGAAGCCGAGCGCGGCGAAGCGGGCTGCGTCTGCGCCCTCGCCAACGACAACGCGCCGGGGCAGATCGTCGTCAGCGGCCACCGCGAGGCGGTCGAGCGGGCGGCCGCGATCGCCGCGGCGCGCGGCCGGCGCGCCGTCATGCTGCCGGTCAGCGCCCCCTTTCATTGCCCGCTGTTGGCGCCGGCCGCCGCGGTGATGGCCGAGGCGCTGGAGGAGGTCGCGCTGGCGGCGCCGTTGGTGCCGCTCGTCGCCAATGTCTCGGCGCTCCCGGCCCGCGACCCGAAGGCGATCAAGCGCCAGCTCGTCGAGCAGGTGACGGCGATGGTGCGCTGGCGCGAAAGCGTCCTCTTTCTGGGCGAAGAGGAGGTCGAGGAGGTCGTCGAGGTCGGCGCCGGGCGCGTGCTGTCGGGCCTCGTCAGGCGCATCGACCGGAACCTCGCGACGCGTGCGGTCGGCGCTCCCGAGGAACTCGAAGCCTTCGCCAAGACGCTCTGAGGTCGCGGAAAGATGATCCGCCATCCTTCGCTGGTTGCCCCTTACCCTCCCGCTATGCGGGTTCCTCCCTTTCCCCGCTCGCGGAGAGAGGGGCGGGGTGGGCCGCCGCCGAGCCTCGGCTGAAGTGTTCGACCTCTCCGAACAGCGGGCGCTGGTGACCGGCGCCTCGGGCGGGATCGGCGGCGCGATCGCCCGCGCGCTCCACGGCCAGGGCGCCGAAATCATGCTGTGCGGCACGCGCGCGGCGGCGCTCGCCGCGCTCGCCGCCGAATTGGGGCCGCGCGCCCATGTCGCGCTCGCCGACCTCGCCGACCCCGCCGCGCCCGACCGTCTCGTCGCCGCGGCGGAAAAGGCGATGGGCCGCCTCGACATCCTCGTCAACAACGCCGGGGTGACGCGCGACGCCCTCGCGCTCAGGATGCGCGACGAAGACTGGCTCGCCGTTCTCGAAGTCGATCTGACCGCCGCCTTCCGCCTCGTGCGCGCCGCTCTGCGCGGCATGCTGCGGCGGCGGCACGGGCGGATCATCGGCGTCGCCTCGATCGTCGGCGTCACCGGCAATCCGGGCCAGGCGAACTATGCCGCGGCCAAGGCGGCGATGATCGGCATGTCGAAATCGGTGGCCGCCGAGGTCGCCGGCCGCGGCATCACGGTCAACTGCGTCGCGCCGGGGTTGATCCGGACGGCGATGACCGAGAAGCTCACCGCCGAACAGCGCGAGCGGCTCGCGGGCGGGATCCCGCTCGGCCGGATCGGCGCGCCCGCCGAGGTCGCCGCCGCGGTCGTCTATCTGGCGAGCGCCGAAGCCGCTTACGTCACCGGCCAGACCTTGCATGTGAACGGCGGGATGGTCATGGTATAGGTTGGTCGGAGCCCGCGCGGCCGAACTGGCGCCGCCGGGGGAATCATGTTATGTGGTTCGCGCCTTAGACGCGGTCCGCGATGGCGCGCGGAATATCCATTATCGACGAGCCTGACCGGGACGAACGATGGTTGTCGGAGAGTTGGGGTCGGGCCGTATCCCTGTTCCAAGAAGCCACTGAGGAAAAGCACGGATGAGTGACGTCGCCGAGCGGGTCAAGAGGATCGTCGTCGAGCATTTGGGCGTCGACGAATCCAAGGTCACCGAGAACGCGAGCTTCATCGACGATCTGGGCGCCGACAGTCTCGACACCGTCGAGCTTGTGATGGCCTTCGAGGAAGAGTTCGGTTGCGAGATCCCGGACGACGCGGCCGAGAAGATCGTCACGGTCAAGGACGCGGTCAACTTCATCGAATCCCACAGCAGTTGAG
>DASYYD010000473.1:0-5186 GCA_035934195.1 Allostellaceae bacterium | reverse complement strand
TGTGGTCGACCGAGGTGCTCGTCCACGGATAGGGATAGTCGGTCCCCATCATGATCTGGCCGGCCCCCATTTCGGCGGCGAGGTGGCGCAATGCCTCGGGCGTGAAGACGATCGTGTCGACATAGAGCTGCTTCAGGTATTCGGTCGGCCGCTTTTTCGGCAACGGGCCGACGCGGTCGGGGAAGGTCTTGCAGACCGCGTCCGAGCGCGCGGCGTAGGAGGGCAGATAACCGCCGCCGTGCGCGGCGCAGATCTTGAGGCCGGGGAAGCGGTCGAGCGTCCCCTCGAAGATCAGGTGCGACAAGGCAATCGTCGTCTCCAGCGGGTTGCCGATCGTGTTGCCGAGGAGGCCGCTGCCGCCGAGCCGGCCGCTCGCCTCCAATTCCTTGGTCCCCTGCGGATGCATGAAGACGAGAACGCCCAGCTCCTCGGCCTTTCCCCAGAAGGGGTGGAACTTCGCGTCGGAGAGGTCCTCGCCGTTGACGCTGCCACCCACTGAGACGCCGCGGAAGCCGAGCCGCTTGACCGCATGCTCGAGCTGCTCGGCGGCGAGCGCGGGATGCTGCAGGGCGACTGTCGCGAAGGCGGTGAAGCGGTCGCTGCCGGCAATCGCCTCGGCCAGTTTTTCGTTCTGGATGCGGATCAGTTCCGCCGCGAGGTCGCGCTCGGCGCCGTACCAATAGGGGTTGATCGAGAGCGCCTCGACGTCGATCCCCTGCTCGTCCATCGCCTGCACGCGCGCGCTCGTGTCGGACATGCGCAGGGCCGGCTCGACCGGCCCGCCCAACAACGCCACCGCCTCCGGTACCGTGCAGTGCGCGTGGATATCGACGGTCTTGACGCGCTTGCCGCTGACGACGACTTCGCGGCGCCGGCCGCCGGCCGGGCGCGGACTGCCGCCGCCGAGGCTGCAGCCGACAAAGGCAAGGCTCGCCAACGCGCCCGAAATCATCTCACCGCCGATCGTCATTTTTCGTTCCTCCTGTGGGGTTTCGCGCGGAGTTTTGTTTCTCTTGCGCGGCGTAGAGCAAGGCGCGGCCGCAGGCGGCATAGGCGGCCTGGCGGCTGGCGGCGTGGTGCGTCACGATCGTCGCCACGTCGCGGCGGATCATGCCGAGCGGGTCGTCGTCATAGACCCAGCGTGCGCCCGCCGCCTCGCACAAGCGGTCGAGCGCCCAGGCCGCCTGATGCTGCGCGAAGACCATGTCGCGGCGGCTGCCGAGCGCCTCCGCCTCGGCGATATGCCGGCCGGAGGAGACCGCCTCGGTCGTCGCGCGGCGGCCTGCATAGAGCAGCAAGGTCGCCGCCTCGATCGCCGCCGCCGCCTCGCCGACCGCCATCTGCACGGCCTCGGAATCCTTGAGGCGCGTGACGCCGCGCGAGACGCGCCCCGCGAGCGTGCGGCAGGCGATGTCGAGGCCGCGCCGGGCGAGCGCGATCGCGACGGGCGTCAGCGAATAGGCGACGAGATAGCCGCGCGGCGCGCGCACGACCGGATATTGCGGGTGCACCAGCGCGCCGGGCGCCGTGCCGGCATAAAGGTCGGCGAGCATGACGGCGCGATGCTCGGGCACGAAGACGTCGCGCAGGACCAGCGACTTGCTGCCGGTGCCGGCGAGCCCCAGCACGCGCCAGTCGTCGGCGATCTCGATCTCGGCGAACGGCACCAAAAGATAGGCGATGGAGCGCGGGTCGCCCATCTCCCCGAGAAAGGCGCCGATGATCGCCCATTGCGCATAATCGCAGCCGCTCGAAAAGGAATAGCGCCCGGAGAGCCGCCAGCCGCCGGCGACGCGGCTTGCGGCGGCGCGCGGCGCCAGCGAAGAGGCGACGACGGCCGCGGAATCCTCGCCCCAGACGTCGATCTGCGCCGCTTCCGGATAGGCGGCGATGATCCATTGGTGCTCGGCCAGGACCGCATAGACCCACCCCGCCGAGCCGCAGCCGTAACTTAGCTCCTCGACGACGCGCGAGAAAATGCTGAAGCGCCCCTCGATGCCGCCGAAGCGCCGCGGCTGCAGGATGCGCAAGATGCCGGCGGCATGGAAATCGGCGATCGTCTCGGGCGAGAGGCGGCGCGCCGCAGCGGCGGCGGGCGCCCGCTCGGCGAGGATGGGAACGAGCGCCCGCGCGCGCTCCAGAAAGACACGTTCCTCATCTGGAAGCCTGTCGTCGTCGGCATAGGGCGGCGCGAGGCTCTTCGGCGTCATCAGTGACGAGCGGCATCAGCCGAAGAACTTGGCGGCGAGCAGGATGCCGGTCATGACGACCAGCATGCTGCCGAGCCGTATCGTCATGTCCCGGCGCAGGATTTCGAGTTGAGATTCGAATTCCCGTCGAAGGCTTTCGATCTTCGCCTCTACTTCCTGCCGCAACAGCGCCATTTCGGATCGGACACCGGCTATCTCGGACTTCAGTTCGGCTATATCGGCCTTGGTCGCCAGATCGGCGATAGTCCCTTCGCGGCTTTCGCGCAGGACCTCGGGCATCGCCTCGGCTTGGGCCTCGTTGAAGCCCGCCTCCTTGCGGCGTTTCATGGTCTGCAATGTGTCGAGCGCGCCGAGCATGTGAGGTTTCTAGCACACCTCAGACGAGGTCGGCGAGGACGGGCGGCGCAGAGGAGCGGCGCAGCAGCTTTTTCGCCTGCCATTCCTGCGGCCCTTCGATGGTCACGAGGAACTGCGTCTCGCCGCCCGTGAGGAACGCGACCGGCAGCCCGTCGCGGCATAAGAGCCGGTTGCCGCCGATCGCGGCGAGCTTCGGCCCCGGCGTCAGGATGCCGGCAAGATTCAAGGGGTCGGCGGCCGACAATGAGACGAGGATGCCCGAGGCCGGCTTCTTGCGGATCTCGCGCAAGGCGCCGACCGCCTCCCGCAGCGCATATTGCTCGCCGGCAAAGCCGGCGACGAAGCGGCCGCCGCGGATCTCGCCGCGCGCCTCGAGCCGGCGGTAGACGCGCAAGAGATCGCGCCACGGCGGCAGGGCCGGCGCCTCGCGTTCGAGCAGCCGCCAGAAGACGACGCCGTAGCGGCGCAACAGCGCGCGTGCCAGATACTCGGCCGCCTCGGGGCTGGCCGGCGGCGCGGCGCGGCGGGCGAGCGCCCATCTGCCGGCGTCGGCCATGCTGAAGACGGTGCGCCGCTGGCGCCTTCCGCTCGGCACCAGCAGCGCGCGCAACCCGGCGAAGCTGTCCGAGATGACGAGGCCGAGGCCGACCAGTTCGGCGAGCGCCTCCTCGACTTGCGGGCGCAACAGACCCGTGCCTTCGACCAGTTCGTCGAAGAACGAGGCGCCGTTTGCGCGCAGGCATTCGAGGACCGCCCGCGCGCGGCTGCTCGGCTCCGCCGCTTCGGGCGGCAAGGCCGGCGCCCAATAGGCCATGTGGCGGCGGGCGAAGAGCGCGATCGGCGTGCTGCGCACCGGGCCGGCCGCGTGGTCGCCCGCGGCACGCGGGCTCTTCGGCCGCACCCGCGCCCAGGCGATGCGGCCCGAAAGGCAGCGGTCGTCGAGCCAGGCCGGGTCGTAACCGACAAGCCGGGCCGGCAGGATCTCCGTCTCCCAGGCCTGCGCCGGCGCCGCGAAACCCTCGAGCTGGCCGACCACGACTTCGAGCGCGTCCGGCCCCTGCATGCGGCTTTCCGCGACGACGCGCTGCCAGTGCAACAGAAAGCGCAGGAAGTCGCGCGCCGCGACCGGCTCGATCTCGGCGCGCAACCGCTTCACCGTGTAGAGATGGATGCGCGCCAAGAGCCGGCGCTCGCACCATTCCTCGTGCTCCCCGCCGGTGAACCGGCCGCGCAACGCAAAGCCTTCGCCGGCGAGCCGCGCCAATGCCGCCGCGACCTCGCTCGGCGGCAGGCCGAGCGACCCTGCGAGGCTGTCCTCGCCGACCGGCCCCAGCCCTTCGAGCCGGCCGCGCAGAATTTCGACGAGCGCCTCCTCGGGCGCATAGGCGCTGTCGTCGCCCTCGGGGGCGCGGATCGGCGGGTCGAGCGCGGCTTCGGGCCAGAGCGCGCGAAATTGCGGCAGCCGCTCGGCGGCGATCCACAGCGCGCCCGCGGGCCTATCGAGCCGCGCCGCGCGCCTCTCGCCCGCCAGCTCGCCGAGCCAGTCGCGCCATTGCGGCTGCGCCGCCTCGTCGCCGGTCAGAAACCCGAGCCAGACGAGCGCGTCGTGCAGTTCGTCGCGGTTTGCCGCCTCGGGCCAGGCTTCGCCCCGGACGCGCTCGATCGCTTGCCGGTCGAGCCGGCCGATATCGGCGGCCGCTTCCGGCGAGAGCCAGCGCCGGCCCATTACCGCCTGCGTGCGCCGCTCCTCGAGCGGGGCGTTGTCGAGATAGGCGTAGGGTCGGGCCGAGAGGACTTCGAGCGCCAGCGGCGAGGGCTCGGTCAGCTCGCGCGCGACGACGCGAACCGCGCCCGCCTCGATGCCGGCGATCAGCCGGACGAGGCCGCCCGTGTCCATCGCCTCTTCGAGGCAATCCGCGATCACCTGGCGGACGAGCGGATGGTCCGGGATCTCGCGCGCCCCGACGAGGTTCTCGGCGCAGGCGATCTGGTCGGGAAAGACCCCGCCGAGCAGATCCTCGGCTTCCATGCGGGCGAGCGGCGCCGGCAATTTCTTGCCGCCGCGGAAGCGCGGCAAGGCGAGCGCGACAGCGGCGACCCAACGCCAGCGCGTCGCGAACATCGGCGCGTCGAGCACCGCCTGGATCAGGACCTCGCGCACCGAGTTCGAGTGCAGATAGCGCGCCGCTTCCTCGAGGTCGAAGCTGTGCGCCGTCGTCAGCGACAGGACGATGTTGTCCTCGGTCGCCGCCGCCTGGATCTCGAAGTTGAAGGTGCGGCAGATACGCTTGCGCAAGGCGAGGCCCCAGGCGCGGTTGATGCGGCTGCCGTAGGGCGAATGGATGACGAGCTGCATGCCGCCCGTCGCGTCGAAGAAGCGCTCGAAGACGATCTCCTCGCGGGTCGGGAGGCAACCGAGGGCGGCATGGCTGGCGGCGAGGTATTCGACGAGTTCTTCCGCCGCCGGCGGCGCAATCCCGACCTCCTCGACGAGCCAGGTCGTCGCCGCGCCCTGCCCCAGCCGGCAGGCGATCTCGGCGCGCAGCCGCGACACAGCCTCGGAAAGCTCGTCGCTGCGCCCCGGCGCCTCGCCGAGCCAGAACGGCACGTTCGGCGCCT
>DASYYD010000450.1:0-4269 GCA_035934195.1 Allostellaceae bacterium | reverse complement strand
TCGCGCGCGACGGTCTCGGCGACCTGCAACAGCTCGGGGCGGGCGTAGGTGACGATGCTTTCCATGGCGTTCTCGGATCTCGGGGTCAATGGATCTGCGACCGGGTCGGCGATGGCCGCGGCCGGCTTGCGCCGGACTTCTTGCGCGCCGGCGTGGCCGGAACATCCTCGATGATGAGCTTGGCGCGCGCCACCACCGAAAGCGGCAGGCGCACCTCGGCTTCGTCGAGGACGAGCCGGATCGTCCCGTCGGCGGTGCCGTTGAGGCGGCCGCGGAAGCGCTTGCGCCCGTCGATCGCGCGCGCCAGCTCGATCTTCGCCGCGCGGCCGGCGAACCGGTCGTAATCCTCTGGCCGCGTCAGCGGCCGCTCGATGCCGGGCGAACTCACTTCGAGGGTATAGGTTCCGGCAATCGGATCGGCGACATCGAGCAGCGGCGACAGCGCGCGGCTGATCGCCGCGCAATCCTCGACGCTCATCGGCGCCTCGTCGGCCCGCTCGGCCATGATCTGCAGCCTCGCTTCCCGGCCGCTCGTCACGACGACGCGCACAAGCCGATAGCCCATCGCGACGAGCGCGGGCTCAATCACCTGAGTGATGTTGGCCGTATCGACCAAGAATCCCAGCCTCTTCCGTAAAGCGGCCGTCCCAAAACAAAAAGTGGGCCATCGGCCCACCCGCGCTGCGGTCCACGACCGGACCCCAAAAGGACGCAGCTGCAATATAAATGAAATCGCCGCTCCCGCAAGGGGATTGGTCGCGTCATGCGCCCCGCGGGCGGCGGCGGAAACGCAGAAAGGCCGGCATATGCCCGGCGGCGCGCGCCTTTTCCTCGTAGCGCGTCGGCGGCCAATCATCCGGGCGCAGACGCCAATCGTCGGGTCCGCGGGCGAGCCACCGGAACGCAGGATGCCCGGTCGCAGCTTCGAGCATGTGGGAAAGGTAATCGCGGTCGTCGGTGGCAAGCCGCAACTCGGCGCCGTCGGCCATGCTTGCAGCGAGCCGATCGAGCGTCTCGGTCGAGATGAGGCGCCGCTTTTTGTGGCGCGCCTTCGGCCAGGGATCGGGGAAAAGGATGCAGACGCGGTCGAGGCAAGCGGGCGGCAGCGCGGCGAGGAGCAGGCGCGCGTCGTCGGCGAAAATGCGGATGTTCTCGAGCCCCTCGCGCTCGATGCGCGCGATCAGCCGGGCGATCCCGTTCTCGAACACCTCGCAGCCGATGAAGCCGGTCTCGGGATGCCGCGCGGCCTCGACGGCGAGATGCTCGCCGCCGCCGAAGCCGATCTCGAGCGCAAGGCGCCGCAGCCGGTCCGGGAAAAGCGAGAAGGGGTCGAGGCCGCCTGATCGAGGCAAGGCCACCGCGAGGCGCGGCAGCAGCGCCGCCATTCGTGCGCGCTGGCCGGCGCGCAGCGCGCGGCCGCGCCGGCGTCCGTAAAGAACCCGGCGTTGCGGGTCCACACGCCGTCAGCAGGAGCGGCGCAGCGCGTCCGCCAGATCGAGCCGTTCCCAGGAGAAGCCGCCATCCGGCTCGGGCGGACGGCCGAAATGACCATAGGCCGCGGTGCGCGCGTAGATCGGCCGGTTGAGCCCCAGATGCGAGCGGATGCCGCGCGGCGACAGGTCCATCATGTCCTGCAAGAGCCGCGAGAGGTTCTCTTCGTCGATCTCGCCGGTGCCGGAAGTGTCGACATAGACCGAGATCGGCTTCGAGACGCCGATCGCATAGGCGACCTGGATCGTGCAGCGCTCGGCGAGACCGGCGGCGACGACGTTTTTCGCCAGATAGCGCGCGGCATAGGCGGCGGAACGATCGACTTTGGTCGGGTCCTTGCCGGAAAAGGCGCCGCCGCCGTGCGGCGCTGCGCCGCCGTAAGTATCGACGATGATCTTGCGGCCGGTGAGGCCGGTGTCGCCGTCCGGGCCGCCAATCACGAAGCGCCCGGTCGGGTTGACGTAGAAATATTGTTCGTCGCACATCCAGCCCTCCGGCAGCACGTTGACGACGTGCGGCCGCACGATCTCGCGCACCGCGTCCTGGTCGATTTCCGCGGAATGCTGCGTCGAGACGACGACCGTCGTCGCCCGCACCGGCTTGCCGTTCTCGTACTGCAGCGTCACCTGGCTCTTGGCGTCGGGGCCGAGCAGCGGCGCGGCGCCGGAATGCCGGGCTTCGGCGAGCGAACGCAGGATGGCGTGCGCGTAATAAATCGGCGCCGGCATCAGTTCCGGGGTTTCGCGGCAGGCATAGCCGAACATCATGCCCTGGTCGCCGGCGCCCTCGTCCTTGTTGCCGGCGGCGTCGACGCCGAGCGCGATGTCGGTCGATTGCCCGTGGACGTAGCACTCGACCGCACAGTGCGCCCAGTGAAAGCCTTGCTGCTCGTAGCCGATGTCGCGGATCGCGTGCCGCGCCACCTCGATCAAGCGCTCGCCGGTGATCGCGGCGGGTCCGCGCACTTCCCCGGCGAGCACCACGCGGTTGGTCGTCGCCAGGCATTCGACGGCGCAGCGCGCTTCCGGCTCGGCGGCTAGGAACGTGTCGACGACCGCGTCGGAAATGCGGTCGCAGACCTTGTCGGGGTGTCCTTCCGAGACCGACTCGCTGGTGAACACGTAGTCGCGCAGGGCCAAGGCGAGGTTCCTTTCTGGGGGCGAGCGGCGTCTCGCGCCGAGTTCGGTTTGTCGCAATCTCCGGACGCGACCGTCAAGCCCGAAGTCGCCTGCCGCGGTTGCCGCGCCGATCCGGCTCAGCCGGTCCGGCGCTCCCCCGCGGCGAGCGCCTTCGCAAGGTCGAACAGGCGGCGCCGCACGAGCGGGTCCCCGATCCGATAATAGGCGGTGACGAGGTCCACCGTCTCGCGCTTGTGCAGCGGATCGGCGTCGAAGGCTTCGCCGGGCGGCTCGGCGAAGCCGGCGGGGATCGCCGGCGCGCGCACCGGATCCATGTCGTCGAAGAAGAACGACACCGGGACGTCGAGGACACGGCTCAAATCATGCAGGCGGCTGGCGCCGATACGGTTGGCGCCGCGCTCGTATTTCTGGACCTGCTGAAACGTCAGCCCAATCGCCTCGCCGAGCTTTTCCTGACTGAGGCCGAGCATGTTGCGCCGCAGGCGAACGCGCGAGCCGACGTGCACGTCGACCGGGTTCGGCTTGTCGCCCTTTCGACGGCCCGGCCGCCTGGTGGATTGCGCAAGTGCCATAGTCGGTGTTCGCCCTACCAAACTCACGGAGGTTCGTAATAGGTCACGCGCCGTCGGCCGGCAAGGGGTTCTCAGCGCAGCCGCAACGCCGCCGGCAAGAGGCCGAGCAGCAACAGCGCGAGAAAGAGCCGGTCGCCGTCGCGCGCGTAGAGGGTCGGGGCGTCGGCGGCAGGCAGGGTCACGTCGGCATAGCCGACATTGTCGAGGTCGATGTGCGTCACGATCCGGCCGACGGCGTCGACGACGCCGCTGATGCCGTTGTTGGCGACCCGCACGAGCGGCAGGCCTTCCTCGATGGCGCGCGTGCGCGCGATCGCGAAATGCTGGTAGGGGCCGGAGGTGCGGCCGTACCAGGCGTCGTTGGTGACGTTGAAGAGCCACGCCGGCCGGTGGTCCTCATCGACGATGGCGCCGGGGAAGATCGCTTCGTAGCAGATGAACGGGGCGAAAGGCGGTAGTCCCGCGAGCGCGATCGTGCGCGGCCCATGCCCGGCGCTCAGATCGACGCTGCCGGCGGTGATTTTCTCGAGCGCCAGCGGCAGGATCCCACGCAGCGGCACGTACTCGCCGAACGGGACGAGGTGCGCCTTGTCATAGGTGGCGACGATGTCACCCGCGCCGTCGATCGCCTCGATGCTGTTCCAGAACTTGCGCAGCGGGGTCGGCGGCGGGTTGCCGCGCAGGGCGCCGGTAAGGACATAGCCTCCCTTGGGTACGACGGCGGCGATCGCCTGCCGCGCCGCCGCATCCCGGTCGAGCGGAAAGGTCACGGCGGCCTCGGGCCACAGGATCGCAGCGAGCGGGTGGCGCGCCGGCGCCGCGCTGAGCGCCAGCAGCCGGCGAAAATTGGCGGCCGTGCGCGCCGGGTCCCATTTGAGCGTCTGCGGGATCGAGGGCTGCACCAGGCGCAGCCGGGTCGCGGTGAAGAGTGTCGGCGCGTGCGCGAGGCGCAGCTCGCCGACGGCCGCCGGCACGACGATAAGGAGCGCAGCCGCGATCGCCGGCGCGGCGCGCGCGCGCCGCGCCATCGGCGCCAGCGACGGCGCCCCGAGGAGCGCCGGCAGCCC
>DASYYD010000447.1:0-6050 GCA_035934195.1 Allostellaceae bacterium | reverse complement strand
CGCGCGGCCTGCCGGCCTCGCCCGGCGCCGCCTCGGGCAAGATCGCGCTCTCCGCCGAGGAGGCGGAAGCGCTCGCCGGGCACGGCGAGGCGGTGATCCTGGTGCGCGTCGAGACGAGCCCCGAGGACATTCACGGCATGCACGCCGCCGCCGGCATCCTGACGACCCGCGGCGGCATGACGAGCCATGCCGCCGTCGTCGCCCGCGGCATGGGCCGGCCCTGCGTCGCCGGCGCCGGCGACATCAGGGTCGATTACGAGGCGCGCACGATTTCGGTGCGCAATGCCGTGCTGAAAGCGGGCGAGGTCATCACGATCAACGGCTCGACGGGCGAGGTCATCGCCGGCGCCGTGCCGACGATCGAGCCCGAACTGTCGGGCGATTTCGCGACCCTGATGGGCTGGGCCAACGCGGTGCGCCGCATGAAGGTGCGCGCCAATGCCGAAACGCCGCTCGACGCCGCGACGGCACGCCGCTTCGGCGCCGAGGGCATCGGGCTTGCGCGCACCGAGCACATGTTTTTCGATGCCGACCGCGTCGACGCGATGCGCGAGATGATCATGGCCGACGCCGAACCTGGCCGGCGGGCGGCGCTCGCCAAGCTCTTGCCGATGCAGCGCGCGGATTTCATCGAAATCTTCCGCATCATGCAGGGGCTGCCGGTCACGATTCGCCTCCTCGACCCGCCGCTGCACGAATTTCTCCCCAAGACCGAGGAGGAATTCGCCGAGATGGCAAGGGCGACGAAGACGCCGATCTCGCAAATCCGCCACCGCGCCGCCGAATTGCACGAGGCGAACCCGATGCTCGGCCATCGCGGCTGCCGGCTCGGCATCACCTATCCGGAAATCTACGAGATGCAGGTCTGCGCCATCTTCGAAGCGGCGGCTGCGGTAGTGCGCGAGAAGGGCGCCGTTGTCGAGCCCGAGATCATGCTGCCGCTGATCGCCACCAGGCGGGAATTCGACATCTTGAAGGAATTGGTCGAGCGCATGGCCGGCGAGGTGATGAAGAAAGCGGGCGTCGAGATCCCCTATCTCGTCGGCACGATGATCGAGCTGCCGCGCGCCGCGCTGGGCGCCGGCGAGATCGCCGAGAGCGCGCAGTTCTTCAGCTTCGGCACCAACGATCTGACGCAGACGGTCTACGGCCTCTCGCGCGACGACGCGGCGAGCTTTGTCGGCGCTTACCAGAAGCTCGGGATCTTCGAGCACGACCCGTTCGTGACGCTCGACACCGCGGGCGTCGGCGAATTGGTCAAGATTGCCGCCGAGCGCGGCCGCGCCGCGCGGCCCGAATTGAAGCTCGGGATCTGCGGCGAGCACGGCGGCGACCCGGCCTCGATCCGCTTTTGCGAGGCGGTCGGGCTCGATTACGTCTCCTGCTCGCCCTACCGGGTGCCGATCGCCTGCCTTGCAGCGGCGCAGGCGGCGCTGGCCGGCGACAGCGACTCGGGGACCGCGTGAGAGCCTTCGCCGCAGCCTTTCTTCTCGTCGCCGCCGGCCCGGCAGGCCACGCCCCAATGCTGCTCGCGCCGGCGCCGACATTGCAACCCGCCGGGCCGGTGCCGCTCGCGCCGCCGACGAACCCCGGCCCCGGGCCGGCGCCGCCCTCGACCGGTATCTCGCCGCTGCTCCTCGGCCCCGGCGCCGAAACCTCGGGGCCATCCGCCCCGACGATGGCGTTCCCCGACCCGATCGATCAGCAGAAGCTGCAATCGTACCGAACCGATCTGTTGGATCAGCAGCGCGCGCTCGATCGGACGGGCGTCAGCCCGGCGGACCCGCGCTATCGCGACATTCAACAGCAGCTCTTACAGCTGAACAACGCGTCACCGCGCTGACGTCGGCGCGCCGGCCGCTTCCGGCCGGTCGAGCCGCATCCAGTCCGGCACCGACGGCAGGAGGCGCGCTTCGCCGCATTCGAGCGGCCGGCCGTCATGCGCCGCTTCGATCCGCAGCAGCGCAAGGCCTTTTCCCTCGTGGTTCGAACGCATCTCGCCGACCTCGCGGCCCTCCAGCGTGACGAGCGCGCCGGGCGGCGGCGCGGCGCCCGTGATCGCCACCGGCACGAGGCGCCGCTTTACGAGGCCGCGGTATTTGGTGCGCGCAGTCAGCTCCTGCCCGACATAGCAGCCTTTCTGCCAATCGACGCCATGCAGTTCGTCGAAGCCGGCTTCGAGCAGGATCGACTTGTCGACGACGAGGTCGCGACCGCCGTCCGCGACGCCGAGCGCGAGGCGCAGCCGTTCGTATAGGGCGAAATCGGCCTCGGCTAACCCCATCCCGGCGAGGCTTGCGCGCGCCCCCTCGCGCGGCAGAATGGCGCGCGCGCCGAGTTGGCTGAGCCGAGGATCCACGTAGATCGTGCCGCCGCCGAACTCTCGCGCCGCCCCCGGCGCCGGCGGCAAGCCGAGCGCCGCCGGCGCGCCAGACCCGAGCACCGCCGCCACGGCGAGCTGCGGCATCTCGTCGAGGGCAACCTTGGCGCGCAGCCGATATGTCGACAGCCGCCGCTTCAGATCGGAAAGGCGCGCGGCTTCCGCCTCGAGCCAGATCGCCTCGCCCGCCTCGACCATGAAGAAATCAAAGAGGTACTTGCCCTGCGCGGTTAAGAGGGCCGCGTAAAGGGCGCGCTTGGGCCCGAGCTTCTCGACGTCGTTCGAAACGAGGCCTTGCAAAAACGCCCGGCGATCCGGCCCCGAAACCACGAGGACCGCCCGCCCGTCGAGAAGAACGAAGCTTTCTCTCGCCATCTGCCGGTCTTCGTAATAGGGGCTGCGGGGAGTAGAGTTAGGCTCGGCCCCGCGCTTTGGCAAGCGGGGGCGAGAGCTGGGAGTTGCCCGGACCCTGCCGATGCGCATTCTCTTCGTGACCGCGACGCGGATCGGCGACGCCGTATTGTCGACCGGGCTCTTGTCGCACCTGATCGCGCGCCATCCGGACGCGCGCCTTTGGATCGCCGCGGGGCCGGTCGCGGCGCCGCTTTTCGAGGCGGTGCCGGGGCTCGACCGGCTTCTCGTCATGCGCAAGCGCAAGGCCTCTCTGCACTGGCTCGAACTCTATGCTTCGGTGGCAAGCCGCCGCTGGGACCTCGTCGTCGATCTGCGCGGCTCGGCGCTCGCCTGGGCTCTCTGGGCACGCCAGCGCCGCGTGATGGCGAAGGGCGACCCGGCCGCGCATCGGGTGCGTCAGCTCGGCCGGCTCTTCGCTCTCGACCCGCCGCCGGGGCCGGTATTGTGGACGGGCCGGCATCACGAAGCGGCGGCGCTCGCGCTCGTCCCGCCGGGGCGCCCGTTCCTGGCGATCGGTCCCGCCGCGAATTGGCGGGGCAAGGAATGGCGCGCCGAGCGTTTTGCCGAATTGGCGCGTCGGTTGACGGGCCGGGCCGGGCCGCTCGCCGGCGGGCGGGTGGCCGTCATGGCGGCAGGCCACGAGCACGCGCAGGCCGCGCCGGCCCTCGCCGCGCTCCCCGAGGGCCGCGCAATCGACCTCGTCGGCAAGACCGATCTCCTGACGGCCGCCGCGGTGCTCCGGCGCGCCGCGCTCTTCGTCGGCAACGACACCGGCCTCATGCATATCGCCGCCGCGACCGGGGCGCCGACTCTCGGCCTCTTCGGCCCGAGCCCCTCCGAGCAATACGCGCCCTGGGGGCCCAATGCCGATGTCGTGCGCTCTTCCGAACCGCGCGAGGCCCTCTTTCCGCCTGGCTTCGACCATCGCACGACCGGCACGCTGATGGACGGGCTCTCGGTCGATGCCGCCGAGGCGGCGGCGCATCGTCTGTGGCATCGGGTCGCGGGGGCGGCTGCATGAACGAGGGCGTCGGCGCGCTCGTTCTCTCCGCCCTCGTCGTCGCGCATGACGAGGAGCGCCAGCTCGCGGAGTGCCTTCATTGCCTTTCCTTCGCCGACGAGATCGTCGTCGTCCTCGACCGCTGCGCCGACCGCTCGCGCGAAGTCGCGCTCGAATTCACCAGCTGCATCGTCGAGGGTGCCTGGGAGCGCGAGGGCCCGCGCCGTCACGCCGGGATCGATGCTTGCCGCGGCAAATGGATCCTCGAGGTCGACGCCGACGAGCGCGTGCCGCCCGCGCTCGCCGAGGAGATCGGCCGGGTCGTCTCCTCCGCCGCCGCCGACTGGCATCTGGTGCCGATCGACAATTACATCGGCGCCCGGCTGGTGCGCTGGGGCTGGGGCGCCTCGTTCGGCCGCTCGGCGCATGCCGCGCTCTACCGAAAGGGCGCGAAACGCTGGGGCAGCGAGCGCGTGCATCCGGCCGTGAGCTTGTCGGGGAAGGAAGGCGCGCGGCTCGAGGGGCGGCTTGTCCACTACGTCGACCGCGACATCTCGGACATGCTGCGCCGGCTCGACCGCTATACCAGCGCGCGGGCGCAGGATCTGCGCGACAGCGGCGACATCGGCAGCTACCGCCGCAATCTGCGCCGCATCCCGTCGCGCTTCTGGAAATGCTATGTCGGCCGCAAGGGCTATCGCGAAGGGCCGTACGGATTTCTGATCGCGCTCTGTGCGGCCCTGTACCCGATACTTTCCTATCTGAAGGCCCGCCTTGATGTGGCGCCAGCAACATGCTGTTGTCACCCCGGCGAAAACTGCGGTCCATCCGTCCGCGACACGAAGCAATAGGCGCTGGCTCGGTGCCGCCGAGGGTCGATGCGAAGCAGCTGAGCGATCGGTCCCGGCTTTCGCCGGGCCGACCGAAGGATTAGCGCGCCCGATGCAGATCGTGATGGCCGATGACGGCATTCCGTTCGACGGGCGGATGGCCGAGAAGCGGCCGCTCGGCGGCGCCGAGACCGCCTTTGTCGCGCTCGCCGAGGCGTTGGCGGCGCGCGGCCACCGGGTCGAGGCGCGCAGCCGCTGCCGCGCCGCCATCGTGCACAAGGGGGTTTCCTGGGCGCCCATCGAGAGCGGGGCGGGCGAGGCCTGCGACCTCCTTATCGCCAATCGCGGCCACCGCGTGATCGGCTATGTGCGCCGCGCCGGGCGCCGCCTTTTCTGGCTGCACAATCCGGCGCGATATCTGAAGAAGCCGCGCAACCTGTTGCGGCTCGCCTGGTATCGGCCGGTAATCGTGGTGACCGGGGAGTATCATCTCTCGACGGTGCCGAAGTGGCTTCCCTGCGGCGGGCGGATCGTCATCCCCTACGGCGTTGCCGACATCTTTCGCCGCGCCGGCCCGCGCGAGCCGCCGCCGCCGCGCGCGATCTTCACCTCGAATCCGTTGCGCGGTCTCGGCTGGCTCCTCGATCTCTGGGTCGGGCGGATCGCGCCGGCGGTGCCGGGAGCCGAACTGCACATCTATGCCGGCCCGGCTGTCTATGGCGCCGGACGGGGCGGGAAGGCCGGCATGATGGACAGGGTCCTGGCGCGGGCCGATGAACTCGCCGCCGCCGGCGTGCGCCGGCATGCGCCGGTCGGGCATCGGGCCCTCGCGGCCGCGCTCTGCGGGGCGCGGGCGATGCTCTATCGCGGCGACCCCGGGGAGACCTTCTGCCTCGCACTCGCCGAGGCGCAGGCGATGGGCGTGCCGGCCGTCGTGACGCCGCGGGGCGCCGTCGTCGAGCGCGTCGTCGACGGCGCCACCGGACGCGTCGCCGCGGAGGACGACGCCTTTGTCGAGGCCGCCGTCGCGGTGCTCTCCGAGGACGCGCTGTGGCGCCGCTGGCACCGCGCCGCGCTCGAACGCCAGCGCGGGCTTGCCTGGGACGAAGTCGCCGCCCGCTTCGAGGTCGCCGGCTGATGGGCGGCATCGCCGGGCTGATGACTCGCGACGGCATGCCGCCGGCCGCCGCGCCGCTGCTCGCGATGGCCGAGGCGCTCGGCCATCGCGGCCGCGACGGCGAGGGGCATTATCGCGCGGGCGATCTCGGCATGGTCGAGAGGCGGCTCGCGATCGTCGATCTCGCGACCGGCGACCAGCCGCTCTACGAGCCGGGCGGCGCCGCGCTCGTCGCCGACGGCGAGATCTACAACCACGTCGAGCTGCGCGGCGAGTTGCCGGGGATCGCTTTCTCGACGGGCTCGGATT
>DASYYD010000446.1:0-2820 GCA_035934195.1 Allostellaceae bacterium | reverse complement strand
TATTGCGCCGCGGCGCTGGTGTCGTCGGGCAGCATGCCGAGCGCGCGCTTATAGATGTCGAGCAGCGTTTCCTGCTCGTCGACATCGTCCTTGTCCATGCGGCGCAGGCGGATGACCTGGCGCATCGTCCGCGTGTCGAAGCCGCTGCCTTTGGCCTCGGCGTAGACTTCCTTGATGTCGGCGGCGAGGGTGCGCTTTTCCTCTTCGAGCCGCTCGATCCGCTCGACGAATGCGCGCAGCCTCTCGCCGGCGATTCCCCCGACCTCCGGCATCGCTTTCCCCCGGCCTAGATGCGGGCGTGCTTCGGGGCGGAAGCGGCGAAGGCGGCCTTCTGCTCGGCGGTCGCCTCCTTCTGGTATCGCTTGCGCCATTCGTCGTACGGCATGCCGTAGACGATCTCGCGCGACTCGGGATCGCTGAGCGCGACACCGCTCTCTTCGGCCGCGGCGCGGTACCATTTCGACAGGCAGTTGCGGCAGAAGCCGGCAAGGTTCATCAGGTCGATGTTCTGCACGTCGGTGCGTTCGCGCAGATGCGCGACGAGGGCGCGGACCGTCGCGGCTTCGAGCTCGGTGCGGGTCTTGTCGTCCATCTCCACCTCCTGGCTGCCCCCTATGTAGCATCGCCGCCGGCGATCTTGAACGCCCGACGGGGCGCCCGAAGAAAGATCGGGCCGTTTGCGGGAAGCGGGGAGGCGCGGGGGCGGGCGTCAGCGCGGCAGCGCGATTCCGGCCGGCGTGCGAGCCTCGCTTTGCGGCACCGGCTGCGGCAGCGCGGCGCGGCGCGGCGACCAGGTGAAGATCGACGACATCGCGTAGTTCCATACGACCGACACGGCGGCGCCGGCGAGCCCGGCGAGCCACCACGAATTGTGGATGTCGGCGAGGTAGGCGGCGACGCCGACATTGGCGACAGCGCCGGCGCCGCACACGGCGTAGAACGAGAGCAGCCCGGTCAAGAGCCGCCGGCCGCGCAGCCGCCGGTCGCGGTAGGTGAACAGGTTGTTGAGGAAGAAATTGCCGGTCATCGCGACCAGCGTCGCCGCGGCCTGGGAGACCGCAAACTGGGCGAGCAGCACGTGCGTCGCGAACCACAGCGTCAACAGGTGGGTCCCGACCCCGAGCCCGCCGATCACCGAGAACAGCAGGAAGCGGACCGGAACGGCGGGGCCGACGAGCTTCTGCACCAAGAGCATCAAATATTCCCAGACGACCATCGCATCGAGCTTGCTCTCGCCGTGCAGGCGCTGGCGGAAATTGAGCGGCACTTCGGCGAAGGCGAGCGGACGCGGCGCCGACGCGAACAGGTCGAGCAGGATCTTGAAGCCCTGGCCGGACAGCCGGCGCATCGATTCGGCAAAGGCCTCGCGCCGCACGATGAAGAAGCCGCTCATCGGGTCGGTGAGCTCGGCCTTGACGACGAGGCGCCCGAGGCGGCCGGCAATGTCGCTGATCACCACCCGCGAGCGCTCGAGCGAGCCGAGGCTGCCCTGCCCGATATGGCGGCTGGCGACGACGACGTCGAGCCGCTCGGCCTTGATCTTCGCCAGCATCGCCGGCAGGAGAGCCTCGTCGTGCTGCAGGTCGCCGTCCATCACCGCGGCGTAGGGCGCCGCGCTCGCCAGGATGCCGTCGATGCAGGCCGACGACAGCCCGCGCCGGCCGAGCCGCTGGAGGCAGCGGACGTTGCCCTGCCGGAGCGCCAGCGCGCGCACGACGTCGGCGGTGCCGTCCGGCGAATCGTCGTCGACGAAGATCGCCTCCCAGGACAGCCCGGCGAGCACCCGGTTGAGCCGCTCGACGATCAGCGGGACGTTGTCGCGTTCGTTGAGCGTCGGGATGACGACCGCGAGCTCGGGCGCGCCGCCCGGCATCGGCGCCGGGTCGGCGGGGCGCGTCTCGGCCGCGCCCGCCACAGGGCGCCCGGCCGCAGACACCTCCGCAACAGCCATCGTCTCATCCCACCAAAGCGGCGATGCGCGGATAATCCCACATCGCCGCGCGGCAGCCTATCGGCAAAAGATTAGGAACTCGTTGCCGGAACCGGCGGGCGGGATCGCCCATCACCGTCGCCCCCGCGAACGCGGGGGTCCAGGGCCGCCTCTGCGCGAAACGAAAGAAGGCGGGGCCAGTCAGCCGCGCGGCAGCGCGGCGGTTGCCCCTGGGTTCCCGCTTTCGCGGGAATGACGACGGCGAGTCAATACCTTGGCGCGACTCGTCGGGAGGACGCACCCATTTCGGCCGCGGATCAGCCGCGCTCGATCAGGAATTCGGCGATCGGCAGCGGCTTCAGATAGGCCTTTTCGAAATCGGCCAGAGCCATCAGCTCGTCGATGTTGTCGATGATCACGGTGCGGTCCTTGATCCGCACCAGTCCGTCGTTGCGCAGCTGGTGCAATACCCGGTTCACATAGGGGATGCTGAGGCCGAGTGCGTCGCTGATCATCTCCTGCGTCAGCGGCAGCCGGTAGGATCGCTCGTCGGCCAGCCCGATCGCCTGCAGCCGGGTCAGCAGCTCGAGCAGGAGATGCGCGACGCGCTCCGCCGCCGAGCGGCGCCCGACCGTGACCAGATGCTCGGCGCCGATCGCCGCCTCGCAGGCGAACAGCCAGAACAGCCGCGCGGCGAGCCGCGGGTGCGTGTCGAGAAGCCCGATCAGCCTGGGCAGCGGGATCGGCGAGACCGTCGCCGGCGTCAGCGTCTTGATCGTATAGAGCGCGGCGTCGAACCGGCAATTGGTGACGCCGGCGAGATCGCCCGGAAAGAGAAAATTCAGGATCTGCCGCTGCCCGTCGCGCAGGATGCGATAGCGCATCGCGAT
>DASYYD010000440.1:0-1777 GCA_035934195.1 Allostellaceae bacterium | reverse complement strand
GTCGAGCGCATGGCCGTCGGCGGCATGCAGCACCGCGGCGGCGGCGGTCGAGGCGAAGCCGTCGAGCACCACCGGCACGCGCCCCAGCCGCGCCGCCAGCACCGCCCCGGCGATGGCGGCGAATTCGAGCCCGCCGAGCCGGGCGAGCAGGTCGAAGGGGTCGCCCGCCGCCGGGCGGTGGCGCGCCAGCGCCGCCGCGACGACCTCGCGCTTTCGGTCGAGCGCCTCGCCCTTGACGCCGGTGCCGGGCCCGACCCAATCCGCCGCCTCGCCGCCGAACAGCGCCGCGCACAACGCCGCCGCGACCGTCGTGTTGCCGATCCCCATCTCGCCCAATGCCAGCGCGTCGATGCCGGGCTCGACCGCCATCATGCCGTAGGCGATCGCGCGTCCGCATTCCTCCTCGCTCATCGCCGGCCCCTCGACGATGTCGCCCGTCGGCTGGTCGAGGTTCATCTCGAAGACGCGCAGATCCGCGTCGACGACGCGGCACAGCTGGTTGACCGCGGCGCCGCCGGCGATGAAGTTCTGCACCATCTGCGCCGTGACGGCGCTCGGATAGGCCGAGACGCCGCGCCTGGCGACGCCGTGATTGGCGGCGAAGACGAGGGTGCGCGGATGCTCGAGGCGCGGCGGGTGGCGCGCCTGCCAGCTCGCAAGCCAGACCGCCAGCTCTTCCAATCGGCCGAGCGATCCCGCCGGCTTCGTCAGCTGCGATTCGCGCAAGGCGGCGGCGCCGCCGGCCTCGAGGTCAAGCCCCGGCAGATGCGCGAAGAGGGCGCGGATCTCGTCGAGGCTCGCGGCGGGCTCGGGCATGGCGGGTTCCCTCTGTTGGCCTGGTCGCCGCGGACCGAGTGCGACCATCCATTCGTCGTCCCGACGAAGGTCGGGACCCACGGCTGTCCTGGATACCGGCCTTCGCCGCTATGACAAGGACTTTTCGATCCGACACCCGATTCGGCTATCGTCGCCGGCATGAGCGCCTCCGACGAACCCCCGCCGCACGGCCGTGGATTTCTCCGACAGGTCCTCGGCGGCTTTGCCGTCGCCGCGGTGCTGCTGACGCGGCTGCCGGTTGCCGCGCCGAAATGGGCGCCCGGGGAGGCCGCCCGAGCGAGCTGGGCGTTCCCGTTCGTCGGCCTGGCGATCGGCGCGCTCGCCGGGCTCGCCTTCTTTCTCGCGCGCCACCTGCATCTCGGGCCGGCCCTCGCCGCTCTGCTGGCGCTGGCCGCCGGCCTCGCCCTCACCGGGGCGCTGCACGAAGACGGCCTCGCCGACACCGCGGACGGCTTCTTCGGCGGGCACGAGCGCGCCCACAAGCTCGCGATCATGCGCGACAGCCGGCACGGCACCTTCGCCGTCGCGGCGCTGCTGCTGAGCTTCGGGCTGCGCGGCGCCGCGCTCGCCGAGATCGGCGATCCGTTGCGCGCGCTCCTTGCGCTCCTCGCCGCGCATGCCGCCTCGCGCGGCCTCGTGCCGGTCGCGGCGGCGGTGTTGCGGCCGGCGCGTGCGGATGGGCTCGGCGCCGATTTCGGCGAGCCTTCCGCATGGGTCGCCGCCGCCGCGGTCCTTGCCGGCGGCCTCATCTCGCTCGTCGCGCTGGGGCCCATCCGGGGCCTCGTCGGGTTCGGGCTCGCGGGGCTCGCCGCGCTCGGCGCGGCGGAGCTTGCGCGCCGCCAGATCGGCGGCTACACGGGCGATGTTCTCGGCGCCGTGCAACAACTCGGAGAAATCGCCATGCTGCTCGCCGCGGCCGCACAATGACGGATTTGACGAC
>DASYYD010000396.1:0-2479 GCA_035934195.1 Allostellaceae bacterium | reverse complement strand
CTGCCTCGCGCCCGACCTGATCGGCATGGGCGACTCGACGAAATTGGCGTCGCCGGGTCCCCAGACCTATCGCTTCGCGACGCACCGCCGGTTTCTGCGGGGGTTTATCGACGCGGCGATCGGCCCCGCGGCGCCGGTCGTCCTAGTCGTGGACGATTGGGGCTCGGCGCTCGGCTTCGACTGGGCGAACCACCACCGCGGCCGCGCCCGTGGGATCGCCTATATGGAGGCGATCGTGCGCCCGCTTCTTTGGGCGGAATGGCCCGAAGCCTCGCGCCGGGTCTTCGAGGGCTTTCGCTCGGAGAAGGGCGAAGAAATGATCCTCGAGCGCAACCTCTTCGTCGAACGCGTTCTGCCGGGCTCGATCCTGCGCCGGCTCGAGCCCGTAGAAATGGCGGAATACCGCCGGCCTTTCACGACGCCGGCCGAGCGCTGGCCAACGCTCGCCTGGCCGCGCGAGATCCCGATCGCGGGCGAGCCCGCCGACGTCGCGGCGCTGGTGGAGGATTACGCGGCCTGGATGGCCGAAAACGACCTGCCGAAGCTCTTCCTCAATGCCGAGCCCGGCGCGATCCTCGTCGGCGCGCAGCGCGAGTTCTGCCGCGGCTGGCGGCGGCAGACCGAAGTCACCGTGCCCGGCATCCATTTTATCCAGGAGGATTGCGGTCCCGAGATCGGCGCCGCGATTGCCGCCTGGGCGAAGGCGGAGGGGCTGCTGTGACGGCGATCCTGCTCGTCCGGCACGGCCATGTCGAAGGGATCATGCCGGTGCGCTTTCGCGGCCGGGCGGAATTGCCGCTCTCCGAACTCGGCCGCCGCCAGGCGGCGGCGCTCGGGCATTACATCGCCGCGAGTTTCAAGCCCGAGGCGGTCTATACGAGCCCGCTCTCCCGCTGCCGCGACACCGCCGCCGCGATCGCCGGGCATTTCGGGCTTACCCCGATCGTCATCGACGGCCTCGCCGACATCGACTACGGCGCCTGGCAGGGATTGACGCCCGAAGACGCCTCGCCACGTTGGCCGCAGGAGGTCGCCGCCTGGCGATCGAGGCCGCATCTTGTAGAGATCCCCGGCGGCGAGTCGCTGGCGCGCACAACGGCGGCATTCCACGACATCCTCGCCCGGCACGCGACGGGGACGATCGCCGTCGTCGGCCACGAGAGCGTCAACCGCATCCTGCTGCTGCACGCGCTCGAATTGCCGCTGGCGCGCTATTGGCATTTGGGCCAGGAGCCCTGCGCGCTCAACCGCCTCGAATTTTCGAACGGCGAGTTTCTCATTGGTTCGATGAACGAGACGCAGCATCTGGCTGGGCTTTGATTCAACCACAGAGACACAGAGAGCACGGAGAAATGTCCTACCCGTCATACCGGCGAAAGCCGGTATCCATGGTGGGGAATGGGTCCCGGCCTTCGCCGGGACGACAAGTATTCCTCTCCGTGCTCTCCGTGCCTCCGTGGTGAAATTTCACTTCCGTTTCCGCGGGCCGGCGAAGGCGGTGACGACGCCGTGCAGGGTGCGCAACTCCTGCTCGGTGCAGCCCGCGCGCTGAAAGAGGTTGCGCAGGTTGCGCAGCATGCTCGGGCGCTTGTCGGCGGTGCGCAGAAAGCCGCTCTCGTCGAGCGCCTCTTCGAGATGCGCGAAGAAGGACAGCAGCTCCGCCTTCGTCGCCGGCCGGCTGCGCCCCAGATGCATCCGCTCGGCGGGCGGGGAGGCGAGCGCGGTGAACCATTCGTAGCCGACGATCAGCACCGCCTGCGCCAGGTTGAGGGAAGAAAAGCCGGGGTTGAGCGGCACGCAGAGGAGCGTGTCGGCGAGCGCGATCTCGTCATTGAGGAGCCCGGTGCGCTCGGGACCGAAGAGCACGCCGCACGGCTCCCCCGCCGACAGATATCCGTGCATCTCGCCGGCCGCCTGCCGCGGCGTCACCGCCCGCTTCACCATCATCCGCTCGCGCGCGCTCGCCGCGTAGAGCCGGACGAGCCCGGCTATCGCCGCCGGCACGTCTGGATAGAGCCGCACCTTCTCGAGCACCGCGTCGGCGCCGCTCGCCGCCGCCACCGCCTTCGCCGATGGCCAGCCGTCGCGCGGGGCGACGAGTCGCAGATCGTCGAGCCCGCAATTCAGCATCGCGCGCGCCGCGGTGCCGATATTCTCGCCCAGTTGCGGGCGCACCAGGATGATCGCCGGGCCGCCCTTGAGCGGCGGCCGGCGGCGGTCGGTGCCGGAGCCGCCCTTGAGGGCTTCGCTCAATCCTTGCGCCACCAGTTCGTCGTGCCGTCGGGCTTGTCCTCGAGCAGGATGCCCTCCTCCGCGAGCGCCGCGCGGATGCGGTCCGCCTCGGCGAAGCGGCGGGCGCGCCGCGCTTCGGCGCGCTCGGCGATCCGCGCCTCGATCCGCTGCCCATCGGCGGCGGCGCTGCCGCGCAGCCAGTCGAGCGGGTTCTTGTCGAAGAGCCCCATCAGCCGCCCGCCGCGCT
>DASYYD010000385.1:0-7273 GCA_035934195.1 Allostellaceae bacterium | reverse complement strand
ATCGTCAGGCCGTGGTGGCGCGGCTCCTCGACCTGGATGACGGGGCAGCCGGCCGCCGCCAGTTCCTTGAACTCGGCGTTCATGATGTCGCAGAGGTCGAGGACGAGGGCGCGGTCGTCGGGGTAGTATTCGTTCCACAGCATGCTGGCGAGGGCGGGGGCGCAGATCGCGCCGAACTTGACCGGGCGGTCGGAGAAGCGCTGCGCCATCTGCCAGAGGGCGGCGTATTCGAGGGGGCCGCGCCCGAGCTTCTCCTTGACGACCGCCGGCTGGTAGGCCTCCTGCACCTCGTAGAGGATGTGGCCGGGGCCGAGCCCGTGCCGGCCCATCCAGCCGCGCGCGGTGCTCTTATGCCCCGAAAGGCCGAGGAGGCGCTCGATCGGGTAGAAGAACCACGACTTGCCGCCGACCGCGAGGTCGAAACGGCTGTCGCCGTCGGTCAGGATGTCGAGCCCCGCCGCCTCCTGCGCGTTGACGACCGCGGCGACGGCGTCCTGGTACTGCTCGCGGAAGAGGCTGTCGCCCATCGCCGATTTGAAGGAGCGGCCGTCGAGGCTGCGGTCGAACCATAAGGGGCGCGGATAGGAGCCGGTGATCGCGGTCGGCAGGACCATGTCCTTGGTGGTTTTCAGCATCGCGCGGGCCTCCCTTTCGCCTGGACGGCTGTCGTGCGCCCTTCGAGACGGCCGCTGCGCGGCCTCCACAGGGTGACGGGTTCCGCAATGCCATCAAGAACCTGCGTCATGCTGAGGGGCGCCCGAAAGGCGTCTCGAAGCATGCCCTGACGGCGATGCAATGTTGTCATCGGCGCACAACCGACGCAATCTTCGTGCGAGCGGATCGGGGGGAAGCGCATGGATTTCGAACCTTCGGCGAGGACCCGCGAGCTGGCCGAGAAGCTGCGCGATTTCATGGCGCGCGAGATCTATCCGGCCGAGCGGCGATGGGAAGAGCAGCTGGCGGCCGCCGCCGACCGCTGGCAGCCGCCCGCCGTCATGGAGGAATTGAAGCGGAAGGCGCGGGGCGAGGGCCTGTGGAACCTCTTCCTGCCGGAATCCGAATTGGGCGCCGGCCTGACGAACCTCGAATACGCGCCGCTCTGCGAGATCATGGGGCGCTCGCCGATCGCGCCCGAGGCCTGCAACTGCTCGGCCCCCGACACCGGCAACATGGAGGTCTTGGCGCGCTACGGCACGAGCGCGCAGCAGGAGCGCTGGCTGAAGCCGCTCCTCGCCGGCGAGATCCGCTCCGCCTTCGCGATGACGGAGCCGGCGGTCGCTTCCTCGGACGCCACCAACATCGAAGCTTCGATCCGCCGCGAGGGCAACCAGGGCTACGTCGTCAACGGGCGCAAATGGTGGACCTCGGGCGCCATGGACCCGCGCTGCAAGATCATGATCGTCATGGGCAAGAGCGACCCCGCCGCACCCCGCCACCAACAGCAATCGATGATCCTCGTGCCGAAGGACACGCCGGGCGTCAGGGCGGTGCGCAACCTGACGATCTTCGGCTACGACGATGCGCCGCACGGGCATTCGGAGGTCGATTTCCACGATGTGCGGGTGCCGGCCGAGAACATGCTCTTGGGCGAAGGGCGCGGCTTCGAGATCGCGCAGGGGCGATTGGGGCCGGGGCGCATCCATCATTGCATGCGGATGATCGGCCTCGCCGAGCGCTCGCTCGAGGCGATGTGCGCGCGCGTCAAGAGCCGGGTCGCGTTCGGCAAGCCCTTGGCCGAGCAGGGCGTCGTCATGGAATGGATCGCGCAATCGCGGCTCGAGATCGAGCAGGCGCGGCTCTTGACCCTCAAGGCCGCCTGGATGATGGACACGGTCGGCAACAAGGCGGCGCGGGCCGAGATCGCGATGATCAAGGTGGCGGCGCCGAAGATGGCCCTCGCCGTCATCGACCGGGCGATCCAGGCGCATGGCGGGGCCGGCGTCACCGAGGATTTCGGCCTCGCCTACGCCTGGGCCCGGACCCGCGTCATGCGCATCGTCGACGGCCCGGACGAAGTGCACCGCGTGACGATCGCCCGCGCCGAATTGCGGAAATCAGTACCCGGTTAGACCCGGTCCCCCAATGGTGATAGGTTCGGTCCGATGACCACCATGATCGCTGAGATCTACGATGCGCTCGTCGCGGCCGGGTCGCCTGAGGAAAAGGCGCGCGCGGCGGCCGAGGCGATCGCCGGACAGGAGGTTTTGCAAGAGCGTTTCGGCCGTCTCGAAGAACGCTTCGCCCGCGTTGAAGTCGACCTTTCCGAACTGAAGCGCGATGTCGGCGATCTCCGGCAAAGGGTTTCGATTGTCGAACGCGACCTTCTGCTGATGAAGTGGATGCTCGGCTTCGTGCTGGCTTTCCAGCTCGCCATTCTTATCAAGCTGCTGCTGCACTGACCATCGCCGGCCGAATTGCGGAAATGAGGGGCAAATTGCTCGTCGTTCCAGGGGCCGAGCGAAGCGAGGCAGCCTGGAATCCAGGCCCACCGGCCCGTGGAATATGGATCCCGGGCTCGCCGCGGCGCGGCGCCCCGGAATGACGGGGGATGCGTGACCACCCCGCTCGAAGAGCGCGAGCTGATCGACGAGCGGCCGGACGAGCGGCTCGACCGGGCGCGGCTCGCCCTTTACCTGCACGGGCGCCTGCCGGGCGCCGAGGACGAGCTGTCGATCAGGCAATTCGCCGGCGGCAAGGCGAACCTGACTTACCTGCTCGCGTTCGGGCCGCGCGAATTCGTCTTGCGCCGGCCGCCGCTCGGGCCGCTCGCGCCGGGGGCGCATGACATGCGCCGCGAGCACCGCGTGCTGTCGGTGCTGCACCGGGCCTACCCGCCGGCGCCGCAAAGCTTTCTTCTGTGCGAAGATGAAAGCGTCGTCGGCGCCCCGTTCCACATCCTCGAGCGCCGCCGCGGCATCGTCGTCTGGGAGGACATGCCGGCCGAATTTTCGGGCCGTCCCGAACTCAACCGCCGCATCGGCTTCGCCCTCGTCGACGCGCTCGCCGATCTGCACCGGGTCGATCCGGCGGCGGTCGGGCTCGAAACCCTGGGCCGGCCGGCGGGCTATGTGGAGCGGCAGCTCGCGGGCTGGACGCGGCGCTGGCAGGCGGCCGAGCCGGACGCGGAGGCGGTCGCCGTGCTGCGCCCCGTGCTCGACCGGCTCGCCGCCCGGCTGCCGCGCGCGCCCGCGGCGAGCCTCGTCCACAACGACTACCGGCTCGACAACGTGCTCCTCGACGCCGCGGACCCGGCGCGCGTCGTCGCCGTCCTCGACTGGGACATGTGCACGCTCGGCGACCCGCTCGCCGATTTGGGCTATCTCCTGAATTACTGGGTCGAGCCCGGCGAGAGCCTCGAATGGCGCGAGGTCGCCTCGATGCCGACCTGGCGCGCGGGCTTCCCCACCCGCGCCGAAGCAATCGCCCGCTATGCCGCGCGCACCGGCTTCGAGCTCGGCGAGGTTCGCTGGCACGAAATCTTCGCCGCCTTCAAGCTCGCCGTCATCATCCAGCAGATCTACATCCGCTGGCGCCGCGGCCAGACGCAGGACGACCGCTTCCGCGACTATGGCGGCCGCGTCGCCGCGCTCGCAAGGAAGGCGGCCGTCCTGGCCGGGCTCGGATAAACGATTTACCGCTAAGGTCGCGAAGGATTCGCGATGGCCACGAAGGCGCCCTTGCGGCTTCGTGTCCTTTGCGTGCCCATTGTGTCCTTTGTGGTGAAGCGTTTCCTTTTGATTTACGCCGCGTGCAGGAGTTCGAGATACTCCTCGTAGACGGTCATGTTCTTGCCGAAGGAAATGGCCGCCGCCTGCGCGCCGCAAACGAGGTGCATCCAGCGCCAGGGCGCCCGCGTCGCGTGGTATTCCTCGACGATCGCCTGGTGATGCTTGAAGGCGTGCATCTCGGTGAAATTGTCGTGGCAGACGATCTCGGCGAGGCGGGCGATCAAGGCCGCGGGGTCGTAGCCGGCCTGCATGTATTGCGCGGCGAGGTTGACCGTCACCTTCACTTCCGGCACCGCCCGCATCAGCCCGAGATTGGCGACTTTCGACCAGTCGGTCGGCGGCTGGCTGTAGATGCTCTGCGCGATCGCGTCCAATAGTTCCGCTTGCGAGCGCGGCGGCAAGGCCGCGACCGCCGCCATGTCGGGCTGCGGCGCCCTTTCCATCCGCATCTGCGTCGAGCGGATTTCCGGGCCCGTGTGCCAGGTCAGCAGCAAGAGCAGCTTGTTCTTGAGGCCGAGGCCATCGAGCCGCAACAGCCAGCGCCGCAGATTGGCGCTGGTGTGCAGGTGCACGTCCATCGGGTTGCCGGTGAGGGAGCGCAGGAAGAGCCCGGCGGCGCCGATCGACAGCGCTTCGCCCGCGCCTTCGAGCGAGAGCCCGCCGGCCAGCGCCTCTGCCAGCATCACCGGGATCTCGGCGTAGAGGTCGACCCGGCCGATCGCCTCGCCGAGCGCCCCGATCGCCGCCGTTTCGTCGTCCCCCGTGCGCTGCCGCAGGATGCGCGAGAGCAGCTGGTGCTTCTCGATCAGGGCCTCGATCTCGGGCAAGGGCGAGGCCATCGGGTTGTTCGGCGCGACGGGGCTGCGCGTCACATAGCGCACCACCGGGCGCATCAAGAGCGGCAGCAGCGCCTTGTCGATGATCCCGGTCTCGAAGGCGCGCCACACGAAGGCGGGAAAGATGAAGTAGTGGTCGTCGTGGAAATTCTTCGGGATGGCGACGCTCATCAACAGGTCGAAGGCCTCGATCGGCGGCATGTTGCGCCACAGCCACTGGAAGAGATGGTCGGCATGGTTGCTCTCGCCGCGGCCTACGGCCGTCAGAAAGGCCGCCTTCGAGGCTTCGACCCCGCCGGCGTCGAGCGGCGCGAATTCGAGGAGCTGATAGGGCCCCATCGCCGGATGGTGGATATGCTTGTTGGAGAGCGCGACGTGCTGCAGGACGGGCAGGAAGCGGTCCTCGCCCTCCAGGCGCTCGACGAGCTTTGTCACCGCATAGAGCCCGACGAGCGGGTGCAGCGGGCCGCCGTGATGGCCGGGCGGCATTTCCGTCGAGCGGGTCACCGCCAATGCCGAGGCCGTCAAGAGCGTCGGGATCGGCAGCCCTCCCCGCAGCTTTTCGAGCGTGCGGTCGAGGATTTCATCGGGCGGCGTGTCCTCGATGAACTCCACCAACGGCTCGATGTCCTCGGAATATCGGACGCGGCTCGGCACCGGCATGGTGAATTCTCCGTCGATGGGGCGTTTCTGGTTCGCTCGTTTCACTCTTCCTGCTGAATGCAGCATCCCCCGAGCGCCGCGACTTTTCAAGCGGCGCTTCCGGTTGTCATTGCGCGCAAAGCGAAGCAATCTCGCGCCGGGGCGCACATGCCGAAATGTCGGATGACCGAGAAATGGCCAAATATAGAATCGGAGAGGCGGTCAGGCGCGAAGAAGATCTGCGTCTTCTGAAGGGCGAAGGCCGCTACGTCGAGGACGTTGAGGCGCCATACGCGGCGCGCGGGCATGTATTGCGCTCACCGCATGCGCATGCCCGCATCCGCGCGCTCGACGCGTCGCCGGCGCGGGCGGCGAGGGGGGTGCTCGCCGTCCTGACCGGCGAGGATTTGCGCCGCCGCGGGCTCGGCGCCTTGCGTCCGGGCGTGCCGCGCAGGAAGCGCGACGGCTCCCCCGCCTTCGTCGCGCCGCAGCCGATCCTGGCGCAAGGCGTCGTGCGCTATGTCGGCGAGCCGGTCGCCTTCGTCGTCGCCGAGAGCCTCGCCGCCGCGAAGGACGCGGCCGAGCTGATCACGGTCGAATACGAGGGTCTGCCGGCGATCGTCGGCGCCGCGGCGGCGCTCGCGCCCGGGGCGCCGGCGGTGTGGCCGGAAAACCCCGGCAACGAAGCCTTCTTTCACGAGATCGGCGACAGGCGGGCGGTCGACGCCGCCTTTGCCGCGGCCGCGCAAATCGTGCGCCAGCGCATGCCGATCAACCGCGTCACCGCCAATTCGATGGAGCCGCGCGGCTGCCTCGGCTCTTACGACAAGGGCGAAGCCCGCTACACGATCCGCTGCACCGTGCAGTCGGTGCACGGGACGCGCGCCGCGCTCGCCGACCAGATCTTCAAGCAACCGCAGCACCGGTTCCGAATCGTCTGCGACAACATGGGCGGCGGCTTCGGCATGAAGGGCGGCTGCTATCCGGAATATGCGCTCGCGCTGTGGGCCTGCGAAGTCGTCGGCCGGCCGGTCAAATGGGTCGCCGAGCGCAGCGAAGGGCTGATGAGCGACGAGCAGGGGCGCGGCAGCCTCGTCGAAGCGGAGCTGGCGCTCGACGCGCAAGGGCATTTCCTGGCTCTGCGGGCGCGCTGGCAGGCGGCGATCGGCGCCTATTTCTCGACCGACCGGCCGACGATCCCGATCACCATCGGGCTTCCCTGCCTCGTCAACACCTACCGCTTTGCGGCCATTCATGCCGAGGTGACGGCCGTCCTCACCAACACGATGGGGATCGCGCCCTATCGCGGCGGCAGCCGGCCCGAGCCGATCTATGTCGTCGAAACGATCATCGACAAGGCGGCGCACGCCCTCGGCGTCGATGCCGCCGAATTGCGCCGCCGCAACACGATCCCCGCCGCCGCGATGCCCTATCGGACGCCGCTCAACCAGACCTACGACAGCGGCGATTTCGAAGAGAACCTCGAGGAATGCCTGCGGCTCGCCGATTACGCCGGCCGCGAGGCGCGGCGCCGGGCGGCGCGGGCGCGCGGCAAGCTCTTCGGGGTCGGCGTCGCGACGGCGGTGGCGGCGACCGGCGGGCGCGACTGGGAGCACGCCGAACTCCGCTTCGATCCGGCGGGCGGGGTCACCCTCATCTGCGGCAGCATGGACCACGGGCAAGGTCACCAGACGGTGTTCAAGCAGATCCTCTCGGAAAGGCTCGGGATCGACGCCGACAGGATCCGCTACCGCTGGGGCGACAGCGACCTGGTGACGGCGGGGATCGGCACCTTCGGCTCGCGCTCGGCGCAGCTCGCCGGCTCGGCGATCGCCGCCGCGGCCGAGCGGCTCGTCGACAAGGGCCGGCAGATCGCGGCGCACCTTTTGGAGGCGGCGGCGGGCGACATCGCCTTCGCGGACGGGCGCTTCGTCATCGCCGGCACCGACCGCGCGGTCGGCATCGAGGAGGTGGCGCGAGAGGCGTTTCATTCGGCGGCCCTGCCGGAGGGGTTCGAGGCCGGCTTCGCCGAGCGCTCGAATTGGGGGCCGCCGGGGTCGGCGACCT
>DASYYD010000344.1:0-2501 GCA_035934195.1 Allostellaceae bacterium | reverse complement strand
TTCAAGCTCAACACCGGCGCGACCTTCTCGCTGCCCTTCGACGAGCTGCTGATCTTCTCGACCAACCTACAGCCGGCCGATCTCGTCGACCCGGCATTCCTGCGTCGAATTCCCTACAAGATCCGGCTTTTTTCGCCGACCCGGGAGGAATACCGGCAAATCTTCGACGCCGTCGCCAAGGCGAGCGGCATCGAGCTTTCCGACGAGGTTTTCGACTACATCGTCGACACCTTGCAGCGCGGCAACTTCGAACTCGCCTATTACCAGCCGAAATTCATCTGCAGCCAGGCGGTCGAGGCGTGCAATGCCTTCGACCTGCCGCGCAGTCTGACGCGGGAGCTGGCGGCCGAGGCCTTGGCGAACCTCTATTTCGATATCGGCGCCGAGGACGGCGCGACAAAGAGCTGACCCGCCGCCGCACGCCCATTGCCCCGCATGGCCGCGGGGATTAGCCTCGGGCGGTCATGTCCGGAGGTGAGGAATGAGCGAGCGTGCCGTGGTTCGCGAAGTGGGAATGCGTGACGGGCTGCAGAGCCTCGCCGAGATCATGCCGACCGGACAGAAGATCCGTTGGCTCGAGGCGGAATTCCGGGCCGGCGTGCGCGAGATCGAGGTCAGCTCCTTCGTGCCGCCGAAATTGTTGCCGCAGCTCGCCGACGCGGAAGCCGTGGTGCGCCACGCCATGACCTTGAAGGGGCTGTTGCCCTCGGCGTTGATCCCCAATTCGAAGGGCGCCGAGCGCGGCCTCGCGCTGCACGTGCCGGAAATGAATTTCGTGCTGTCGGTGAGCGACGGCCACAACCGCTCGAACGTGCGGCGCAGCACCGAAGAGTCGATCGAGGATTTCCGCCGCGTCGTCGCGCTCTGCCGGGCCGCGCCGAAAAGCCGCCGCCCGCGCATCGGCTGTGGCCTCGCCACCGCCTTCGGCTGCACGATCGAGGGCGCGGTCGACGAGGAGCGGGTGCGCCGCATCGCGCTCGCCATCGCCGAGGCAGGGGCCGATGCGATCACCCTCGCCGACACGGTCGGCTACGGCAACCCGGCAGCGATCGGACGGGTCTTTCGCCGGGTCATCGCCGATGTCGCGCCGATCCCGGTTTCGGGGCATTTCCACGACACCCGCGGGCTCGGCCTCGCCAATGTGCTCGCCGCGCTGGAGGCCGGCTGCCGCGCTTTCGACGCCTCCTTGGGCGGGCTCGGCGGCTGCCCTTACGCACCCGGAGCCACCGGCAACATCGTCACCGAGGATTTGGCCTTCATGCTCGAGGCCATGGGGTTCGAGACCGGGATCGACCTCGACCGCCTCGTTGCGGTGCGCGAGATCCTCGCGCAGAACCTGCCCGGCGTCGCACTTCATGGCGCCATCGCGACGGCCGGGCTGCCTAAGAACTTCCGCCCGGTGCCGGTACGCCACGCGGCCGAGTGAGGAGACCCGCGATGCCGCTCGCCAACGAACGCGTCGCCTGGTTCAACGGCAAGATCCTGCCCGAGAGCGAGGTCCTCATCCCGTTCCGCGATCTCTCTTTTCTGCGCGGCGACGGGGTCTTCGACATGACCCGCAGCTTCAACGGCATGGCCTTTCGGCTGAAGGAGCATGTCGCGCGGCTCTACCGCTCGCTCGCCTATGTCGATATCGACCCCGGCCTCTCGCCGGCCGAAATCGTCGCGGTCAGCGAGGAGGTGCTGGAGCGCAACCGGCACCTCCTGGGGCCGGACGAGGATTACTGGCTGGCGCAGCGCGTCAGCCGCGGCGTCAAGGAAGTGCCGGGCGACAACTGGGCGCATACCGGCCCCAACGTCATCGTCGAATGCATGCCGCTGCCCTTCGCCGAGCGCGCCCGCGACTTTCGCGACGGCATCGCGGTCCTCATCCCATCGGTGCGCCGCACCGCACCCGATGCGCTCAGCCCGCGCGCCAAGATGCACCAATATCTGAACCTGATCCTCGCCGACCGCGAAGTGAAGGCGAAGGACCCCACGGCCTGGGCGGTGCTGCTCGACGCGAACGGCAACCTCGCCGAAGGGACGGGCGCCAACATCTTTCTGGTGCAGGGCGGACGGCTCTATACGCCGCGCGAGCGCTATGTGCTGCCCGGCGTCAGCCGGCAGGCGGTCATCGATCTGGCGGGCGAGCTCGCGATCCCCTTCGAGGAAAAGGATCTCGATATATACGACGCCTACACGGCCGAGGAATGCTTCCTCACTTCGACGAGCCTGTGCATCTGCGACGTCAAAAGCATCAACGGAAGGCGCTTTCCGGCCGCGCCGGGGCCCGTCACGAAGCGGTTGACCGAAGCCTATAAGGACATGGTCGGCTGCGACTTCGTCGCACAATACTTGAAGCGGCTGGAGAGCTAGACTAGGGCGTGTCGTCAATTACTGCAAGTATGCACGTAAAGCGAGTCCTCGATGGGGGGTAGCTAGTAAAAAGAGTCTACCTCGGTAGTAATTTATGTGAATCATGCGGAGTCGGCTTCGTAGAAGGCTGACGCATGACCCGA
>DASYYD010000332.1:0-6579 GCA_035934195.1 Allostellaceae bacterium | reverse complement strand
AGCGCGGGCAGCGACGGCCGGGCCGCCGCTTCGAGCAACAGGTCGATGCCGCTGTCGGTGCGGCAGAGGCTCGCATTCGCCATGTCGCCGGGCGCGAGAAGGGCATGCGCGATCCCGCGCAATTCGTGAATCAGCGCGAGCAGCACCGGTTCGACGACCGCACAATCCGCGATTTCGACCAGCTCATGGCGAAAACGCTCGCGGAACCCGACCCGCGCCGGCAGATGCGGCGCCCGCGGCCGGGCGAGGCCGACTCGCACTCTGCGGCGAAGAGGGGCGACGTGCAGGAGCGGCGCGACAAGGCCGGGATCGATGCCGACGCGTTTTAGCGCCTCCTCTAAGAGGCCGCGCTTCAGGCGGGCGTAGAATTCCGGGTCGAGGTGCTGCAAGGCACAGCCGCCGCAGCGGCCGAAATGCGGGCATTTGGGGGCGGCATGCGGCAGTTGTGGGGCGAGGCGCTCGACGACCCGGCCTTCGCGGCCGCCGCCGCGACGCCTGCCGAGCCGGGCGCGCACCCGCTCGCCCGGCAAGGTGAAAGGCAGATAGACGGGCTCCCCCCGCCAGGCCGCGATGCCGTCGCCTTGGGCGCCGATCCGCTCGACCTCGAGCTCGGCGAGTTCCTCCGCTTCCCTCAATGGGCGATCAGCACCGGGATTTCGGCGCTCTGCGACACCCGCCGGGTGACGCCGCCGAACACCCACTCGCGCAACCGGCTGTGCCCGTAGCCGCCCATCACGAGCATGGCGCCTGCTTTTTTCGCTTCGCCGAGGAGCGCCTCGCCGGCGCCTTCGGCAGCGGGCGCGAGACGGCGCACCGAAACCGGGCAGCCCCGCCAGGCGAGCGCAGCCGCGAGGCGGTCGGCGGGCTCGGCGGCGGCGCCCTCCTCCTCGACGACGAGGACGAGGATTTCCTTGGCGCGCGCCAGGAACGGCAGCGCGGCCGTCACCGCGCGCGCCGCCTCGCGGGTTTCCTTCCAGGCGATCGCGACCTTGTCGGGAAGCGCCGCGAGCGGCGCGGCGGGAGGCAGGAAAATCGGACGCCCGCTGTCGATCAACGCCGCTTCGAGGCTGCCGGAGCTTGCGCCATTGCCTTCGCCCGACCGGCCGAAGACGATCAGATCCGCGACCCGGCCGTAGGTCACGAGCCAATCGGGTTCGACGCCGATTTCGCGGCGCCACGACGCCGACAGCGCCTTGGGCCCGGAGGAGCTGTCGGCCAGGGCGAGGCCTTCGCGCCCGCGGAAGCCGTCGAAACCCGCCTTCGCCGCCGCTTCGCGCTGGTCGGAATCCGACTCGATGCGGTCGATGAGGCCGCTTACCATCATGCCGCTGCCGCCTTCGGCGGTCATCGTCGCGGCGAGCGCCACCGCATCGACGCGGATATGCAGGAACTCGATATGCGCGTCGAAGGCGCGCGCGACGGCGAGCGCCGCGGCGAACACGGCTGCGTCGCGTTCGTCCCCGGTCGCGGGCACGAGTATCATCTTGATCATCGGCGCTCCTTTGCCGGGTCTCACGGCGGCATTATGACGTTTAACGGACACCCTTGCCATTGATCGGCATCAACGCCGAAGCGTAGAGCAGCGAGCCCGGAGGCGCCCGCCTCCCCTTGACCTGGGTCAAGACAACCCTTCGCAAGAGTGGCACTCTGGCTCGGTGTCGGCGCCGTGATTTACCGGCGACAGGCCGAGGATGGGGTCGGAATGGCGAAATACCGTACGCTCGACGACATCGATTTCCGCGGCAAGCGGGTGCTGCTGCGCGCCGACCTCAACGTGCCCGTCAAGGACGGTAAAGTGACCGACGCGACCCGTATCGAGCGGCTCGCGCCGACGATCGAGGCGCTCCTCGCGAAAGGCGCGTCGGTCGTCGTGATGTCGCATTTCGGCCGCCCCAAGGAAAAGCCCGACCCGGCCCTCTCGCTGCGCCCGCTCGTCGAGCCGCTGTCGGCGGCGATCGGCGGCCGGAAGGTCGCCTTTGCCGAGGACTGCATCGGCGATAGGGCGAAGCGCGTCGTCGCCGGGTTGCAGCCGGGCGAGGTCGCGCTCCTCGAAAATCTGCGCTTCCACAAGGGAGAGGAGGAAAATTCCCCGCAATTCGCGCGAGCGCTGGCCGAGCTGGGCGAGGTCTATGTCGACGACGCCTTTTCGGCGGCGCACCGCGCGCACGCCTCGATCGCGGCGCTCGCGCACCTGTTGCCGGCCGCCGCGGGAAAGCTGATGGAGGCCGAGCTGAGCGCGCTCGAAAAAGCGCTCGAAACGCCGGCGCGCCCTCTCATGGCGCTCGTCGGCGGCGCCAAGGTATCGACCAAGCTCGATCTTCTCGGCTCGCTTCTCGCCAAGGTCGATCTCCTGGCGATCGGCGGCGCCATGGCCAATACGCTGCTGTTGGCCGCGGGCAAGGAAGTCGGCCGCTCGCTCGCCGAGCGCGACATGATCGACAGCGCGCGCCGGATCCTCGAACGCGCGCGGGCGCGCTCCTGCCGCGTGATCCTGCCCGAGGATGCGGTCGTCGCCGCCGCGCTCGCTCGCGGCGTCGAGAGCCGCACCGTCGCGATCGACGCGGTCCCGCCGGATCGGCTGATCCTCGACATCGGGCCGGCGACCGTCGCCTGCGTCGTCGCCGCGCTTCGGGAATCGGCGACGTTGGTGTGGAACGGGCCGTTGGGCGCTTTCGAGACGCCGCCATTCGATGCCGGCACGGCCGCCGTCGCCAAGGAGGTCGCAAAGCTGACCCGGGAGGGCCGGCTGATGAGCGTCGCCGGCGGCGGCGACACCATCGCCGCGCTCGCGGCGGCCGGCGTCGAGGATCGGCTGAGTTACGTCTCGACGGCGGGCGGCGCTTTTCTCGAATGGCTCGAAGGGCGCGAATTGCCCGGCGTCGCCGCGCTCGCCGCTTCATGATCAGGATCAATGCGCAGAGAAGGGCGCGTGCAAATTTCGCGCAACAACCGGAGTGGCGCCCATGAAGGCAGTTGATGTGATGACCCGCAACGTCGTTTCGGCGCGTCCGGACATGCCGGTCGCCGAGGCGATCGGGATGATGCTCGACAAGGGGATCAGCGGCTTGCCGGTCGTTGCGGCGGATGGCAGCGTCGTCGGCATCCTGACCGAAGGCGATCTCTTGCGGCGCAGCGAGACCGACACGCAGAAACGCCGGGGGCGCTGGCTCGAACTCCTGCTCGGGCCGGGCCGGCTCGCCGGCGAATATGTGCGGACGCACGGCCGGGTCGTCGACGAGCTGATGAGCCGCGAAGTCGTCGCGGTTGCCGAAGACACGCCCCTCGACGAGGTCGTCGGGCTGATGGAAACCAATCGCATCAAGCGGCTGCCGGTGTTGCGCGAGGGCAAGCTCGTCGGCATCGTCAGCCGCGCCGATTTGCTGCGGGCGCTCAGGCATTCGCTCGGCGGCGCGCCGGCGGCTGGCGGCGACGCGGCGATCCGCGAGCGCGTCCTCGCCGAGATAGCGCGCGCCACCTGGTCGCCGCGCGAAGGCATCAGCGTCGATGTCGCGGCAGGGGTCGTCGGCCTCGGCGGCGTCGTCTTCGACGAAAAGCAGCGCGAGGCGCTGATCGTCGCCGCCGAGAACGTGCCGGGCGTCAAGGCGGTGCAGGATCACCTCGTTTGGGTCGAGCCGGTCTCCGGCGTCGTCATCGATCCGAGCGAGGCGCCCGCGGACGAGGAGAGGAAAGGGCAGTAAGGCCCCTCACCCCAGCCCTCTCCCCGCCATGCGGGGAGAGGGAGGGACCCGCGGCGAAGCCGTGGGGGGTGAGGGGCAAACAACGATAGAAGGTCTAGTCCTCCTCGATCGCCTCGAGCGCATCGCAGTCGAGGATCTCGATGCGGTGCGGGTTCGGGATGGCGATGATGCCGCGCCGCTTGAAATCGGAGAGGATGCGGCAGACGGTCTCGATCGTGAGGCCGAGATAGTCGGCGATGTCGCCGCGCGACATCGGCAGGTCGAAGCGCAAATTTCCGTCATTGCGTTCGATGGTGTCGAGCAGAAAGGCGGCGACCCGCTCGGGCGCCGTCATGCGGCCGAGCAGCAACAGCCGCCCCTGCGCCGCGGCGAGGCTCCTCAGCGTCAGCTCGCGCAGCCGCCGGTCGAGCGCCGGGCTCTCGTCGAGCGCGCGTTCGGTCGCCGCGCGCGAATAGCGCATCACCGTCACATCGGTAACCGCCTCCGCCGAGAAGCCGCGCTCGGCACCGCTTTGCAGCCCGAAGGAATCGCCGGCGGAATAGAATTCGACGATGTGGCGCCGGCCGTCGGCGAGGAATTTGCAGACCCTGACCGTGCCCGACAGCACCTCGTACCAATGCTGCGCGCTTTCGCCCTCGGCATAGATCTCGCGATTGCGCGAAACCCGTTGCCGGGTGCCGATCCGCTCGAGCGCGACGAGCGCGTCGAGCTGACCCGAGCGCACCACGTCGGGGATGGTGTTGGGCCACTCGGGGCGCATCGGCTGGGGCATCGGCTGCATGACCATCTCTACCTCCGCGATCTGTCCTCGCGAGGAACATGACCAAGCCGAGACGGCGGAGAAATTCGGTTTTATACTTACGGGATTCTACCTAGGTAGAACTACCTATCCCGCCCGGGGAGGGCAAGGCATGCAGCCGCCCGTCAAGCCGAGCGGCGCCGCCTGCGGCGCCGAGATCGAATGCGACCTGTCGATGGAGCCGGATGGCGAGACCTTCGCCGAGATCGAGCGCGCCTTTCACGACAACATCGTCGTCGTCTTCCGCAACCAGGCGCTCTCGAACGAGCGGCATATCGCATTCAGCCGCCGCTTCGGCCCGCTCGAGATCCACATCGTCAAGAAATACCTGCTGCCCGGCTATCCCGAGATCCTGCTCATATCGAACGTCCGCAACGAGGCGGGCGAGCATATCGGGCTCGCCGACGCGGGCTTCACCTGGCACACCGACACCTCCTATCGCAAACAGCCGAGCCGCTGCTCGCTGCTCTATGCCAAGGAGGTGCCGCACGCCGAGAACGGCGAGCCGCTCGGCGACACGCTCTTCGCCAACGCGATCGCCGCCTACGAGGCATTGCCGCAGGCGATGAAGAAGCGCCTCGACGGCCTGAAGGCGATCCACCGCTACTCCTCGCGCCGCCGGGTCGCGGGAAGCCCGCGCCCGAAACTGACGAGAGCGCAGCTCGACGAGACGCCCGATATTTCGCATCCGATCGTGCGCAGCCATCCCTATACCGGCCGGAAGGCGCTTTATGTCACGGCCGGCGAATGCGTCGGCATCGAGGGTATGCCCGAGGACGAGGCGCTCGGGCTCATCTCCGAGCTCGACGCCTACTGCGTTCGTCCGGAATTCCTCTACCGCCACAAATGGCGGGAGGGCGACCTGTTGATGTGGGACAATGCCGCCTCGATGCACCTCGCGGTGTGCGACTACGCGCTGCCGCAGCGCCGCCTGATGCACCGCACGACTGTCATCGGCGGCGTGCCGTTCTAGGAAAGGAGCACCTCGCGCAACGCGACGGCGTCGTTGTGCGCGCTGTCGCGTGCCGCATAGACGAGCGTCACCGGCCCGTCGCGCGCGAGCGCGCGCAATTCGTCGAGAAATGCCTGCTTGTCGCGCAATTCGGCGGCGTAGCGGCGGCGGAATTCCGGCCAGCGTTCGGGGATGTGGCCGAACCATTTGCGCAATTCGGTGCTGGGCGCCACCTCCTTCATCCAGCGATCGATCGCCGCATCCGATTTTTTGAGGCCGCGCGGCCACAGCCGATCGACGAGAATGCGACGCCCGTCCGCCGCGGCGGCAGGTTCATAGGCCCGCTTCAGCCGTACATTCCGTGACGGGACCGCGTTCATCGAACACCCATCCGGAGGACGTCCATGTCCACCTTCGATCTCAACGGTTTCTGCCGGCAGCTCGTTGAAGAGGCGCCCGACGCCGTCGTCTATGCGGCCGCAGACGGCCGCATCGCCTTCTGGAACCGCGGCGCCGAGCGGATCTTCGGCTTCAGCGAGGCCGAAGCGAAGGGGCAATCGCTCGACATCATCATCCCGGAGAATTTACGCGAACGCCACTGGCAGGGCTTCACGGCGACGATGCGGACCGGCACGTCGCGTTACGGCGCCGGCGACATTCTCGCGGTGCCGGCATTGCGCAAGGATAAAAGCCGCATCTCGATCGAGTTCACGGTTCTGCCGTTCCGCGACGAGCGCGGCGAAATCGCCGGCATCGCCGCGATCCTGCGCAACGTGACGCAGCGCTTCGAGGAGATGCGGGCCCTGCGCCGCGCGCTCGCCGCGCGCTCTCAGCCCGCATCGGCGGGCAGCACGGCGACCGAATAGTCGCGGCCCTGCCAGCTGCCGTCCTCCTGCCAATGCCAGGTGAAATCGACCCGGCCGCCGGCCGGCAGGTCCGCGACCTCGAGCACCGCGAGCTGAAAGCCGAGGCCGGAGTCGCGCGTCGGCGCTTCCGCGACGCGCTGCCAGCCGTCGACGCCCCAGCGCACGACGGCCGGGCGCGGCAGCGCCACGGCGAGGCGCGCGCCGGCGTGCAACCCGTCGATCGGGGCGTGCGGCCACCAGAAGGCGTGCGTCGCGATCGGCCGC
>DASYYD010000211.1:0-4912 GCA_035934195.1 Allostellaceae bacterium | reverse complement strand
CCGCCGCTCGCGCCCGAAGCGCCGCCGCTCGCGCCGCGCGCGCCCGAAGCGCCGCCGCTCGCGGCGGCGCCGCAGAGGCCGGCGGCTCTCGGCCCTCGCCGCAGGCCCGCGGCCGGGGAAACGATCCTGGCCGTCGACGGGTTGTCGAAGCATTTCGGCGGGCTGCGCGCGGTGCACGAGGTCGGCTTCACGGTCGAAGCGGGCACCGTGTTCGGCATCATCGGCCCGAACGGCGCCGGCAAGACGACGCTGTTCAACCTGTTGAACGGGTTCATCCGACCCGACGCCGGCCGGGTCGCGCTGCGCGGCCACGATCTGGTCGGTCTGAAGCCGAACCGGGTGTGCCGGCTCGGCATCGGGCGGACGTTTCAGGTGGTGCGCGCCTTTCCCCGGATGTCGGCGCTCGAAAATGCGCTGATCGGCGCCTACGTCGCGCAGCGCTCCGACCGCGAGGCAATGCTCGCAGCGGACGCGGCGCTGGCGCGGGTCGGCCTCGGCGGGCGCGCCGGCGCACGCGCCGGGGCGTTGACGACCAAGGAGCTGCGGCTGATGGAGCTGGCCCGCGCACTGGCCGGGGAGCCGCGCCTCTTGTTGATGGACGAGCCGCTCGCCGGGCTCGGCGGCGGCGAGGTCGAGGAGTTGCTGGCGGCCATCCGCGGGCTCGCCGAGAACGGCATCACGATCGTCATCATCGAGCATACGATGCAGGCCGTGGTGCGGCTCGTCGACCGGCTCGTCGTGCTCGACCACGGGCAGGTCATCGCCGAGGGCGAGCCCGATGCGGTCACCCGCGACGAACGGGTGATCGAGGCCTACCTCGGCAAGAAATGGGCGGCGCTCAGTGCTTGAGATCGAGGGCCTGACGGTCGCCTATGGCGGGCTCGCGGCGTTGCGGGAAGTCTCGCTCGCCGTCGGCGAGGGGCAGTTCATCGCCATCGTCGGGCCGAACGGCGCCGGCAAGACGACGCTCTTCAAGGCGATCTCCGGCACGGTGGCGCCGGTGGCGGGCGCGGTGCGCTATGAAGGCCGCGACCTCCTCGCGGTGCCGCCCGCGGGCCGCGCGCATCTCGGGATCGCGCACGTGCCGGAGGGGCGGCAGGTCTTCGCCTCGCTGACGGTGCTGGAAAACCTCGAAATGGGGGCCTATCCGGCGGCCGGCCGCCGCGTCTGGGAGAGGAGCCTCGCGCGCGTCTTTGCGCTGTTTCCGGTGCTCGCCGAACGCCGTCGCCAGCTCGCCGGCACATTGTCGGGCGGCGAGCAGCAGATGCTGGCGATCGGCCGCGGCATCGCCTCGGCGCCGCGCCTGCTGCTGCTCGACGAGCCGTCGATGGGTTTGGCGCCGGCGATCGCCGACCTGATTTTCGAGCGCATCGAAGAATTGCACAAAAGCGACCGGCTGACCGTGCTGCTGGTCGAGCAGCGCGTTGCCGAGGCGCTGCAATCCTGCGACCAAGGCTATGTGCTCGATACCGGCCGCATCGTGCTGGAGGGTCCGCGGCAGGTGCTGCTCGCCGACGACCGTGTGCGGCGCGCCTATTTGGGCATGTGAACGAGGCCGAGGGAGGAAATTAGATGAACCAGGCAATGCAATTGACGCGACGGTCGCTGCTGCTCGCCGGAACGGCCGCGGCGGTCGGGGCTCCGGCCTTGGCGCGGGCGGCGCCGAAGCCGGTCGAGATAGGGATGATCGTGCCGCTTTCGGGGCCGTGGGCGCGGCAGGGGCAGCTCGTGCGCGCCGGCGCCGAGATGGCCCGCGACGACATCAACAAGGCAGGCGGCATCAAGGCGTTGGGCGGGGCGCCGCTCAAATTGATCGAAGCCGATGCCGGCGACACGCCGGAAAAAGCGAAAGACGCCGCGCAGCGGCTCGTCTCGCAATATCCCGGCCTCGTCGCCGGCACCGGATCGTGGCTCAGCTCCTTCACCCTCGCGGTGACCGAAGTGACCGAGCGCGCGCGTCTGCCGTGGATCACGCTCTCCTATTCCGACGCGATCACCAGCCGCGGTTTTCACTATGTCTTCCAGAGCTCGCTGCCCGCCAACGCGCAGGCGGAGGAGCTGTTGCCGTCGGTGATCGAGCTGGCGACGCGGGCGACCGGCGGGAGGCCGAAGAGCTGCGCCCTGATCCAGGACAACACGGCGGCGCCGATGAGCTTCGTCAAGCCGATGCTGGCGGGCGGCCTCGAAAAGGCCGGCATCAAGCTCGCCGCGCACCAGACCTATACGCCGCCCTTGTCGGACGCAACGCCGCTCGTCCAGCAAGTGCGCACGTCGAACCCGGATTTTCTGTTCCTGATCGTCTCGAACGTGCCGGACAACGTCGTCATCCTCGAAAAGCTCGCCGAGATGGGGCTGTCGCATGCGCGCCTCCCGGTCGTCGGCAACGGCTCGCCGCTCGTCACGCCGGAGCTGCTGAAGGCGACCGGGCCGGAGATCGTCGACGGCGTCATTACCTCGCTCGCCAATTGGCCGGTCCGGGGCGACGAGGCGCTCGTCGCCGAGTTCAAAAAGCGCAGCGGCGAGCCGTGGATGACGCAGGACAGCATCAGCGGCTACGGCCATGTGGCGATCGTCGCGGCGGCGCTCGAAAAGGCCGGTGCCGCCGACCGCGAGAAGCTCAACGAGGCGATCCACGCGATGGACACGACGACGGGACCGGCGAAGTACTTCCCGGGCAAGAGCCTCAAATTCGACGCGAACGGCCGCCGCGTCGGCGCGCCGCTGATCCTCGTGCAGTGGCAGAAGGGGCTTCCGGTCACCGTCGATCCGGCGGAATTCGCCATCGCGAAGGCGATCTGGACGAAGAAGGGGGCTTAAACCCCTTCCCGCAACGCCGCGGCGCGGCGGGCGAGCGCGCCGAGCGCGGCGGTCATCGGCGTCGGCACGGCGAGCCGCGCGCCGATTTCGGTGACGGCATCGACCAGCGCGCCCAGTTCGAGGGCGCGGCCGGCCTCGAAGTCCTGCAGCATCGAGGTGCGGAAGCGGCCGAGTTCGGCGTTCATCCGGTGCCGCTCCTCGACCGACATCGGCGAGGGCGCGCCGACCGCCGCGGCGACGGCGGCGACCTCGTGCATCGCGGCGAGCGCGACCGCGTTGAGGCCGGCCTCGCCCATGATCTCGTCCATGCGCGCGCGGGCGATGACCGACAGCGGGTTGCAGGCGGCGTTGCCGAGCAGCTTCGCCCAGATCTCGCCGCGGATGTCGTCGCTGACGCCGGCCCGGAAACCGGCCGTGCGCAACATCTCGGCGACCCGCTCGGTGCGCTCTTGCGGCGGACCCGCGGCCTCGCCGAGGATGACGCGGTTGCCGCCAGACCAGTCGATGACCGCCGGCGCGAGGCGGGTGACCCCCATATAGACGACGGAGCCGACGACCCGGCGCGCCGGCAATGCCGCCATGAGCGCGCCCTCGGGATCGACGGTGTCGACGGCCATGCCGCCGAGCGGCCCCGAAACCCCGTCGAAATACCACCACGGCACGCCGTTCAGGACCGGCAGCAGCACCGTTTCGGGGCCGACGAGCGCGTTGAGGCTCGGCAGCGCGGCCGGCCAGTCCTGCGCCTTCAGCGTGCCGATGACGAGATCCTGGACGCCGAACAGGGCCGGGTCGGCGCTCGCCTCGACCCGCGCGACACCGGCGAAGAGCGGCCCTTCGACCCTGAGCCCGTCGCGGTTGAGCGCGGCGAGCGTCGCGCCGCGCGCCAGAAGTTTCGGGGCGTAGCCGGCGCGGTCGAGCGCAAAGGCGATGGCGCCGCCGATGGCGCCGGCGCCGACGACCGTGATCGAGGGGGATTCTCGCATGCTCGTCACATTCGTTTGATGGCGTCTCTCACCCGAGAGGGTCTATCATTCGGAGAACGCCTCGCGCCAGCGCCCTAGAGGAAAACCCCATGGCCAAATTCGTCATCGAGCCGCACTTCCGCCTGCAGGAATGGATCGCCGAGGAAAAGGGTTACTTCACCGAAGAAGGCCTCGACTACGAATTCCGCGAGCTGATCCGCTCGACCGGCGGCCGGCACCACGACAAGGGCGACCGGGTCGGCGCCTACCAGTCCTTCGAGCGCGGGCGCGCCGCCGATGTCAGCTGCGCCTGCCATTGGACGGTCGGGGTCGCCGCCTCGACCGGCCACGGCAAGCTCTACGCCGATCTCTATTCGGTGGCGCCGGCCGGCGTCTTCGTGCCGGCGGATTCGCCGATCCGCGACCCCGAGGCGCTCGCCGACGTGCCGATCTCGGTCGGCTATCAGTCCGGCAGCCACTATTCGACGATCCAGGCGCTCGAAGCCTATATGCCGGCGGACAAGGTCAAACTGTCGTTCAAGGAGGGGATGCTGTTCCGCCGCCTCGAAATGCTGGTCGACGGCGAGGCGCCGGCGGTGGCCCTCTTCAGCGGGCCCTACTATTTCGCCGAGCAGCTCGGCTTCCGCAAGGTCATCGACACCAGCTTCATGATCGCGACGATGATCCACGGCGACCCCGACGCCGAGGATCTGCGCAAATACTTCCGCGCGCTGCGCCGCGCCCAGCGCGACCTCGACCTGCGGCCCGACCGCTACACGCATTACTACAGAAACGAATTCCCCGAGCGCTTCCACCCGCTGATCGACACGCGGCGATGGGGGCCGGGCGAGCGGCTGGTGTTCGAGCCCTATACCGAGGACGCCTATCGCGACACCTTCGAGTGGATCGCCCGCCACGGCATCTTCGCCGACGGCGGCATGGGCGGCGGCGACTACGTGGCCTCGACGCTGACGCTGGGGTAGAGCGAGGCGGCTCCTCAACGCAAGCCGGCGAACCGGCCCAGCCTTGGGGAAGGTCTGAATAAGGGGTTGGCGCGCCGATGGGGGCATGGAGATCTCCTCCAGCCGGGGGCAGGATAGGACGGCGGTGCCGTTCTCGTCTTGGCGTAGCGC
>DASYYD010000206.1:0-3049 GCA_035934195.1 Allostellaceae bacterium | reverse complement strand
TCGCCGACGAGGTGGCCGGAACAAGGGAGGGCCTGCCGATGGAGCTCGTCTCGCGCGCCCGCGGCATCGTCAAGACGCCGCGCAGCGAATGGCCGGTCATCGCCGACGAGCCGGCGGATATCGGTCGGCTCTATGCCGACTACGTGGCGATCCTCGCGGCCGTCCCGATGTTCGCCGAGCTCGTTCGCTTTCTTGTCGCCGGCGTGCCGGCCGGCGCCGCGATCGGCATCGCGGTCACCGGCTATGTGATGGCGCTCGCCAACGTCGCGATCATCGCCTACGTGTCGACCAAGCTCGCCCCGGCCTTCGGCGGCGTCGACGACCGCGAGGCGGCGTTCAAGCTCGCCGCCTTCGGCTATACCGCGGCGTGGCTCGGCGGCGTGTTCCTGCTGCTGCCGGCGATCGGCTGGCTGTTGCAGCTTGTCTGCGGCGTCTACAGCATGTACGTCTATTATCTCGGCATCGGCGAATTGCTGCGTGTGCCGCGCGAGCGGCGCGTCGGTTTTTTTGTGATCGTGCTGGTGCTGACGGTGATCATCGCGATGGTCATCGCGGTCCTCCTCGGCATGCTGACCGGGTATTCGCGCATGTCGATGATGATGCTGCGCTGAGGCCGCAGGCGAAGGCCGATGGGCGCGCCCGCCTACGTATTGGCGATCGACCAGGGGACGACGAGCACGCGCGCGATCCTCTTCGACGAAGAGGGCCGGGCGCGGCGGACGGCGCAGCGGGCATTGCGGCAGCACCATCCGCGGCCGGGCTGGGTCGAGCACGATCCGGAAGAGATCTGGCGAAGCGTCCTCGATACCTGCCGCGAGGCGGCGGCCGCCGCCGATGGCAGGGTCGCGGCGATCGGCATCGCCGACCAGCGCGAGACGACGCTGTTGTGGGAGCGCGAGACCGGCCGGCCGGTCGGGAATGCGATCGTCTGGCAGGACCGGCGCACCGCCGAATTGTGCCGGCATTGGCAGGAAGAGGGGCTGGCGCCGCTCGTCGAAGCGCGCACCGGGCTCGTCATCGACCCCTATTTTTCGGCCTCCAAGGTCGCCTGGCTGCTCGATGCGACGCCGGGGCTCGAACGGCGCGCGCGCGACGGCGAGATCCTTTTCGGGACGATCGACAGCTTCCTCATCTGGCGCCTGACGGGCGGGCGGGCGCACGCGACCGACGTGACGAACGCCTGCCGCACGATGCTCTTCGACATCGAGCGCCTCGAATGGGACGAGGAACTCCTCGCCGCGTTCGGCATCCCGCGCGCGCTGCTGCCCGAGCCGCGCGACAACGACGCGCGTTTCGGCCAGGCGACGCGCGAGCTTTTGGGCGGCGCGGTGCCGATTACCGGGGTCGCCGGCGACCAGCAGGCGGCGCTCGTCGGCCAGGCCTGCTTCGCGCCGGGAATGGTAAAATCGACCTACGGCACCGGTGCCTTCGCGCTCCTCAACACCGGCGGCATGAGGGCGCGCTCGCGGCACCGCTTGCTCTCGACGATCGGCTACCGGCTCGGCGGCGCCACCGCTTATGCGCTCGAAGGCAGCATCTTCGTCGCCGGCGCTGCGGTCGGCTGGCTGCGCGACCGGCTCGGCATATTCGAGAACGCGGCGCAATCCGAGACGCTCGCCCGCGCCGCCGATCCGCGGCAGCGGGTCCATCTGGTTCCCGGCTTCGCCGGGCTCGGCGCGCCCTATTGGGCGCCCGCCGCGCGCGGCGCGATCCTCGGCCTGACGGCGGAATGCGGCGCCGCCGAGATCGCCCGCGCCAGCCTCGAGGCGGTCGGCCACCAGACGGCCGACCTCGTCGCCGCGATGGCGGCCGATGCCGGGGTTGCCGTCTCGACCCTGCGCGTCGACGGCGGCATGGCCGTGAACGACTGGGCGATGCAGTTCGTCGCCGACATCGTGCCGGCATCGGTCGAGCGGCCGGCCTACATCGAGACGACCGCCTGGGGCGCCGCCTACCTCGCCGGGCTCGCGGTGGGGATCTACCCCGCCCCGGCGGAGATGGCGGCCAAGTGGTCGCCAGCCGCCCGCTTTACGCCGCAAATGAGCGAGGAAGAGCGCGCCGAGCGCCGCGCCGGCTGGGGGCGGGCGGTCGCCGCGGTATTAGCGGCGGCGGGGCCGTGAACCTCCTCGACCCGCTGCCCGATGCGCGCGCCGGCGAGATCGCCGAGAAGCTTTTGTCGCAAGGCCGGCTGCGCATCGAGCGGATCGTTTCATTGGGGCAGGCGAGCCCGCCCGGCTTCTGGTGCGAGGAGCCGCAAGGCGAATGGGTGCTGCTCGTCTCCGGGGCGGCGCTGTTGCGCTTTGCCGACGAAGAGGAGCCGCGCCGGCTCGGCCCCGGCGACTATATCGACATCGCAGCGCACCGCCGGCACCGCGTCGAGTGGACCGACCCGGCGCGGCCGACGGTGTGGCTCGCCGTCCATTACGGCTGAGCGCCCATCTTCGCCCGCTTCGCCTCGATCGCGGCGGCGAGCCGATTTTTCTCGACGATCATCCGCTGGTGGCTGGCGCGCGCCACCTCCTCGACCGCGTCGCGCACCACGATCTCGAACGATACGCGGCCGCGGTCGACGGCGACGACCCGCGCCTGGTGCGTCACGCTCATGTGGAGCGGCGTCGGCCGCCGGTGCTCGATCTCGACGCGGACGCCGACCGAATCCTCGCCGGCGTCGATATGGCCGAGCAGCCATTTGCGGCACGTCGTCTCCAGATCGTGGACGATGCTCGGCGTCGCATAGACGCGCAGCTGCGGCCCCATGAAGCCGATGGCGCGCCCCTCGTCGACGGTGAAGGAGCGGCTGAACTCGGCGCCGGGTCTGATCGCGGGGTGCATCGAGGCCTCCTCTAGGATTGCCGCGATAGTGGCGGGGTTCGCCGCGAGAGGCTAGCCTGCCGCGCCGCTTCTCTTTGAAGGCGACCGCGATGCCGGGCCAACTGCCGCAACCGGGTGAAGTCTTTCTCGACCACATCGCGCATTTCGTCCCTGACCTCGAGGCGGCTGCCGCGGCGCTGGAAACGTGCGGCTTTCGCCTGACGCCCTTCACCGCGCA
>DASYYD010000170.1:0-2674 GCA_035934195.1 Allostellaceae bacterium | reverse complement strand
GATGACGCCGGCAAAGAACGACGCGTAGAACAGGATGACGACCTTGGCGAGTTCGCCGATGCCGAAATAGACGATGACGAGCGGGATCAGCGCAATCGGCGGCAGCGCGCGGAAGAAATTGATCAGCGGGTCGACAAAGCTGCGGATATGCCGGTACCAGCCGACGGCGAAGCCGACCGGCACGGCGCAGACGATGCCGAGCGCCACGCCGAGGGTCACGCGCTCGGCGGATATCAGGACGTCGAAGGCGAGCCCCCCGTGAACCAGCAAATCCCAAAACCGGGCTCCCACCTGCAACGGCGTCGGAACCAAGCCCGGGTTGATCACCCCGCTCGCCGCGATCGCGTACCATAGGGCGGCGATCGCGATCCAGGGCGACGGCAGCAACAGGAGGCGACGCAATATCGCGGCGCGCGTCCCGGCTTGGGCGAGCCCTACGCGGCTGGGCTCTTTCGTCCCGGCCCCGGTGTCTGCCTGCGCAGCTCGCGCGACCCGCCGGCGCGGCGGAGTGACCGTCATTCCGGCGGCGCGCCGGCGATGTCTTCGAGACGCATGGCCGTTCCCCCCGGGTTGTCGCAAGGCGCGCCCCGGCTTTTGTTTCGCCGGCGGCGAGGCCGAGAGAATACCCGTTCGGAACCCGCCTCGCTATGCGCGCGAGGCTACGGCGCGATCAGCGGCAGCAGGCGCAGGTGCAGGCCGGCGCCGCAACCCGATGCACCGGATGATAGGCGAGGTGCGTCGGCGCGCCATACGCGACCGGGTAGGGCTGCCACCAGGGATACCACCACCAGGCGCTGCGCCATCCCCAGCCCCAACCCCAACCGCCATGCCACCAGCCCCAGCCGCCGCGCCAGCCCCACCCGAACCGGCCGAAGCGCGCCGCCGCGAAGCGATGTCCGCGGAAGAATGGATGCCGGAACGCGAAATGGCCGCGCACATGGCCGACGAAATGGCCGTGCACATGGCCGACGAAATGGCCGTGAGCCCCCCAAGGGTGGGCGTTGGCCTGCGCGGCGCCGCCGAGTGGCGAGAACAGGGTCATCGCCAAGAGCGCCACGGCGATCAGGAGCTTTCTCGACATCCTAACCTCCGAACTGGCGGGACGTTGCCCGGCCGAGGCGGGCCGGAAATCCCGAAATCGACAACGCGTTCTAGGCGAGTTTTGTTCAGATCGTGCCCGTCGCGGCGATGACCTTTTAATGTCCTGTCGCCGCCGGCCCTCGCCGAACTCTGGTTTGACGAGGGGCCCCGGGGGCGCATAGCCTCATGCGGTCCCCCAGTCTCACCGGGAGGAGCGACATGCAGCTCACCGCGCCGCAGCTCCGGCAATTCGCCGAGGAAGGCTATCTGTTTCTGCCCGGCTGCTTCTCGGAAGAAGAGGTCGCGGTGCTGCGCGAGGAGGCCGAGCGGATCTACGCCACCGGCCGGCAGGAAGTGTGGCGCGAGAAAACCGGCGCCCCGCGCACCGCCTTCGCCGCGCACACCTACAACGAGGCGTTTCGCCTCCTCGGCCACCATCCGCGCCTGATTCGCCCGGTCGAGCAGGTGTTCGGCGAACCGCTCTACATGCACCAGTACAAGATCAACGCCAAGGCCGCCTTCGAGGGCGACGTGTGGCAATGGCACCAGGATTACGGCACCTGGGCGAGGGACGACGGGATGCCGCAGCCGCGCGCCATGAACATCGCCGTCTTCATGGACGAGGTGATGCCGATCAACGGCCCCTTGATGCTGATCCCGAGGAGCCACAAGCACGGCATCCTCGCGGCGGGCCACGACGAGGCGACGACCTCCTACCCGTTGTGGACGCTCGACAAGCAGACCGTGACGCGCCTCGTCGAGGCGGGCGGCATCGTCGCGCCGACCGGCAAGCCCGGCTGCGTCCTCATGTTCCACGGCAACCTCGTGCACGGCTCGGCGCCCAACATCACCCCCTATCCGCGGCGCATCGTCTATCTGACGCTTTGCGCCGTCTCCAACTACATCCGCACGCCGACCCGCCCCGAATGGATCGCGCATCGCGACTTCGCGCCGATCGAGCCCGTAGCCGACGACGCGCTCCTCCAATACGCAAAGGCCCATCCCGTCTTGAACCATCCCCCGGGTGCGGGGGAGGGCAGGGTGGGGGCGGCCGCGGCCGAGTAGCGGATGAGCCTCTACCGCCTCGCCCGCGAGCGCGCCGCGGCGGGCCGGCCGGTCAGGGTCGGCCTCGTCGGCGCCGGCAAGGTCGGCTCGATGTTCCTGAGCCAGGCGCCGGGGATGCCGGGCCTCGACATCGCGGTCATCGGCGATCTCGACCCCGAGCGCGCGCAAAATGCCTGCCGCGCGGTCGGCTGGGACGCCGCCCGCATCGCCCGCACCCGCTTCGTCTCGTCGGGCGCCGAAGTCTGCGCCGACCCGCAAGCCGAGGTCGTCGTCGAGGCGACCGGCAGCCCCTTCGCCGGCATCGCGCACGCCCGCGCCGCGATCTCGAACGGCAAGCACATCGTCATGGTCAACGTCGAGGCGGATGTGCTCGCGGGGCCGCTTCTCGCCGAGGAGGCGCGCGAGAAGGGCGTCGTCTATTCGCTCGCCTATGGCGACCAGCCGGCCTTGACCTGCGAGCTCGTCGATTGGGCGCGCGCTGTCGGCTTCGAGGTCGTCGCGGCCGGCAAGGGCACGAAGTATCTCCCCG
>DASYYD010000143.1:0-11819 GCA_035934195.1 Allostellaceae bacterium | reverse complement strand
CGATTTCGCCGCGCTGCGCGACGGGGCGCAGGCGGCGGGCGAGCGCATCTGGGCCGGCTGGGCCGATTGGGACACGCTCGGACGCAGCGCCGACGAGATGAGTCCATTTTCTTTTCCGCGCGCCAATTAGCGAGCCCGTGGTCATGCGCAATGGCATAGCCGGGATAGACCACGTCATCATCGGCGTGCGCGACCTCGAAGCGGCGCGCGAAAGTTGGAGCCGGCTCGGCTTCTCGCCGACGCCGCGCGGCCGCCACATCGGCCAGGGCACCGGCAATTACTGCATCATGTTCGGGCCCAATTATCTCGAGCTTCTCGGCGTCGTCGATCCGGCCGAGGGAGCGCACCGGCTGGCGCGCTTTCTCGCAGAGCGGGAGGGCCCGATGGGGCTCGCCTTCGCACCTGCCGGGTCGCCCGAGGCGGTGCGCGAGGCGTTGTTGCGGCGCGGCTGCCATCCATCCGAGCCGCGCCCGCTCGGCCGCCGGATCGAGCTTCCCGAGGGCGACGCCATCCCGCGCTTCAGCCTGCTCGCGCTGCCGCCCGAGGAGACGCCGGGCCTCGACAGCTTCGTGTGCTGCCACCTGACGCCCGAGTTGATGCGGCGGCCCGAATGGCTCGCGCATGCGAACGGCGTCTCGGCATTGAACGCCATCCATGTGCTCGTCGCCGATACGGCCCCGCTGTTGCCCGCCTACGACCGCCTCCTCGGCATGCCGCAAGTTACCACGACCGACGCCGTCGCCCTCGTCCATGCCGGCGGGCAGCGCATCGTCTTCAGCACGCCTGACGATTTTCTGACGATGCATCCCGGGCTCGCCCTCGCCCTCGATATGCCGCTGCCGGCGATCGCCGCGCTCGAACTCGCAGTCGGCCGCCTGCGGCAGACGGCCGACTATTTGGCGAGCCGCGGCATCGCCTTCGACGAGATGCCGCACAGGAGTCTGGCGGTGGGGCCGGGCGAGGCGACCGGCGCGATCCTGATTTTTTCCGAAGAGTGACGGGGGCGGCTACGGGGCGCGCAGAAAGACGAGCCGCGCCGCGCCGTAGACGCGCTCTTCGATGAGGCTGAACCCGGCCGGCGGGGCGAAGGCTTCGCGGGCGGCAAGCTCGACGATTGCGAGCGCTCCGGCATCGAGCCAGCCCGCCTCGGCGAGCGCGAGGAGCGCCGGGGCGGCGAGGCCGCTCTGATAGGGCGGGTCGAGAAAGGCGAGGGCGCAGGGCTCGGCGGCATGCCGCGGGTGCGTCGCGTCGATCGCCATGATGCTGGCGCGTCCGGCCTCGCCGAGCGCCTCGACATTACGGCGCAGAGCGGCGAGCGCGCCGGGATCGCGCTCGATGAAGACGGCGGCGGCGGCGCCGCGCGACAAGGCTTCGAGCCCGACCGCCCCCGTCCCGGCGAAGGCGTCGAGGATCCGCGCCTCGGCGAAGGGCGGGCCGGCGGCGGCGTATTTCCCGTGCGACAGGATGTTGAAGAGCGCTTCGCGCGCGCGGTCGCCGGTCGGCCGCACCGCTTCGCCTGGCGGCGCCAGGATGCGCCGGCCGCGGTGCCTACCGCCGACGATGCGCATCGCCTCTGGGGCCGCGCGCGAGGCCGAGCTGCTCCGCCAGCACCTTCCCCGAAACCTCCTCGACCGCGCCCCGCGGCAAGTGCCCGAGCTGGAACGGCCCATAGGAAAGGCGGATGAGCCGCGTCACTGAGAGGCCCAGATGCTCGAGCACTTTGCGGACCTCGCGGTTCTTGCCCTCCGTGAGCGACACGGCGAGCCAGGCGTTGCTGCCCTGCACCCGTTCAAGCCGCGCCCGGATCGGGCCATAGGCGACGCGATCGATCCGCAGCCCGTGTTCGAGCGCGGACAGGCGCGCCTCATCGACCGCCCCGTGCACGCGGGCCCGATAGCGCCGCACCCAGCCGGTCGCCGGCAGTTCCATCTGGCGGGCGAGCCCGCCGTCATTGGTCAACAGCAGCAGTCCCTCGGAATTGAGGTCGAGCCGGCCGACCGATATGAGGCGCGGCAATCCGGCCGGCAGGGCGGCGAAGACGGTGGGCCGGCCGGCCTCGTCGCGATGGCTCGTCACGAGCCCTTTCGGCTTGTGATAGCGGAAGAGCCGGGCCCGCTCGGGGGCCGGGAGCTTCTTGCCGTCGACCAGGATCGCGCTCGCCGGGCCGACCGTCACGGCCGGGCTCGTCAGCACCGCGCCGTCGACCGCGACGCGCCCCTCGGCGATCCAGCGCTCCGCATCGCGCCGCGAGCACAATCCGGCGCGCGCCAGCACCTTGGCGATGCGCTCGGGCTTCTCCCCCGAATGGGCCGCGCTCTCCGCCTCGTCCTTCACCCGCGCGCGGCTTCGACGAGGGCTCGGAAGATCCGCCGATCGGCGTCGCCGATCTCGAATTCCGGGTGCCACTGGACGCCGAGGCAGAAATGCCGGCACGGGTCCTCGATGCCTTCGACGACGCCGTCCGGGGCGAGCGCATCGACGACGACGCCGGGCCCCGGCGCCTTGACGGCCTGGTGATGGGCGCTGTTGACGGGAAGGCGCAGTTCGCCGGTGATGCGGTGCAGGAACGTGCCGGGGACGATCTCGACGGTGTGTCCCGGCTCGTCGCGCGGGTTCGGCTGGCGATGCGGCAGCGCGTTCGGCACCTCGTCCGGGATGTGCTGGTAGAGCGTGCCGCCGAGCGCGACGTTCAGCAATTGCTGGCCGCCGCAGATGCCGAGCACCGGCATCTCGCGGGCCAGCGCCCCGGTCGTCGCGGCAAGCTCGAAGGCGGTGCGCCGATCCTTGGTCTTGACGCTCGGATGCCGGGTCGCCTCGCCGAACAATGCCGGATCGACGTCGAACCCGCCGCCCGTCACGACGAGCGCATCGATGCGGTCGAGATAGGCTTCGGTCATCTCCGGCTCGTGCGGCAGCAGCACCGGCAGCCCGCCGGCGTTGCGCACCGCGCGGACGTAATTCTCGCGGATCGCGTACCATGGAAAATTGGAATAGCCGCCAGGCGGCTCGTGATCGAGGGTGAGGCCGACGACCGGCTGTGCCATGCTCCACATCCAATCGAACCGGCGACAACGATGAGCGAATTCTACGAAGAGGCGCTGCCGATCCGCACCTACGACATAGACTTTGCCGGGGTCGTCAGCAACATCGTCTTCATCCGCTGGCTGGAGGATCTGCGGCTCGGGCTGATGGAAGAGAGCTTTCCGCTCCACGCAGCGCTCGCCGCCGGGGTCGCCCCGATCCTCATCGAGACGCATATCCGCTATCATCGGCCGGTGGTGATCGGCGACCGGCTTCTGGGGAAGATCCGCGTCAAGCAGCTGGGCCGCGTGCGCTGGCGGCTCGCCGCCCTATTCACCGTCGCCGATGTGCTCCATGCCGAGGCCGAGCAGGAAGGCATCTTCATGCGGCTGTCGACGCGCCGGCCGATCGCGATCCCGGAGCCGATCCGGCGGCGGCACGGCGGATGAGGGGGATCCCAGAGCCGATGGCGGCGGCGCTCGCCGAAGCCGAAAGGGCGGCAGCGGCGGGCGAGGTGCCGGTCGGCGCGGTTCTGGTGGACGCGGCGGGCCATGTCCTCGGCGCCGCGCACAACCGGGTCGAGATCGACCACGACCCGACCGCGCATGCCGAGATGCTCGTCCTGCGGCAGGCCGGGGCCCGGCTCGGGGCCGCGATTCTCGCCGGGTGTGATCTTTACGTAACGCTCGAACCCTGCGCCATGTGCGCGGCCGCGATCGGTTTCGCCCGCCTGCGCCGGCTCTATTTCGGCGCCTATGACGGCAAGGGCGGCGGCGTCGAGCACGGGGCCCGCATCTTCGACCAGCCGACCTGCCGCCACCGGCCCGAGATCTACGGCGGCATCGGCGAAGGGCGCGCCGCGGAATTGCTGCGCGCCTTCTTCGCGGCCCGGCGGTGATCAGACGAGATAAAGCGCCGCCGCCACAAGGCCGAGGACGGCGAGGAGGGTCAGCATGAGGGCCGCGCGTCGGGTGGCTTTGAGACCGCCGAAACCGAGCGCATAGCCGGCCTTTGCGAGATTATTGGCGGAAGCGGCGACGAGGATCGCGGCGGCGATCGCCGGCCCCGCCATGCCGGCGGCGCCGCCTTGCGCGAGGGTCAGGACGAACGGGTCGATGTCGCTGAGGCCGACGAGCGCCGCCAGGGAAAAGATCCCGGCCTGCCCGAAGATCGATTGCACCCAGGCGGTCAACAGCGAAATCCCGAGAAAGAGGGCGGCAAAGACGAGTGCCGTCGTCAGCTGCAGCGGATTGGCGACAGGGACGCTCAGGGCCTCGACGGAATCGCGCCCTGCCTTGTGCCACTCCCACCACGCGAGGGCGGCGCCGGCGGCAAAAAGGCAAAGCACGGCCGGCAGCAGCGCCGCCGCCACGCGCGGGTTGAAGAACGCGACGACAACGGCGAGGCGGGGATACATGATCGCCGTGGCGGCGAGGATGCCCGCCGCGATCGCCGGGCGCTCGCCGCCGGCCTCGCTCTGCCGCTTGGCGAGCACGACCGTCGTTGCCGTCGAGGAATAAACGCCGCCGAGCAATGCCGGCAAAAGCGCGCCTTCGCGCGACGGCCGATAGCGCCCGACGAGATAGCTCGCGTAGGAGAGCGAAGAGATCGCCACGACCGCGAGCCAGACCCGATAGGGCGTCACCGGCGCCGCCGCGATGATCGGGGTGTCGGGCAACAGCGGCAGGACGATGCCGACGAGGATCAGGAATTTCCCGGCGGTCAACAGCTCGTCCTGCGGCACGATCCGCGCGAGCCCGTGGATCCGCTCGCGCGTGCCGATCAGCAACACCGCGGCGACGGTCGAGCCGACCGCGACCCAGGGGGGTTCGATCAAGGCAACCGGGCCGAGGCTAAAGACCAGGAGGTTGGCGACCGGCACGATCAGCGACAGCGCGCTTTCGCCCGCTGGCGGCGCGCCGCCGCGCAGCATTCGGTAGAGCCAGCCGGCAAGCGCCAGAAGCCCGGCGACGAACGCCAAGGCGTAATGCGGCTCGACGAGGTACAATAAGGCCCCGGCAAGGGACAGGAGCGGAAAGGTGCGCACCCCGCCCGGCACCAGCGGCCCGTCGCGCTTGTAAATCTCCTCGAAGGCGAGGCCGAAGAAGAACGCGAGCGCCAGCAGCAGAAACAGGCGTTCGGCGAGTTCGATCGGCGGCATGAGATGCTCTACCACCAAACAGCCGCCTGCGGTGATCCAGATCAACGTCGACGGCCGGCCGGTGCCGCAGAGTGGCCACAAGGTTCTCGCGAGCGCCGAAATCCTGCCGCGCATCAATCATTGAAACAGTTTTAATTTTAAGTAATTTTCGGTAGTTTCCAAATTTTCGTTAGGACACTGGATCGATTTCGAGCTAGATATGTAGCCAGGGATCATAGTTCCTCTTTCACAGGAATGGATAGACAAGTAGCATCCCCGCAATTCGCCGATTTTTTCAGTAGCTACCGTGGGTTATTAACCATTCGTTAAGAAACGTCTGCGCTTGATCGCGATTGAGGTATGATAGCAGAGCAGAGGCAACGCCAATGTTGCTTTTCGCCATCGCCGTCACCGCCATGACACTGATGCTTTTTCGCCCGTCCTCGGGGTTCAGGATCGTGCTGTTCACGATCCTGATCGGCTTCGCCGCGCTGATGGCGATGGATCTGTCGCTCAAGGAGCTGGTGACCGACCTCGTCGCGTCGTACTGACGGTCGGCGCGGCACCCGCCCCCCTGAAGCGGCAGTGTGCCGCAGCCGGCGCGCCCATTCTCGACCCCCGATCGCCGCCGCATCGCTTGACAGAGATCGAGCGCTCCCAGCATATGGCGCCGCCGTCCGCTTCGGCGAATGCGAACCGAGAATGGGGAGGAAGGAATGTTCGGCCGTCATGTTCTGGCGCTGGCCTGCGCCGCCGCTGCGCTCGCTCCTCTCGCGGCAGCGGCGAAAGAGCCGATCAAAATCGGGTTTCCGATCCCGCTGTCGGGTCCGACCGCGACCTACGGCGTTCCGATATTGAAGGGCGCCCAGCTCGCGGTGCAGCAGATCAACGCCAAGGGCGGCGTCCTCGGCCGCCGGCTCGAGATCCTGCCGCGCGACAGCAAGGCGAACGCCGACGAGGCGGTGCGCCTCGCGCGCGAACTGATCATCAAGGACAATGTCGAGTTCCTGGCCGGCACCCTGACCTCGGCCGAGGCGCCGGCGGTATCGACCGTCGCCAAGGAAAACAAGATCGTCTTCGTCGCCCCGACGGCGAAGCTGACCGAGCTGACCCTGCCGCCGAACCTTCACCCCTATATCTTCCGCACTTCGTCGAACACTGCAATCGAGGGCAAGGCGGGCGCCTCGATCGTGGCGCGCTGGAAGGGTGTAAAGCGGATCGCCACGATCGGCCCCGATTATGCCTATGGGCGCGATGCGATCGCCGCCTTTATTGCCAACATCAAGAAATTGCGGCCCGACGTGACGATCGTCGACCAGGAGTGGCCGAAACTCGGGCAGGCCAACTTCACGCCGTTCATCACCGCGCAGATGGGCAAGAAGCCGGACGCGGTCTATTGCGCGCTTTTCGCCGGAGATTTCATCAGCTTTGTCAAGCAGGCGACGCCGCTCGGCTATTTCGCGGCGATCAAGAACCGGCTCGCCGACGGCGCCGAGGTCGGCACGGTCGACGAAGCAGAGGCGCTTGGCTCCGCCTATCCCTACGGGATCTGGTCCGACGCGTACGATCCGGTCATCTGGAACGGCAAGGAGCCGGCGGCGCACAAGGCCTACGAGACAGAACTGCAGGCCTTCATGAAGTCGAAATACGGGTCGGGCTGGGCGATCGTCGGCTACCAGTCGATCGACGCGCTCGCCGCCGGCATCGCGAAGGCGGGCAGCACGGACTCGGCCAAGGTCGCCAAGGCGATGCTCGGCTTGTCGATCGACACGCCGGTCGGCAAGCGCACCTACAGCGCCAAGACGCACGAGACCGACGCTCCCGAATACTGGGGCGAGATGGTCAAGGAGGCGAAGTATCCCTTCGCCGTCATGAAGAGCCCGGAGTTGTTGCCGTCGCCAGCGACCAACTGACGACGTGAGGGCGGTGCAGGGCCGACGAATACCGGGCTGGGCGTCATTGCGAGCGAAGCGAAGCAATCTCATGCCGATTGTGTTGAGTCCGTCGAGATTGTTTCGTCGCTGCGCGCCTCGCGATGACACCAAAACCGTGATATCCGAAACTGCCGGGTCGGAATATTAACGGTGTCGGCTTCGTCCGTTCTGCAACAGGTGATGAGCGGCCTGACGACGGCGATGTTCCTGTTTCTGATCGCCTCGGGGCTGTCGCTCGTTTTCGGGGTCATGCGCGTCATCAACTTCGCGCATGGCTCCTTCTACATGCTCGGCGCCTATCTCGCCTGGCAGGGGGTCGAGTGGTTCCAGCCTTCGGGCATGGCCTTCTGGGCGGCGGCACTCTTCGCCGGTGCCGGCATCGCCTTCTTGGGCGGCATCGTGGAGCGCCTCTTCTTCCGCTATCTCTACGGCCGCGACGAGCTCTATCAGCTGCTCTTCACCTATGCGCTGGTGCTGATCCTCGGCGACGTCGCGAAATACATCTGGGGCACCGGCCAATTGTCGGTGTCGCGGCCGCCGGTGCTCGAAGGCGGGCTGCACATCTTCGGCATCATCCAGCCCTATTACAACCTCTTCATCATGGCGCTCGGCCCGGTGATCGCGCTCCTCGGCTGGCTCGTCTTGACGCGCACCAACGCCGGCCGGCTGGTGCGGGCGGCGGCCTATGACCGCGAGATGCTCGACGCCCTCGGCGCCAATGTCGGCAACATCTACACCGGCATGTTCATGGTCAGCTCGTTTCTCGCCGGGCTCTCCGGGGCGCTGATCACGCCGATCGTCAGCATCGTTCCCGGCATGGACGTGCTGATCATCGTGCAGGCCTTCATCGTCGTCGTGATCGGCGGGCTGGGCTCGTTCTGGGGCACCTTTTGGGGCGCCGTCATCTACGGCCAGGTGCTGTCCTTTGGCATTCTGATCTTCCCCGGCTTCTCATTGTTCTCCGTGTTCGCGCTGATGGCGGTCATTCTGATCGTTCGCCCGTGGGGCCTCTTGGGCCAGCCGATCCGATGACCCGCCGCCGTGCCCCCGTCGTCCGCGGCATTCCGTGGACGCTCGTGCTGTTCCTCCTGGCGGCCACTCTGCCGTGGCTCGGCTCGCGCTATTACACCTTTCTCGGGACCCAAATCGTCATCGACGCCCTCTTCGCGGTCAGCCTCAACCTCCTGGTCGGAACGACCGGCCTCGTCTCGTTCGGCCACGTCGCCTATTTCGGGGTCGGCGCCTATGTCTGCGGCATTCTGATGAAGACCTACGGCGTGCCCTTCATCCTCGCTTTTCCGGCGGCGGGGCTCGGCGCTGCGTTCTTCGCGCTCGTGGCGGGCTATTTCTGCGTGCGGCTCACCCGCATCTATTTCGCGATGTTGACGCTCGCCTTTTCGCAGATCGTCTGGGCGATCGCCTACAAATGGAATTCGGTGACCGGCGGCGATCAGGGCATACCGGAAATACCCTATCCGAACATGCATTGGATGACCGCGATCCCGGGGCTCGGCGACCTCGCGGTCGGCGCCCGCTTTTACCTCCTGACCCTCGTCATCGTCGCGCTCTCGCTCGCGGTGCTGCAGCAGATCGTGCGCTCGCCCTTCGGCCGCATGCTGACGACGATCCGCGACAATCCCGAGCGCGCCGCCTTCATCGGCCTCAACGTGCGCGCCTATGAACTCGCCGCCTTTGTCGTCGCCGGCGGCTTTGCCGGGCTCGCCGGCGCCCTATACGGCATCTTCAGCCGCGGCGTCTTCGCCGATTACGTGTTCTGGTCGAAATCGGCCGAGGTCATCATCATGACGATCCTCGGCGGCATCGAATATTTCTGGGGACCGCCGGTCGGCGCGTTGGTGCTCGTCTGGCTCAACCAGGAGATCACCGACTACACGCAGTATTGGCCGTTCGTGCTCGGAATTCTGCTGCTGGGCCTTTTATTCGGGTTTCCGGGCGGCATCGTCGGCGGCTTCGTCGCCGGCTTCCGGCGCCTCAGGCATCGCCTCGCGCCGCGCGATGCTTGAAGTCCACGAGCTGCGCAAGAGTTTTGCCGGCTTCGTCGCGGTCGATGGCGTCAGCCTGACCGTCGAGACTCGCCAGATTGCCGCCGTCATCGGCCCCAACGGCGCCGGCAAGACGACCTTCTTCAACCTGATCACCGGGCATCTGCCGGCCGACCATGGCAAGGTCCTGCTCGACGGCCGCGACATCACCGGGCTGCCGCCGCATCGCATCTGCCGCATGGGGATGGGGCGCTCGTTTCAGCGCACCAACATCTTTCCCAAACTGACGGTGTTCGAGAACGTGCAGGCGGCGTTTCTCGCGCATCGCGGGCGCGGCCGCGATTTCTGGTCGCGCTCGGAAGGTTTCTATCGCGAGGACACCGAGGCCCTGCTCGCCTCGATCGGCCTCGAGGGGCAAGCCCATGCGGTCGCCGGCACATTGTCTTACGGCAACCAGAAGCAGATCGAACTCGGCATCGCGCTCGCCAGCGAGCCGATGGTGCTGCTGCTCGACGAGCCGACCGCCGGCATGTCGGCGAACGAGACGCACGAGACGATCCGGCTGTTGCAGAGGATCGCTGCCGAGCGTGGCCTGACGCTGCTCTTCACCGAGCACGACATGGAGGTGGTGTTCGGGATCGCCGAGAAGATCGCCGTCCTCTACCAGGGCCGGCTCTTGGCCGAGGGAACGCCGCAGGAGGTGCGCCGCGACCCCGAGGTGCGCCGCGTCTATCTGGGCGAACACGCCTGATGCCGCTGCTCGCCGTCGAAGAGATCCACACCGCCTACGGCCTCTCGCGGGTGCTGTTCGGCATTTCGCTCGAGATCGAGCCGGGCGAATGCGTCAGCCTTTTGGGCCGCAACGGCGTCGGCAAGACGACGACCTTGCGCTCGATCATGGGGCTGACGCCGCCCAATCGCGGCCGCGTCCTGTGGCAGGGCCGCGAAGTCACTGGCTGGGCGCCGCACCGCGCGGCCCGCGCCGGCATCGGCTTCGTGCCCGAGGATCGGCGCATCTTCGCCGAACTCTCGGTGCGCGAAAACCTCGAAGTCGGCGCCCGCGCGGCACGCCGGCCGGGTCGCTGGACGATCGAGGCGGTCGGCGAGCTGTTTCCGATATTGCGCGAGCGGCGCGACCAGCGAGGCGGTTTTCTCTCGGGTGGCGAGCAACAGATGCTGACGATCGCGCGCACCTTGATGGGCAACCCCGACCTCTTGCTTCTCGACGAGCCGTCGGAGGGCTTGGCGCCGCTCGTCGTCGAGATGCTGCGCGCCAAGATCGGCGAGCTGAAGGGGCAGGGATTGACCATCCTGTTGGCCGAGCAGGGGATCGATTTCGCGCTGTCGCTCGCCGACCGCGTCTATGTCATCGAAAAGGGCGCGGTGCGCTTTACGGGGCCGGCGAGCCGGCTGCGCGACGACAAGGAACTGCGCGACCGGCTCTTGGCGCTGTAGCGCGAGGGGCGGGACGAGGCTTCATCGACAATTCATCCCGCGAGCGCATTTATCTGCTCGCGCCGCCACCGATTTTTTGAAAGAATTGGGCAGGGCGGTCGCCGAGCGGCCGCGATTCGACCCGACAGGAAGCCCACTTGAACAGAGATCGGAATTTTCGTCAGTCTCGCCGTCGCGAATTCGACGAAGACAGCTACGACCCGCACCCGCGGGAATTCGGCGGGCCACCCCGTTTCGCCGAGCCTCGTTTCGAGGTGCCTTCGGGCCCGCCGGTGCAGGCCGTCGTCAAATGGTTCAAACCCGAACGCGGGTTCGGGTTCGTCGAGCTCGCCGATGGAGGCGGCGACGCCTTCCTCCATGCGAGCGTGCTGGAGCGCAGCGGGGTCGCCACGGTGCGGCCCGGCGACGGGCTCACCTTGCGGGTGGCGCCCGGGCAAAAGGGCCCGCAAGTCACCGAGATCATCTCGGTCGAGCCCGGCACCGCGGCTCCGGCGCCGCGCCGCACGGGTTTTGCCGGGGCGCCGCGGCCGTCGCTCGAAGCGGCCGTGGAGGAGGCCGGCACGGTAAAGTGGTTCAATGCCCAAAAAGGCTTCGGTTTTATCGTGCGTGAAGGCGGCGGCAAGGATGCGTTCATCCACGCCTCGGTCCTTGAGCGCTCCGGCCTCTCGACCCTGAGCGAAGGGCAGCGCGTCGTCATCGACGTCGCCGAAGGCCGCAAGGGACCCGAGGCGGTCAGGGTTCGCCTCGCCTAGAGCCGGCATCGCCGCGCTCGGGGGGCCGATGCAATTCGGCGCGGCGACGTTCTTTACCGATTATTCGATGGCCGCGGGCGAACTCGCCCGGGCCCTGGAAGAGCGCGGCTTCGAATCGGTGTGGGCGCCCGAGCACTCGCACATTCCGCTCGCGCGCGCGAGCCCCTTTCCGCCAGGCGGCGAACTGCCGAAGAAATATTACGACGCGATGGACCCGTTTGTCTCGCTGACCGCCGCGGCGGCCGCCACGACGAGGTTGAAACTCGGCACCGGGGTCTGCCTCGTCGCGCAGCGCGACCCGATCCAGACGGCCAAGCTCGTCGCCTCGATCGACCAGGTGTCGGGCGGCCGGTTTCTCTTCGGCGTCGGCGGTGGCTGGAACGCCGAGGAGATGGCCGACCACGGCACCGAGTTCGGCACCCGCTTCAAGCTGATGCGCGAGCGCCTCGAGGCGATGCAGGAGATCTGGACCAAGGAGCGCGCCGCATACCACGGCGAGATGGTCGATTTCCCC
>DASYYD010000049.1:0-10334 GCA_035934195.1 Allostellaceae bacterium | reverse complement strand
TGATAATTTTTTCCGGGCGGCTCGGTCTCGCTCGCGCCGACCACCGGGATATGCGAGGCCTTGGCGATCGCCATCATTCGCCGCGCGACCGGGCCGGCGGCTTGGCTGTTGTAGACGAGCAGCGCCACGCGACGGTTCTCCAAATCATTCTCGAAGGCGGCGACGTCGGAGGCGCTCGGCTCGGTATTGTTCATGACCGCGAGCTGAAATCGCGCATTTCTGGTTTTCAGCCCCAACGCCGCCAGCATGTAGCCGAACACCGGTTCGGTCGCGGTCACCGGGGCGCCGGCGAGGCGCTTGCGCAGCGCTGCGACTTTCGCCTCGATCTGCTGCATCGAGCGCGCGAACCGTTCGAGACGCTCTTGGTATAGGGCGCGGTGCGCCGGATCGCCGGCGCCGAGCTCTGCCGCGAGCGCTTTGGCGAGCGCCGGCATCGTCTTCGGATCATACCAGACATGCGGATTGTCGCCGGCCTTCTTGCCGACCAGTTCGCCGACGACGATGACCGTGCGTTGGCGGCCGGCGGCGGCGCGCAGCAGCTTTGCCATCCACGGGTCGTAGTCGATGCCGTTGTAGACGACGATCCGCGCAGCCGAGAGAGCGCGGGCAACCGACGGGCTTGGCTCGAACAGATGCGGGTCCTGGTCGGGGTTGCTGAGGATGCTCGTCACCTTGACGCGCGGCCCGCCGATCTGTTGCGCGATGTCGCCATAGAAATTCTCGGCCGCCACGACCGCAATCGGCCCGCTCGCGCGGGCCGGCGCGCCGGCCAGCAGCACGGCGAGACACGCCAACGATACGAGCGGATTCATCCGGTTCTCCGGCAGCACCGGAATGATATAACGTACTATTCCGGGCGTGAAGGCAAGCGCCGCTCGCGCTTTGTCGAATCCGGGATTATCGGCAGCGGCCGGCGTTACCACATAGTTGATTGCGCCAGGAAGACGACGCAGCCCCCTTCGGACCTTCGATGCCCCCAGCTCCCGACCTGCACATGACCGCGATTTCCGGCGAGGCGGAGGCGAGCCCTGTCGCCCGCTTCGAGATCCGCTACAGCCGATACCTCGACGAAAGCGGCAAAGCGCTGCGCCCGCTGCCCGATTTCGCCCGGGACAAGGCAGAGCTGGCGGCGCTCTACAAGGCGATGGTGCTGGCCCGTGCCTTCGATGCGAAGGCGATGGCGCTGCAGCGTACCGGCCGGCTCGGCACCTTTGCCTCGGCGCTCGGCCAGGAAGCCGTCGCGGTCGGCCTCGCCGCCGCGATGCGCGCCGAGGATCTGCTGCTGCCGAGCTTTCGCGAGCACGGCGCGCAGCTGTGGCGCGGCGTCAGCCCTTACGAACTCTTCCTCTTCTGGGGCGGCGACGAACGGGGCAGCGATTTCTCGGCCTCGCACGACTTTCCGATCTGCGTGCCGGTCGCGACGCACGTGCCGCATGCCGCAGGCGTCGCGCTCGCCTTCAAATTGCGTCGCGAGGCGCGGGTCGCGGTTGCGGTCTTCGGCGACGGCGCGACCTCGAAGGGCGATGTCGCGGAAGCCCTCAACCTCGCCGGCGTCTGGCGCCTTCCGGTCGTCTTCGTGGTCAACAACAACGGCTGGGCGATCTCGGTGCCGCGGGCGCAGCAGACCGCCGCCGAGACGCTGGCGCAAAAGGCGGTCGCCGCCGGGATGGAGGGCGAGCAGGTCGACGGCAACGACGTCCTCGCGGTGCGCGAGGCGGCGGCGCGGGCGCTCGACAAGGCGCGCCGGGGCGGCGGGCCGCACCTGATCGAGGCGATCACCTACCGGCTCGGCGACCACACGACGGCCGACGACGCGAGCCGCTATCGCCCCGACGCCGAGGTCAGCCCGCACTGGGCGCAGGACCCGATCGCGCGGCTGCGCCGCCATCTCGTCGACCGCGACTGGTGGCAGAAGGCGGACGAGGAGGGGCTGATCGCCGAGGCCGCGGCGACGATCGAAGAGGCGGCCGGGCGCTATCTCGCAACCCCGCCGCAGCCGGCCGAGACGATGTTCGAGTACACCTACGAGCGGCTGCCGCAGGACCTCGCGCGCCAGCGCGAACGCGCACTCGCGCCCGCCGCCGACACGGCCGGCTGAGGCGCGCCATGCCCGAGATCAACCTCGTCCAAGCGGTCAATCTGGCGCTCGCCCGCGCGATGGCGGAAGACGCGAGCGTCATCCTCCTCGGCGAAGACATCGGCGTCGACGGCGGCGTCTTCCGTGCCACCGAGGGTCTCTTCGAGCGGTTCGGTCCGGAGCGCGTCCTCGACACGCCGCTCGCCGAGAACATGATCGCCGGGGTTTCGGTCGGCCTTGCGAGCCAGGGCTTTCGGCCGGTCGCCGAGATCCAGTTCACCGGCTTCATCCATCCGACTATCGACCAGCTCGCCAACCACGCCTCGCGGCTGCGCACGCGGACGCGCGGGCGGCTTGCCTGCCCGATGGTGGTGCGCGCGCCCGCGGGCGGCGGCATCCGGGCGATCGAGCATCACTCCGAGAGCGTCGAATCGTTCTTCACGAACATCCCGGGGCTGCGCGTCGTCATCCCCGCCTCGCCCGCGCGCGCCTACGGCCTCCTGCTGTCGGCGATCCGCGATCCCGACCCGGTCGTGTTCTTGGAGCCGACCCGGCTCTACCGCGCTTTCCGCGAGGAGGTCGAGGACGACGGCGCCGGCCTGCCGCTCGACCGCTGCTTCTTGCTGCGCGAGGGCGGCGACGTGACCCTCGTCAGCTGGGGCGGCCCGCTGAAGGAGACGCTGGCCGCGGCCGAGCGGCTCGCGAGCGAAGGGGTGGGCGCCGAGGTCATCGATGTCGCGACCCTGAAGCCCCTCGACGGTGACACCATCCTCGCCTCGGTCGCGAAGACCGGGCGCTGCGTCATCGTCCATGAAGCGCCGCTCACCGGCGGCTTCGGCGGCGAGATCGCCGCCCGGCTGGCCGAAGAGGGGCTGACCTCGCTCTTGGCGCCGGTCGCGCGCGTCGCCGGCTGGGACACGGTGATGCCGTACGCCCGGCTCGAACAGCATTATCTGCCGAGCGAAGCGCGCATCCTCGCCGCGGTGCGGCAAGCGTTGAGCTATCAGTGAAATCATGAGCGTCTTTCATCTCCCCGATCTCGGCGAGGGGCTGCAAGAGGCCGAACTCGTCGCCTGGCACGTCGGCGAAGGCGACCATGTCGTCGCCGACCAGCCGCTCGTTTCGGTCGAGACCGAAAAGGCGGTCGTCGAAGTGCCCTCGCCGCAATCGGGCCGCATCGGCCGGCTCTTCGCGAAGCCCGGCGAGCGCGTCACGGTCGGCGCCGCGCTCGTCGAGTTCGCCGAGGGCCCGCACATCGACACCGGCACCGTCGTCGGCGAACTCGCTGCCGCCGAGGCGCCGCAGCCGGCGCCCGCCGCGCCTCCTGCACCGGCCGGCATCCGGGCGGCGCCGGCGGTGCGCTCGCTCGCCGGCCGGCTCGGCGTCGAACTCGCCGAGGTGACCCCGACCGGGCCGCAGGGCGCAATCACCAGCGCCGATGTCGAGCGTGTGGCGCGGGCGCTCGTCGGCGCCGCGCCGGCCGAGCCGCTCGCCGGCGTGCGCCGGGCGATGGCGCAGAACATGGCGCGCTCGCATGCCGAGATCGTGCCGGCGACGGTCAGCGACGAAGCCGACATCGAGGGCTGGATGCCCGGCTCCGACGCAACGATCCGGCTCGTGCGCGCGATCGCCGCCGCCTGCAAGGCGGTGCCGGCGCTCAACGCCTGGTACGACGGCAAGAGCATGGAGCGGCGCCTGTTGCCGCAGATCGACCTCGGCATCGCCGTCGACACGCCGGACGGGCTCTTCGTGCCGGTCCTGCGCAACATCGGCGGCCGCGACGCCGCCGATTTGCGCCACGGCCTCGAGCGCATGAAGGCCGATGTGCGGGCGCGCACCGTGCCGGTCGCCGAATTGCGCGGCCAGACCATCACGCTCTCCAATTTCGGCATGTTCGGCGGGCATTTCGCGAGCCTCGTCATCGTCCCGCCGCAGGTGGCGATCCTCGGCGCCGGCCGGATCGCCGCCCGCCCGGTCGTCGCCGATGGCCGGCTCGTCGCGCATCGCCTGCTGCCGCTGTCGCTGACCTTCGACCACCGCGCCGTCACCGGCGGCGAAGCGGCGCGCTTTCTGAAAGCCGCGATCGAAGACCTCGCGCGGCCCGAATGAGCGCCGCTGTGACAATAAAGTGGCGCCGGACATGGGCGCGCCAGCCTCGCCGTACTCCATAACAGCGTCGACAAATCGAGGAGAAGCGCAGTGCGCAAATCGATCCTCGCCGCGGCGGCCATCGCCGCGCTCGTCCTATCGCCAGGTCTGCCCGCCTTTGCCAAGGGCCATGCGGCCAGCGCCCACCACGTCTCCAACCACCACTCCTCCAGCCATCATGCAACCCGTGTGGCGCGCGGCGACCGCGACAACCATGTGCCGCCGGGCTGGAGCCATGGCCGCAAGGTCGGCTGGGGCAAGGGCCACGAGCCGCCGGGCCTCGCCCGAAACGAGCACGGCGACCGCGAAGGTCACGGCGACTAGTAGCCTCGCCGGCCGCGCGGGTTCATCATAAGGCCCGGGCTGACCGGGCCGGCGGCGGGGATACGGTGTCGAGCGAAATCGGGCGGATTGCGGCGATCTGGCGCTTTCCGGTCAAATCGATGCGCGGCGAAAGGCTGGCGGCGGCCGAGCTGCGCTGGAGCGGGCTCGACGGCGACCGGCAATACGCCTTCTACCGCGCCGGGGACGGCTCGCGCTTCCCCTGGCTCTCGGGGCGCGACCTCGCCGAGCTCGTGCTTTACGAGCCGCGTTATGCCGAGCCCGCGAACCCGCGCCGCTCGCCGCTCGAGGTCGCCGCGCCCGACGGCACGCAATACGGCATCAACGACGGCGCCTTGGCGGCGCGCCTCGCCAGCGCCGCCGGGCGTGAGTTGCGCCTCCTGCAGCTCGGCCGCGGCGCTTTCGACAGCATGCCGGTCTCGGTGGTGGCGCGGCGCACGATCGAGGCCGTCGGCGCCCGCCTCGGCCGGGCGCTCGAGGAGACCCGCTTCCGCGCCAACATCGTCGTCGACGCCTTCGACGGCAGCGCCGAGCGCGACTGGCTCGGCGCGACGCTCGTCTTCGGCGAGAGCGAAGGCGCGCCGCGGCTGCGCGTCAACCGGCCGATCCCGCGCTGCCGGATGATCACGATCGATCCCGCGACGGGTGCGAAGGACCCGGCGATCATCGAGACCGTCGCCGCGGAATTCATGAACGAGATCGGCGTCTATTGCGCGCCCGAGGCGGTGGGCGCGCTTTCGGTCGGCGACCCGGTGCGCCTCGTGCGCTGATCGCTCGCGTGGCGGGTCGCGCGCGCAGCGGCTAAGCTCAGGCCGGCGAACCGACGATCGGGGAGGGTGCGATGCGGCTGGTGCTGTGCGAGAAGGGCCGAGCGGGCGGAGCGGAGCCCGGGCTTCTGACCGAGCGCGGGGTCGTCGGCCTCGCCGGCCTGGTGCCGAAGCGCCGCACCCCGCAGCTGACGATGGAGCATCTGATCGATGCTTTCGAGCGCTTGCGCCCGGCCCTGGAGCGGCGCGCCGCCGAAGGCGAGGCGCTGCCGCTCGCCGCCGTGCGGCTCTGCCCGCCGCTGCCGCGGCCCGGCAAGATCCTCGCCTGCATCGCCAATTACTGGGAGCACGCGCAGCGCGAGGCGCGCCCGCTCAACATGTTTTTGAAAAACCCGGACGCGGTCGTCGGCCCCGGCGACACGATCCGGCTCCCCGAATTCGCCGAGCCGTGGATCTTCATGCACGAGGCCGAACTGGCGCTCGTTATCAAGGGCCCGGCGAAGATGGTGAAGCGCGAGGATTGGCGCCGCGCCGTCTTCGGCTACACCGCGATGATCGACGTGTCGGCGCGCGGCGAAGGCCGGCGCACCTGGAAGACGGGCAGCTGGCTCGGCAAATCCTTCGACACCTTCGCGCCATTGGGACCGTGCATCACGACGGCCGACGAGATCCCCGAGCCCAACAACCTCGTCGTGCGCTTCTGGAACGACGGCCAGCTGCGGCACAACTACAACACCGACGACATGGAGCACCGGGTGCCGGAGCTCGTCGAATTCGCTTCGACGATCATGACCCTGAATTCGGGCGACATCATCGCCTGCGGCACCAACCACGAAGGGCTCGGCGCCTTGCAGGACGGCGAGAGCGTCGAAATCGAGATCGAGAAGATCGGGCGGATGTCGCTGAAGGTATCGGATCCGCTGAAGCGCCAATGGGAGCGCGGCATCTACATGGGCGCCGATTCGACGAACCCGGAGGCGGTGCGCCGGCATCGCCCGCAAGGCGCCTGAGGAGGCCGGTCAGATCTTGACGAAGACCGTGTCGCCCTCGACCCGCGTCTCGTAGACGGCGACGTTCTCGGCGGTCGGGCCGTCGAGGAGCAGGCCCGTGCGCACGTCGTAGCGCGCGAAGTGCAGCGGGCACTCGACGATGTGGCCCTCCAGCGTCCCCGAGGACAGCGGCACCCGCTGATGGCCGCAAATGTCGTCGAGCGCATAGAACCGCCCCTCGACATTGGCGACGAGCAGGCGGCGGCGCTGGACCGCCACCCACTTCATCTCGCCTGGGAGAAGCTCGCCCGTCTTCAACGCGGGGAGAAACCCGGCTGTAGGCCCCGTCAATTCAGCGCGAAGCCGAACATGCGGGCGGCGTTGTCGCAGGTGATCTTCTTGCGTTCCTCCTCGGTCGTTCCCGCGAAGATGCGGTCGAGGAACGACTGCGAGCGCGGCCAGGTCGATTCGGCGTGCGGGAAGTCGCTGCCCCACAGCATGTTGTCGACCCCGATCTTGTCGCGCAGCTGGATGCCGAGATCGTCCTCCATGAACTCGACGAACATGTTGCGCCGCCAATAGTCGCTCGGCATCAGCCCGTCGCGCGACTTCCAGCCCTTGGTGAAGACCGGCCGCTCGCGGTAGGTGAAGTCCATCTGCTTCAGCCAATGCGGGATCCATGCCGCCTCGTGCTCGACCGAGCCGATCTTGAGGCCCGGATAGCGGTCGAAGACGCCGGCGAACAGCATCGCGCCGAGCGAATAGCGCACCCAGTGGTCGGTCGAGGCGCGCCCCGCCCCGGAAAGATCGGACAGGTTCATCGTGAACTCGCAGCCCGGCACCCCACCCCTCGGCGTGCCGATGTGCAGGAGCAGCGGCTGGTTCAGATCCTGCGCCGTCCACCACAGCCGCTCGTAGATCGGGTGGCGGTAGGGCCGGTCGGGCAGCGGCGACACCGGGATGAAGGCGCCGACGAGGCCCATCGCGGCGCAGCGCTCCAGTTCCCCGCAGGCGTCCTCGACATCGTCGACGTTGAGCATCGCGATGCCCTTGAGGCGCTCCGGACAGGCCCGGCAGAACTCGGCGATCCAGTCGTTGTAGGCGCGGCAGATCGCCGACAACAGCTCGCTGTCCGGGATGCGGTACCAGAAGAGCCCCTGGCTCGGCTGCAGCACCGAGCCCCAGACGCCGTCCTCCTCGTTCTCCTTGAGCATCGCGTCGGCATCGTAGGCGGAGCGCCGGACATCCTCCCACAGCCCGAGAAAATCGATCTGCGAGGGATCCTCGAACCGCTGCCCGGCCTGCATCACCGCGCCGAGCGTGCCGACCTGCATGCCGTCGAGCATCCAGGCGTCGTATTTCCGCCCCGAGGGCGTCTCGCGCCGCTCCATGCGCGGCGCCCGGCCGCGCAGCTTCGCGTCGATGCGGCCGGTATACATGTCGGGCGGCTCGACGATGTGCGAGTCCGCCGAGATGAGTCTGTACGCCATCCTGACCTCCTCCGCTCGAGAGCCGGCCCTTGCCGGCCGCCGTTTTGCGGAGACGGTATGGCCGCCCCGATGGCGTGTCAATCGGCGGCGAAGCGCGCCGCGATCCGAGCCGGCCGGCCCGCCTCGCGGTTTGGCTGTTATCGGCTGCTTCTGCAGGAAAAAAGCAGCCAAGGGAAGGCGCCCCCGCCCCGATGCCCGGAGCCGCGGGCGAGGTCGTGCATATATCACAACGATGCTATTTTGTCAAGATGGCGAAACACCGAACAGTCGTCGGCCGCGGCGGAATGACGGCTACGCGCCGTAAGCGGACGGTCGCGAAGATTGCTGCCGAACCGCGGGGCTCGACCGAATGCGGCCGTTCCGGAGGCCGATTCGGGGCGGGCCGCGGGACGAAACGACCGCCATCGACGGCAAACCTACCCGATTCAGTCCAAGTAAGTGTCGATTAGCAGCCCTAAACCTAGCCGTGTAGGATTGATGATCCGACTCTGGAGTTCTGCATATGCTGGTCGAAGCGGTTGGGCCGATCGGTCCCGCCACGCCCATCCCTGCTATCACACGGGATGTCATCTTCATAAGCAAAGGGACATCCGGCGACGACGAATTCGCCTTGTGGCTCGGGCCGAGGCTCGAAGAGGCGGGGTATACGGTCTTTGCCGATCTGCTGACGCTGGAACCGGGTGAGCGGTGGCGTCGAGTCATCACAGAAACTCTGCAGGATCGCGCCGTCAAGATGCTGTTGTGCTGCCGCGACAGCACGCTTGCCAAAGAAGGCGTTCAGGAGGAGATCGGTATCGCATCCGACCTGGTCAAAACAATACAAGATCCCAAGTTTATCATTCCGCTTCGGCTTGAGCCGTATAAGAAGCTCTTCGGCATCGGCGAGCTTCAATACATCGACTTTGTGCGAGGTTGGGCGGAGGGGCTCGCCAAGCTCCTGGCCACGCTCAAACGGCAGAAAGTTCCACGCAACGAATCAGCCATCAGGATCAATCCAAACTGGGAAGTGTATCGGCTTCGCGGCGCCAAAACGCTCAGGAACGAACCGGAGCTCCTCACATCCAACTGGCTGCGCGTTGCCAACGCCCCGGATCTCATCCGGTACTTTGAGCCGACCGGCCCCATAAACCGGGTTGCGCTCGCGGACGCCTGCCAAAACTCCCGCTATCCGGCCGCCCTGGCCCATCTCGGCTTCCTCTCGTTCGGCACGACCGAAGAAATAAACGCCGCGCTTGCGACGATCGGACGCTTCGAGGCCAAACACGACGTGGGCCTGATGACGTTCACCGCAGACGGGCTGCCGGCATGCAGGTTGCGCAGTCAGGATGCCTCCAATGCCGTTGTTTCGATGTTCCGGCAGGCGTGGAACAGCTACTGCCGCGAACGCGGGTTTCGAGAGTACGCTTACTCCAAAGCTGCGGGATTTCACGCATCTGCCGCCCAGGCGCGTATCGGGGAACGCATTCCGTGGGGACGGCAGGGTGATCGGCGTTCATCGATGCTTCGCAATGTCGCAAAAGGCCAAGTCTGGGAATTCGGTGTCAGTTGTTTGCCCGCCTTTTGGCCGTTTCCGCACTTCAAGCTGAAATCGCGGGTCTTGTTCAGCCCGCCGCTCGGGAACGAGGCGGGCGAGCCCTTCGACGACACGAGAAAGCAGCATCGGCTGCGGAGAACCGTCTGCAAAGGCTGGCGAAACAAGCAATGGCATGGCCGTTGGATGGCCTTCATCGAAGTGCTCTCCGGCGACACCTCCGTCATCTCGCTGCCGCTCGGCGAGAGCACCTCCGTGCGGCTGGATGCGGCGCCGATCCTGTTCTCTTCCCCCGTCAGCACCGATCTACCGAGTCGTATGGGATACGAGGATGAGGAGGAGGATAGCTCGACGCTGGGTCGCCCGGAGCCCGAGGAGGAGCCGTAATGAACTTTCCGGAACGCTCGCTGGCGGTCCTTCACCTCCCGGAACCCGTGCTCGAATTCGGACTGGCGCAGAATACGGCGCATCCCAAGGACGGCCTGTTTCTCTACGGGCCGTATCTCAAACCCAGGAAAACCCGGGACGTGCGCCTCGGCATTGTAGGAACGCCCGCAGGAATTAACCATTTTCGCATCTGGATGGCCGAGATCAAGAAAGGGATAGCGGTGCCGCCGCCTGGAAAAGGCGAAAAGAAGGATCGACTTCACCTCGCAAATTTTCCCGGTTTGGAGGAAGCATTTCAGATCGCCATCGACGAACGATTCCTTGTCGAATTGACTCTCGACGCCAAGCTCATCGATACAACGTCGCGCATCCTCAACCATCACGAGGCCGTCAGCAAAGTCGTCGACCTTTACGCGTCGCGCGTGCAACGGCATATCGCGAACGACGAGCGGGCGGTCGATCTCTGGGTCCTGGTCGTGCCGGAACTGGTCTTCGAACGCTGCCGCCCGGACGCCAAGCGCGCCGGCCTGCCGATGGAGAAAGGCGATTTCGGAAAGAAGCAGTGGAAACGCTCCTATTTACCTCTCCTCGATGACCTCGTGG
>DASYYD010000047.1:0-3307 GCA_035934195.1 Allostellaceae bacterium | reverse complement strand
TTTCGCCGCCTTCGGGCGGATCGACGTTCTCGTCAGCGGCGCGGCGCCGCACGACCCCGGCGGCACGATTGTCGAGGTGAGCCTTGCCGAATGGCAACGGGTCGTCGATGTCAACCTGACCGGCTCGTTCCTGCTGTGCCGCGGCGTGCTGCCGCGGATGATCGCGGGCGGCGGCGGCTCGATCATTCTCATCGCCTCGCAACTGGCGCGGGTCGGCAGCGCCGGGCGGGCCGCCTATTGCGCGACCAAGGGGGCGCTCGTCCAGCTCGCCAAGGTGCTGGCGCTCGACCATGCCGGCGACAACATTCGCGTCAACACGCTGTCGCCGGGCGCCGTCGAGACCAGGCGCATGCTCCGCCGCTACGGCAGCTTCGAAGCGGCGCGCGAGATCATGGCGCCGAAGCATCCGATCGGCCGGCTCGGCCAGCCGGACGAGATCGCCGCCGCCGCGGTCTTTCTCGCGAGCGATGCGGCGAGCTTTGCGACCGGCAGCGACCTGCTCGTCGACGGCGGCTATACCGCCGTCTGACGCATCAGGCATCGACGAGATCGACGACCCGGCCGTCGGCCCCGAAGCAGGCGGCGATGAGCTTGCCGCCATGCCCGGCGCCGGCGTCGAGCGAGACGGCGAATTCCCGCTCGACGAGACCACGCCGCTCGCGATCGACGCCTCTGACGACGCGGCGATAACCCTCATAGGGGGCCTCGAGCGCGAGGATGTCGTCGCGCCCCCACCAGAAGGCGTCGCCCTGCGCGGCGAGCGGGCGCGACGGATCGATCGCGGCGTTGACGAAGAGGACGCCGCCCTCCTGCGTATAGGCGGCATGGCGCAAGGCCGAGAACAGCGCGGTGTGGCCGGGCGCGGCGTTCATCGCCTCGCGCAGCGCCAAGGTCCATCGGGTGATCGTGCGCGGCCCGTCGCGCGCCGCGGCAAAGCCCTGCCGCAGATCGCCGCCATAGGCGTGCACCGTCGCCTCGATGCCGGCGCGCACCATCCATTCGAGGAGTTGGCCGGGGTTCGGGGCGAATTGCAGCTGCAGCAGCTTCTGCCACATTTCTTCCTGCGCGCCGCGCAGAAAGACGACATCGCAGGCGAAACCGCGCCGCATGCCGAGGACGCGGCGACGGAAATCCAGAAGCTCGTCGATGGTTGCCCGGATCGCCCCGCCGTGGCCGAGATAATTTCCCAGATAGACGACCCGGTCGCCGTCACGGAAGCGCCCGCCGATCGCATCGTGCAGGCGCGCCAAACGCGCCGCCTCGCCATGCACCGCGGCGACCGCCCAAACCCGCCGGTCGCCGCGCAGCCTTGCCACTCTGCTCTTCGGATTCGCCCCGTTCACCCCGCGCTCCGGCGCGCTCCCCTGCCTTGCGCCGCGGTCAGGCGGTCAGCAGTTGCTCGACCCGCTGGGTCGCCGTGATTTCGTCGATCCGCTCGACCGCGGCGAATTCCCGCACCAGCCGGTCGAGCGCGGCCTGATAGATCTGCCGCTCGCTGTAGGATTGCTCCGGCTGGCCGGTATTGCGATAGAGGTCGCGGACCACCTCGGCGATCGAGCCGGGATCACCCGAGGCGATCTTGGCCTGGTACTCCTGGGCGCGGCGGCTCCACATCGTCCGCTTGGCGCGCGAACGCCCGCGCAATTTGGCGAGGGCGGCATCCATCTCCTTGCGGCTCGACAGCTTCCTGAGGCCCGACACCTTCGCCTTGCCGAGCGGCACCCGCAAGGTCATCCGGTCCTTGTCGAAATGCACGACGAAGACGGAAAGCGTGTGGCCCGCGATCTCCTGCGTCTCGATACGGAGAATCTTGCCGACCCCATGCGTCGGATAGACGACCAGATCGCCGGTACCGTATGGGGCCTTGTCCAAGATCATATCCGTCTCATGCGAACGACCCGATGGGGATTGCCGCGGCGCCTCAGCGGCTCGCTGACCGGCGGCGACCGGTCGCGACTCGGCACAGAGCGCGGAACCGAGGGAGGAACCGTCAACAGCAACGGCAACAGACTAACACGAAACAGCCCACCGAAGCCAGCGGGTCAGCCATGCCCTGCGCGCAAGGCGGGGTATGCGCCCGCTCAGGTTCCGCCCGGGCTGGGGCTGAAGAACTTGTCGAACTTGTCGGGGACGTCCTTCCACTCGTCGGCGTCCTCGGGATACGGTTTCTTGCGCGTGATGTTCGGCCAGCTCGCCGCATATTCGCGGTTCACCTCGAGCCAGCGCTCCGCCGCCGTTTCGCTGTCCGGAATGATCGCCTCGACCGGGCACTCGGGTTCGCAGACGCCGCAATCGATGCACTCGTCGGGGTGAATGACCAGCATGTTCTCCCCCTCGTAGAAGCAGTCGACGGGGCACACCTCGACGCAATCCATGTACTTGCAGCGGATGCAGGCTTCGGTGACAACGTAGGTCATGATGCCGAGTTCTTCTCCTCCAGCGGTGACCGTGCCATCGGCGGCCTTGCCTAGCACGCCCCTCGCGCCAGGGGCAACCCCATGCGGATTGGGGGTTTTGCCCGCGAGCGGCATGAAATGGACCGAGGCCTCCCTACGTTGTCGGCGGGCTCGCCAACCGCCGGCCCGGGTCCCCTCGTGAAACAGCGCGGCAAGATCGTCGTCCTCCATTTCGCCGGCCAGATGCCGCTCGCCGGCATCGCCTGGCAGGCGCTGCATTACCTCGTCGGGCTCGAAAAGCTCGGCTGGGAGACTTGGTATGTCGAGGATGGCGGGGCCAACCCCTATGATCCGCGCGCCAACAGCGTGGCGATGGATTGCGAATACAACCTCGCCTTTCTGCGCCGGGCCATGGAGGCGCATGGGCTGGGGCAGCGCTGGGCCTATTGGGACGCGATCAACGATGTCCATCACGGCCTCTCGCGCGAGGCGGTGAGGACGCTTTTCGCCGAGGCCGACGCGCTCGTCAATTTGTGCGGCGCGACGCGGCTGCGCGAGGAGCACCTCGCCTGCCCGGTGCGAATCATGATCGATACCGATCCCGTGTACGAGCAGATCAAATACGCCAAGGCCGACCGCGCGGCGCGCGCCTATCTCGACGCGCACACGCATTTCTTCAGCTACGGCGAGAATCTCGGGGCCGCGGACTGCCCGGTGCCGCTCGGCGGCATCGCCTGGCGGCCGACCCGGCCGCCCGTCGATATGGCCCTTTGGCCCGAGCCGGACGACGCGCCCCCTTGCTTCACGACGATCGCCACCTGGGAGAACAAGGGCAAGAACATCGAGCACGACGGCGTCGGCTATGTGTGGTCGAAGCACGTCAACTTCGTGCGGTTTATCGATTTGCCCCG
>DASYYD010000015.1:0-2737 GCA_035934195.1 Allostellaceae bacterium | reverse complement strand
AGGAGGAGGTCGGATTGCCGTGCAGAAACAGGAAGACGGATTCGCCTTTGCCCTGTTCGACATAGGCCATGCGCTCGCCGTCGATGGCGAGGAAACGCTTTTGTTGCGACATCGCTGCTCCGGCAGAAGGCGGGTGACAGGGCAAGCTTATCTCTGACAAGATGCCCCGTCTAATCGCGCGCCCGCGCCCCGAAGAGCGAGAGGCAATCATGGACGGTGTGCAATTCGGCGAGCCGAAAGACGTCGTCGCCCCGCTGACCTTTCTGAGGCCGATGGCGGAAAGGCCGGTCTCCTACAATTACGAGCCGCCGCCGGGCGTGCCGGCCCGCACCGGAGACGGCGTCGACCACCGGGTGCCGGTCCATGACGCGCGCGCCATCGAAAAGGAGCTGTCGCTCGACCGGCAGGGCTTCATCCTGCGCCGCCACAAGACTGCCGTGCGGAACTTCTACGACGAGAGCGAGATCGCGGCGGTCTACTACCCCGAAACCGAGGCGCTGATGCGGCGGGTGACCGGCGCCCGGCGCGTCCTCGCCTTCGACCACATCGTGCGCAACGCCGCCCGTTCGCAAAAGGGCAACCTCGTCAAGTCGCCGGCAAAGCGCGTCCACAACGACTACACCGCGAAATCGGCGCCGCAGCGGGTGCGCGACCTGATGGGCGCAGAGGCCGAAGAGCTGCTGCGCCGCCGCTATGCGATCATCAATCTGTGGCGGCCGATCTCCGGGCCGGTCCTCGAAGCGCCCTTGGCATTGTGCGACGCCGAAAGCCTCGCCGATAAGAACCTGGTGCCGACCGACCTCAAATACCCCGACCGCACCGGCGAGATCTATTCGGTCACCTACGACGAGAGGCAGCGCTGGTACTATTTCCCGAAGATGCAGGCGGACGAGGTGGTTTTCATCCGTTGCTTCGACTCGGGCCGCAAAGGCGCCGCTCGCTTCTCCGCGCATGGCGCCTTCGACGATCCGGCCTCGCCACCCGCCGCGCCGCCGCGCGAAAGCATCGAAGTGCGGACCCTCGTCTTCTACTGAGAGAGAGGCAGCATGGCCGAGAGCGGCTTTTCGAACGCGCTGATCGTCGGCGCCGGGCCGGGGCTTTCCGCCTCGCTCGCCCGGCTTTTCGCGCGCGAAGGGATGCGGGTCGCGCTCGCCGCGCGCAACGCCGAGAAACTGGCGCCGCTGTGCGCCGCGGCCGGCGCCAAGGCCTTTGCCTGCGACGCCGTCGATCCGGCCGCGGTCGCCCGCCTCTTCGCGGCGGTCGAGGAGGCGAACGGCGCGCCGGACGTCGTCGTCTACAATGCGAGCGCGCGGGCGCGCGGCCCCGTCGCCGAACTCGTCCCGGCCGAGGTCGAGCGGGCGCTCATGGTGAGCGCCTATGGGGGCTTTCTGGTGGCGCGCGAGGCGGCCCGGCATATGCTGAAAAAGGGCCACGGCGCGATCCTCCTCACCGGCGCCTCGGCGAGCGTCAAGGGCTACCCGCTGTCGGCGCCATTCGCGATGGGGAAATTCGCGTTGCGCGGGCTCGCCCAGAGCATCGCGCGTGAATTGGCGCCGCAGGGCGTGCATGTCGCGCATTTCGTCATCGACGGGGCGATCCGCAACCCGGGGCGGGTCGAACCGCCCGACAAGCCCGACAGCATGCTCGACCCCGACGCGATCGCCGCCGCCTATCTCGCCGTGCTGCGCCAGCCGCGCTCGGCCTGGACCTGGGAGGTCGAACTTCGCCCCTGGGTCGAGCGGTTCTGAGCCGGCGAGAGTCCGTCGTCCCGGCGCAGGCCGGGACCCCACTGGTCCACCGGGCCGCATCCGCGAGCGTTGGCGATACCCTGGCGACGCGCATCGGCTCTTGCGGCAGGACAACGGACCCCGGCCTTCGCGGGGTGACGGAAAAATGGGCCGTACGGCAATTTTCCCAGATCCTCTGAGAAGCAATGCCGGTCTCGGTGGGCGCGCGAGCCGCGTCTGGGCGGGTTTCGCCGCGCTGCTGGCACTCTGCGCGCTGCCGGTCTTTTCGAGCGTGCTGCCGCCGCTCGTCGATTACCCGAACCATCTCGCGCGCATGCACCTTCTCGCCGAGGGCGGCAACGCGTTCTATCAGGTGCATTGGGCGGCGATTCCCAACCTCGCCGAGGATCTGGTCGTCCCCACTCTCTCGCGCCTGTTGCCGCTGGCGCTCGCGGCAAAGCTCTTCCTCGTCATGAGCTTTGCGCTCTCGGCGAGCGGCGTTCTCTGGCTCAACCGCGTCGCCACCGGCGGCTGGCGGCTGTGGCCGCTTCTTGCTTTCCTGTTGCTCTACAGCCGCGTCTTTTTGTGGGGTTTCCTCAATTATCTCTTCGGAATCGGCCTCGCGCTCGTCGGCGCGGGTTTGTGGCTGGCGCTCGAAGGAATGCCGCGCCGGCGGCGCGTCGCGGCCTCGGCGCTTGTCGCGATCGCCGTATATCTCAGCCATGTCGAGGCCGTCGTCTTTTACGCCCTCGTCATTTTCGGGCTCGAAGCGGCGCTCGCCTTTGCCGAGTTGCGCGGACGGAAATGGCGGCCGCTCATCGCGCGGGCGCTGACGGTGGCGCCGCAATTCCTGCTGCCGGCGGCGCTCTTCCTTTTCAGCTGGCATCACGCGGCGATAGGCGGGGTGCATTTCGCGCTCTGGCGCAAACCCGATCTGCTCTTTTCCGTCTTCGACAATTACGCCCGCCCCTTCGACATCATCTCGTTCGCCCTCTTCCTCGGCCTTTTTC
>DASYYD010000391.1:0-2519 GCA_035934195.1 Allostellaceae bacterium | reverse complement strand
GAAAGGAAAGGCTGTCGCGGCGCAGCCGCGGCCCGGCCGCCTCGGCATGCGACCGCGGAACCGGGGTTTCGGCGGTCGAGGTCATCGGCAAGGTGCTCCGGGTTGCGTGGCTGAGGCCGCACACTCATGCTATGAAGCGGCCCTGTTCGGCAACCGGATCTCGCATGCGCGCGCAATTGCGGCGGATCGGCATCGATGTCGGCGGCACCAACACCGACGCCGTGCTGCTCGAAGGCGAGCGCGTGCTCGACGCCGTCAAGACGCCGACGACAGAGGACGTGACGGGCGGCCTCGAAAAGGCGCTCCGCCTGCTCGCGCGGCATCCCGCGGCCGGGCGCGGCGCCATCGACGCCGTCGTCATCGGCACGACGCATTTCATCAACGCGGTTGTCGAGGGGCGGCACCTCGCCCCCACTGCCGCGATCCGCATCGGCTTGCCGGCCGCCGCATCGCTGCCACCCTTTTGCGACTGGCCGGAAGAGCTCGCGCGGCTCGTCCAGGGCGAAGTCTTCATGCTCGAAGGCGGGCACGATTACGACGGCCGCCCGATCGTCCCCTTCGACGAGGAGGGCATGCGCGAGGCGGCGCGGGCGATCGCGCGGCGCGGCATCGCGAGCGTCGCCGCCGCCGCGATCTTCTCGCCGCTCGATCCCCAATGCGAAGAACGGGCGCGCGAGATTCTCGCCGAGGAAGCCCCGGAGGCCTCCGTCACGCTGTCGCGCGATCTCGGGCGCATCGGCCTTCTGGAGCGCGAGAACGCGGCATTGCTCAACGCCGCGCTCGTCCCGCTCGCGAAGCGGACGATCGCCGGCTTTCGCGCCGCGCTCGACGGCTGCGGCATCGCGGCGCCGCTCTATCTGACGCAGAACGACGGCACCGTGATGGCGGCGGACCACGCGGCGCGCCTGCCGGTCACCAGCTTTGCCTGCGGCGCCACCAATTCGATGCGCGGCGCCGCTTTTCTCTCCGGCCTCAAGGACGCGCTCGTCATCGATGTCGGCGGCACCTCGACCGATGTCGGGGAGTTGCGCCACGGCTTCCCGCGCGAAGCGAATTCCGTCGTCGAGATCGGCGGCGTCAGAACGCTCTTCCGCATGCCCGACCTCTATTCGATGGCGCTCGGCGGCGGCAGCACCGTCGCGGGCGAGCCGCCGAAGCTGCGGCGCGAAAGCGTCGGCTACCGGCTGACCGAAGAAGCGCTCGTCTTCGGCGGCAAGACCCTCACCGCGACCGACGCGGCCGTCGCCGCCGGGCGCGCCCGCATCGGCGACCCCGCGAAGGTGGCGCAGCTGCCGCCCGCCCTCGCCGCCGCCATCCTCGATGAGGCGAAGGCCAAGATCGAGGACGCGCTCGACCGCATCAAGACCGAGGCCGGCGACCGGCCGCTCGTCGCGGTCGGCGGCGGCGCCTTTCTGGTGCCCGACCGGCTCGCCGGGGTGAGCGAAGTGATCCGGGTGCCGCACGGCGACTGCGCCAACGCGGTCGGCGCGGCGATCGCGCAGATCAGCGGCGAATCGGACCGCATCCACCGCGACATGGCGCGCGAGGCGGCGATCGCCAAGGGCGAAGCGGAAGCGATCGCGCGCGCCGTCGCCGCCGGCGCCGAGCGCGGCAGCCTCGAGACGGTCGATGTCGAAGACATGCCGCTCGCCTACCTGCCCGGCAACGCGCTGCGCGTGCGGGTGCGCGTCGCCGGGAAGATGCGGGGTGCGGCGGGTCGAAATACCTGAATAAGATCCGTCTTGGCCAAGCCTGGCCCGGCCATCCACGATTTGCAATGCCCGCGTTCGAGCGCGCGAGAACGCGTGGATGCCCGGATCAAGTCCGGGCAATACGAACTTCTGGTCTTTCGTTCGAGCCGCCGGCTCAGTTGGGATCGAGCTCGGTGTCCCAGTAGAGATAGTCGCGCCAGCTGTCGTGCAGGAAGTTGGGCGGGAAGGCGCGGCCATTCTGCTGCAAGAGATGCGTCGTCGGCTGCAGCGGGCGGCGCTTGGGGTACATGCCCGATTCCTGCGGCAGCCGGTTGCCCTTTTCCAGGTTGCAGGTGCCGCAGGCGGTGACGACGTTGCTCCACACGGTGCGCCCGCCGCGCGAGCGCGGGACCACGTGGTCGAAGGTCAGATCGTGCGTCGGATAGGGCTCGGCGCAGTACTGACAGACGAATCGGTCGCGCAGGAAGACGTTGAACCGCGTGAAGGCGGGGTGCCGCGCCGCCGGCACGTATTCCTTCAGCGACACGACGCTCGGCAGCCGCATCTCGATCGAGGGGCTGCGCACCCGCACGTCGTAGTGGTCGACGATGTTGACGCGATCGAGGAACACCGCCTTGATCGCTTCCTGCCACGACCACAGCGACAGCGGGAAATAGCTCAGCGGCCGGAAATCCGCGTTGAGCACCAGGGCCGGGCAGTTCTCGAGGCACACAGTCACCGCATTACCGTCCCGCTCGCCGCAGTTCGAGCCCTCGCACTTGCGCCGTTTCCGCCCCCCTCACCCAGCTCCGGGTAAGGCTCGGCTCT
>DASYYD010000376.1:0-2958 GCA_035934195.1 Allostellaceae bacterium | reverse complement strand
AGCGCTCCCACAAATCGTGCGGCTCGACGAGGTGGCCGTCGCAATCGATGATCTCTTGGCGCGTCATCGCGGCTCCTCCCATCGTTCGGCTTTTCGCGATCCTAGCACAATCGTGCCGATGCGCCCCGCCCTTCTGCCGTCTGGCGCCCCTCGCAAGCTGGACACCGGCGCTGCCGGGCTGCGATAAGCTACGGCCGCCTCTTGTAGAACCGGCGCGAAGGGCCACAATCTCTCCCATGCCGACGACCAACGACATCCGCACCGCCTTTCTCGACTATCTCGCCAAGAACGGGCACGAAATCGTGCCGTCGAGCCCGCTGGTGCCGCGCAACGACCCGACCCTCTTGTTCACCAACGCCGGCATGGTGCAGTTCAAGAACGTCTTCACCGGCATCGAAAAGCGGCCCTACCGCCGCGCCGCGACGGCGCAGAAATGCGTGCGCGCCGGCGGCAAGCACAACGACCTGGAAAACGTCGGCTACACCGCCCGGCACCACACCTTTTTCGAGATGCTGGGGAATTTCTCGTTCGGCGACTATTTCAAGGACCTGGCGATCGAGCTGGCCTGGAACCTGATTACCCGCGAATTCGGCCTGCCGAAGGAGCGGCTGCTCGTCACCGTCTACGCCGAGGACGAAGAGGCGGCGGGGCTGTGGGCCAAGATCGCCGGGCTGCCGCGCTCCAGGATCATCCGCATCGCCAGCTCCGACAATTTCTGGGCGATGGGCGATACGGGGCCGTGCGGCCCGTGCTCGGAGATCTTCTACGATCACGGCGACACGGTCGCCGGCGGCCCGCCAGGCAGCGCCGACGAGGACGGCGACCGCTTCATCGAGATCTGGAACCTCGTCTTCATGCAGTACGAGCAGGTGAAGCCAGGGGAGCGCGTGCCGCTGCCGCGCCCCTCGATCGACACCGGCATGGGATTGGAGCGCCTCGCCGCCGTCTTGCAGGGCAAGCACGACAATTACGACATCGACCTCTTCCGCGCGCTGATTTCGGCCTCGGCCGAGGCCTCCGGTGTGCCCGCCGACGGGCCGCATGCGGTCTCGCACCGGGTCATCGCCGATCATCTGCGCGCCGGCGCCTTTCTGATCGCCGACGGCGTCCTGCCGGCGAAGGAAGGGCGCGGCTACGTGTTGCGCCGCATCATGCGCCGGGCCATGGGCCACGCCCACACGATGGGCGCGAAGGAGCCGCTGATGTGGCGCCTCGTGCCGGCGCTGGTGCGGCAGATGGGCGCCGCCTTTCCCGAGCTGATCCGGGCGCAGCCGCTCGTCGCCGAGACGCTGCGGCTGGAAGAGGGGAACTTCCGGCAGACCCTCGAGCGCGGCTACGAGGAGCTGCGCGGGCTGACCGGCGATTTCGGCGAGCGGTTCGGGCCGGGGCTGGACGCCGCGCAAAAGGTGCTCGCCGGCTCGAACGCCTTCGCCCTCTACGACACCCGCGGCTTCCCGCTCGACATGACGCAGGACATTCTGCGCCGGCACGGCATGAGCGTCGATGTGGCCGGGTTCGAGGTGGAGATGGCGCGGCAGCGGCAACGCTCGCGCGCCGCCTGGGCCGGCTCCGGCGAGGCGGCGGCCGAGGGGGCGTGGTTCCGGCTGCGCGAAGAGGTCGGGGCGACCGAGTTTCTCGGCTACGAGACGCTGGAGGCCGAGGGCGTCGTCACCGCGCTCGTGAAGGGCGGCGAGCGGGTCGAGGCGGCGGCGGCGGGCGAGGCGGTCGCGGTCGTCCTCAACCAGACGCCGTTCTACGCCGAGGCGGGCGGCCAGGTCGGCGATGTCGGGGTGATGTTCTCCGCCGCCGGCGCGGAGCTCGCGGTGCGCGACACGCAGAAAAAGGCGGGCGACGTGCAGGTCCATCTCGCGACCGTGACGCGCGGCGCGATCAAGGTCGGCGAAGCGGTCGAGCTGCGGGTCGACGCGGTGCGCCGGCGCCTGTTGCGCGCCAACCACTCGGCGACGCATCTGTTGCATCAGGCGTTGCGGCGGCGGCTCGGCGCGCATGTGACGCAGAAGGGCTCGCTCGTCGCGCCCGACCGGCTGCGCTTCGACTTCAGCCAGCCGCGGCCGCTGTCGGCCGAGGACATCCGGGCGATCGAGAGCGAGGTCAACGACCGCATCCGCCTGAACGGCGCCGTCCGCACCCGGCTCCTGACCCCCGAGCGGGCGGTCGCCGAGGGGGCGCTCGCGCTCTTCGGCGAGAAATACGGCGAGGAGGTGCGGGTCGTCGCGATGGGCGCGGCGAACGATGACGAGCCGGCGTTTTCGGTCGAGCTGTGCGGCGGCACCCACGTCGCCCGCACCGGCGACATCGGCCTCTTCAAGATCGTCGGCGAGAGCGCCGTCGCCTCCGGCGTGCGCCGCCTCGAGGCGCTGACCGGCGCCGCCGCCGAGGCCCATCTTGCGGCGGAGGAGGGGCTGTTGCGGCGGGCCGCGGGGGCGCTGCGCGTCAGCCCGGCCGATCTGCCGGAGCGGGTCGAGAGCCTCCTAGAGGAGCGGCGCCGGCTCGAGCGCGAACTCGCCGACGCGCGGCGCCAGCTCGCGGGCGCCGGTTCTGCGGCGCGGCCGACAGTGAAGCCGGTCGGCGACATCGCCTTCGACGGCAGGGTCATCGAGGACGTGCCGGCGCGCGAGTTGAAGGGTCTCGTCGACGATCTGAAGCGGCGCATCGGCTCCGGCATCGTCGCCGTCGTCTCGAAGAGCGAGGGCAAGGCGGCGATCGTCGTCGGCGTCACCGCCGATCTCGCGCCGCGCTTCGACGCCGTCGATCTGGTGCGGCGCGCGGCGGCGGCGCTCGGCGGCAAGGGCGGCGGCGGCCGCGCCGAAATGGCGCAGGCGGGCGGCCCCGACGGCGCGCGCGCCGAGGCGGCGATCGCCGTCGTCGAAGCGGCGATCGCCGAGCGCGCGCAGGTTGCGGCCTGACCGGTTTTTCTCGCGCGCCGGCGCGCCGGCG
>DASYYD010000334.1:0-8704 GCA_035934195.1 Allostellaceae bacterium | reverse complement strand
GAAGCTGCGCGCGGCCGCGCCCCTGCGCCGCGTGCATGACGACGAGCCGGGCCTTTCCCTTCGCCAGCTCGGGATAGAGGGAGGCGTCGGCAAAGCCCTGAATGTCGTTCAGGTACGCCACACCGCGGGCGAGCGCCCAGCGTTGCGTCGCCGGCGCGAAACTGTCGATCGAGAGCGCGAGGCCGTGCGCATCCAGGGCGGTGACGACCGGATCGAGCCGACAAATCTCTTCCTGCGAGCCGACCGCGGCGGCGGCGATGTTGCTCGCCGCCGCGCCGAGATCGATGACCTGCGCTCCCGCGGCGGCGAGCCGCAAGGCATGCTCGACCGCCGCCGCCGGGTCGAGATGGCGGCCGCCGTCCGAGAACGAATCTTGCGTGATGTTGACGATCCCGAAAATCGTCGGCGACGCGGTCACCGCAGCGTCACGGCTGGCGGGCGCGTTCGAGCATCGCGCCGACCCCCTCGGCATCCGGGAAGACGTCGAGCTTTTCGACCCATACCCGCACCCGCTCGACCTTTGGGTCGGCGAAGCAGGCGATAGAGATCCGCTCGGCGAAGCCCTCGCACAGGTCGATATGTCCCGACCGCGCGACCTCGCGGATCGCCGCCACGATCTTTTCGTAATTGATGATGCGGCGCCGCTCCTCGCCGGGAAAGGCGGTGGCCGCGACGAGATCGACGGAAACCCGCACGCGCTGCTTTTCCTCGCGCTCGCGCCGGCGGATGCCGATCGAGGCGAGCAGCACGAGGCCGCGGATCGTCACCGTGTAGCGCGCCTGCGACACCGGCGCGGCGAGGGCGGGTGCGACCGCACCCGGGGTCGGGCCGCTCTTGATCATCGCCCCACCATGCCGGAGCGCGCCGCCGGCGGCAATGCGCCCGTCCGCATGATGCGCGCGCCGTATCCCGCATGCTATGCTCGGGCACGGCAAACGGATCGGGCGATGGGTTTTCTCTATTTCATCATCGGCGTCGTCGTCGGCTTGTCGCTGCTCGCCGCGCTGCCGCTCTTTGTCGCCATCCTAGGCGTCGCCATCGCCGTCGGCTTCGTGATCGCGCTGCCGCTCTTGTTCTCGTTCCTGATCCTGGTCGGCATCATCGCGGTGACCCCGGCGCTCGCCTACGGCCTGGCGATCGCGGTGCTGATCATCATCCTGTGGACGGGCGGCCGCCGGCAGCGACCGAGCGGGGGTGGCTGACGCGGCGCGCCGCCGGCGGCGATCAACGAGCCAGGGAGAGGAAAGATGTGGCGCGAATTCCGGGATTTCGCGATACGCGGCAACGTCGTCGACCTCGCGGTCGGCATCATCCTCGGCGCCGCTTTCACGACGATCGTCAATTCTCTCGTCAAGGACGTGCTGATGCCGCCGCTCGGCCTCTTGATCGGCGGCATCGACTTCACGAACTTTTTCGTGACCCTGAAGGGCGGCTCGCATGCGACGCTCGCGGCGGCGCAAGCGGCCGGCGCAGTGACGCTCAACTACGGGCTCTTCATCAACGCCGTCGTCCGCTTTGTCATTGTCGCCTTCGCCATCTTCATCCTGGTCAAACAGATCAACCGGCTCAGAAAAGAAGCGCCTCCGGCGCCGGCCGCACCGGCGCCGGAGGTCGCTCTACTCGGCGAGATCCGCGATATCCTGAAAGAACGGGCGGCGCGCTGAACCGCGCCGCCTGCGCGCTCTTCTACCGCCAGTGCCCCTCGACCCAGACCCAGCCGCGCGGCCTGTGGCCCCAATGGCCGGGCACCCATGCGGCGCCCACACGCGGCCCGCGGATATAAGCGCCGCCGATCCATACCCAGCGGCCGCCGCGCCAGTCCCAGCGCCCGGCACGCCAAGCCCAGCCGGGGCCCGGCCGCGGCGGCACCACCTCGACGCGCGCTGCCGGTGGCCCGACACGCACATAAACCTGCGCCATCGCCGGGGTCACGGCGGCGAGAACCGCGGCAACGGCGGCGCCGGCGAGGGCGCGGCGGAAAAGGGCGCTGCGCCGAACGGGGATCCTGCGAGGCTTCATAGTCACACCCCTTGAAATTTCATCACGATGTATGAACGATTACTCCACGATTAGTTCCACGTCAATAACAGCTCCCGCAGCGCGCGGTCGTGCAAAGTCGTGTCCTGGCCGCGCACCGGGTCTGCGATCGCCTCGCCGAGGCTCTTCGCTCCCTTCCATTCCGCGGCCGGCCGCGCCCTCTCGTCGCTGCCGATCTGATCGATGCCCCAGTAGATTTCGAGCCGATGGCCGTCGGGGTCGCGGAACTCGACGGCGATCTGGCAGCCGGCGCGGCGGCGCCCGGCGAAGTCGATCGGCACCCCGCTCCGGCGCAGATGGTCGAAGGCGCGCACGACCTCGTCGAGGCTGCCGACCTCGAAAGCGATGTGGTTCAGATCGCGGTTCTCCGCCGCAGCCTCGCGCGACCCGACGAGCGCGATCCCGTGGTGGTCGGGGTTGCAGCGCAGAAACACCATGCCGCCCGGCACCATTTCTTCGGGGTAGGCGTCGGAAACCTGAAAGCCGAGGATTTCCGTATAGAACCGCGCCGAGCGGGCGACGTCGCGCACATTGATGACGACATGGCCGAGCTTGCCGATGCGAAACGGCAGGCCTTTGGGGCGCGACAAGCGCTTCACCTCCGCCGGGTCGTACATGTCTCCTCCTGGCTCAAGCGGCGCGGCCGGCGAAGAGCGGTCCGAGTTCCACGAGGCGCCGATAATCGTCCAGCTCATTGTAGATCTGCGCCGAGACGCGAATCCACAAGCCGTCGTCGAGCAGCATGACCCCGGCGCGGATTCGGTGCTCGTCGAGTATCCGGTAAACCTCCAGCCGCGCCGCCGCGGACTCTGCCCACGATCCGGGCACTCTGACCGCAGCCATTGCAGCACAAAATTCAGGCGCTGCCGCGCAATCGCTGCGCCAGGCCTCGCTCAGCATCTGCCCGGCGCTCGCCGCCAGCGCGCGGTTGCGCTCGCGCAACGCCCCCGGCCCGGCGGCCTCGAGGAAATCGAGCGCCGCCGGCACGGCCAGCCAAGGCGAATTGTCGCGTGTGCCGCAATAGTCGAACTCGGCGGCGAAGCCTTGCCCGAGGTCATGCGAGATCGTCACCGGGTGCAGTTCCGCCTGTCGCTCGGCGGCGCACCAGAGCACACCTGTACCCTTGGCGGCGAAGGCCCATTTGTGCAGGTTTCCGACATACCATTGGACGCCGAGCGCGGGCACGTCGAGCGCTATCTGGCCCGGCGCATGCGCGCCGTCGACCGCCACCGGCACGCCCTTGCCACGGCAGATCGCCGCCATCTCGGCGATCGGCAGCACGACGCCGCCCGCCGAGGTGATGTGGTCGAGCGCGGCGAGGCGCGTCTTCGGCCCGAGCGCCGCCGCGAGCGCCGACAGCAGCGGCTCGGGGTCGCGGTACGGCACCGGCACCGGCAGCGAGCGGATGCGCACGCCGCGGCGGCCGGCGTGGTGGCGCAACGCGTTGGCGACGGCGCCGTAAACCTGCGAGAGACAAAGAATCTCCTCGCCTGGCGCGAGGTCGAGCGAGCGCAGGATCGCATTGGTGCCGGCGGTCGCGTTCTCGACAAAGGCCCAATCCTCAGCCCTGCCGCCGAAAAAGCGGGCGACGTGGCCGGCCGCCTCACGCAGCCGAGCGGGAAGCTCGCGGCGGAAGAAGCCCGGCGGGTCGGCCTCCATGCGGGCCCGCCATGCTGCGGCCGCGGCGAACACCGGGTGCGGCGTCGCACCGTAGCCGCCATGGTTCAGGTGGTCGATGCCGTCGGCGAGCAGGAATTCGCTGCGCCAGGCGCGCCCGAATGGCCGCGCTTCGCTTTCGCCGCCACGCGCCGGCGGCGGCGAAAGCCCTTGATCCCGCCCGCCGATCCCAATAAAGGCTGCGCTCCGCCAACCTCGCGCTGAAGGAAGCCGCCATGCCTCAATTGCCCGAGCCCGCCGATCTCGAAGCGCTGCGCGCCTGGGACACGCCGACGATCTGCAACGCGCTCGAGCTGATCGCGCCGGCGCGCCGCGCCACCGGCTTCCTCCGGCGGCCGCTCGTCGCGCCCTTTCCGCAGATGAAGCCGGTCGTCGGCTTCGCACGCACTGCGACGATCCGCTCGCGCGAGCCGCATCCGCGCAACCGAGAAGAGGCGACGCGTGTGCGTCTCGGCTACTACGAGCACATTGCCGCGCCGCCGCTGCCGAGCATTGCCGTGTTGCAGGACATCGACGCGCCCGACGGCGGCTTCGGCGCCTTCTGGGGCGAGGTCCAGACGCATGTCCACAAGGGGCTCGGCTGCGCCGGCGTCGTCACCGACGGCTCGGTGCGCGACCTCGACGCGATGGCCGCCGATTTCTTCGTGCTGGCGGGCTCGATCATGCCGTCGCACGCGCATGTGCATCTCGTCGATGTTGCGGTCACGGTCAGCGTCGCCGGCATGATCGTCTCCCCGAACGATCTGATCCATGCCGACCGGCACGGCGCCGTCGTGATCCCGCCCGAGGCGGTCGCCGAGATCCCGCAGGCGGTGGCATTGCTGGCGCGCCGCGAGAAGGTCATCATCGAGGCCTCGAAACAGCCTGGCTTTTCGGTCGCGCGGTTGCGCCAGGCCTTTGCCGAGGTCGAGGAGATCCACTGAGCCGCTAGGGTTCCGCCGCGTCATTGCGAGCGCCGCGAAACAATCCCGGCGATCTCTCTCGCCGCACCGGGATTGCTTCGTCGCTCCGCGCCTCGCAATGACCGCCGCTCCGCTAGAGTTCGACCTGGCCGCCCAGTTCGACGACGCGGTTCGGCGGGATGCGAAAGAACTCGGTGGCGTCGAGCGCGATGTTCGACAGCATGATGAACAGCCGGTCGCGCCAGCGGAAGAAGTCGCGGCGGCGCGGCCGGATGCGCAGCCGCTCGCGGCCGATGAAGAACGAGGTCTCCATCAGGTTGAAGCGGAAGTTGCGCACCCGGCACTGCGCCAGCGCCCGCACGATATTCGGCTGGTCCATGAAGCCGTAACGCAGGCGGATCGTGTAGAAGCCTTTCGGCAATTCGCTGATGTCGAGGCGCTGCTCTTCGGCGACGTGCGGCACGTCCTCGGTCTCGACATGCATCAGGACGACCCGCTCGTGCAGCGCCTGATAGTGCTTCAAGGCGTGCAGCAGCGTTAGCGGCACGACATCGGGATCGCGCGTCAGGAAGACCGCGGTGCCCGGCACTCGCACGGGGCGGCCGGCCTTCATCTGGGCGTCGACGAATTCCTTGAGCGGCAGCGCGTTGCGGGCGCGCTGCTCGCCGAGCAGCCGGCGGCCGCGCCACCACGTGCCCATCACCGCGAAGACGAGGATCGCGACCGAGATCGGGAACCAGCCGCCCTCCGCGATCTTCAGCAGGTTGGCGGTGAGAAAGGTCAGGTCGACGAGGCCGAAGAAGCCGAAGAGCGGCACCGCGACGGCGAGGCTCCAGCCCTGGCTGCGCATGTGAATGAAGGCGAGCCCGGTGGTGATCGCCATCATGCCGCTGACCGCGATGCCGTAGGCGGCGCCGAGATTGTCCGAGGTCTGGAAGAGGAGGACGAGCAGGATGATCGCGATCAGCAGAGCCGTGTTGACGCGCGGCACGTAGACCTGCCCGATCTCGGTCTCCGAGGTGTGGCGCACCTCGAGCCGCGGCAGGTAGCCGAGCTGGATCGCCTGGCGGGTGATCGAGAAGGCGCCCGAGATGACCGCCTGCGAGGCGATGATCGTCGCCACCGTGGCGAGGCCGACGAGCGGGTAGAGGCCCCATTTCGGCGCCAACAGGTAGAACGGGTTCTGCACTGCCTGGGGATGCAGCAGGAGCAGCGCACCCTGCCCGAAATAATTGAGCAGCAGCGCCGGGAAGACGAGCCGCATCCACGCCCGGCGCAGGGCGCTGCGGCCGAAATGCCCCATATCGGCGTAAAGCGTCTCGGTGCCGGTCACCGCGAGGAATACCGCGCCCAGCATGAAGAAGCCGCGCACCGGGTCCTCGGCGAGCGCGACCATCCCGTAGAACGGGTTGAGGGCAAAGAGGATGCGCGGATCCTGCACGATGCCCCAGACCCCGAGCCCGGCCAGCACTGCGAACCAGAGCACCATGATCGGCCCGAAAAGGCCGCCGACCGCCGCCGTGCCGGCGCGCTGCACGACGAAGAGGCCGGCGAGCACGACGAGCGAGATCGGGATCACATACGGCTGGAAGAGCGGCGTCGCGAGCTTCAGCCCTTCGACGGCGCTCAACACCGAGATCGCCGGCGTGATGACGCCGTCGCCGTAGAAGAGCGCGGCGCCGACGAGCCCCGCGCCCATGATCCACAGAAACCGCTTCTGCCGCGGGTTCGTCGTCCGCAGCACCAGCGCCGTCAGCACCAACAGCCCGCCCTCGCCGCGGTTGTCGGCGCGCATGATGACGAGCACGTATTTGACCGTGACGACGAGCGCCAAGGACCACACGATCAGCGACAGCGCGCCCAAGATCGCGTGCGTCCCGGTGTTCCCGTACTCGACGAGCGACTGGCGCACGGCATATAGCGGCGAGGTGCCGATATCGCCGTAAACGACGCCGAGCGCGGCTATCGTCAGGCTTTGCCTCAGCCTGGGCTGCGCCGCGACAGGCCCGACGGCCGCATCTTGCATGGCCCGGTCCGATCCGTTCGCCTCTTTAACGCTCGGCCCGGCAACCTCGCTCAATCGCGCCGGCATCTGTCGCATGTCTGTTGTCGTTGGGGAACCGGAGATTGCCCAGATCGGGTCTCCTTCGTCCAGCGATTCCCGCAAGGCCCTTCGGCGCCGGGGTTCAGCGGCGATAGGTGCCGATCAGTTCGGCGCGAGCGATCGCGTAATGCTGGGCCGCGTCGATGACGGCGAGCGCCGTCGCCGGCGGCGCCAGGTCGAGGCGCGGCCGGCCGAGCGCGAACAGGCGGAAATGGTAGTGATGCGTGCCGCCGCCCTGCGGCGGGCACGGGCCGCCATAGCCCTGTTGGCCGAAATCGTTCTGCGCCTCGCGAAACTCGGCGGCCGGCCGGCTCGGCCCGTATCCGGCGGGAAGCCCGGTTGCGCCGGCGGCGATGTCGAAGGCGGCCCAGTGGCGGAAGGTGCCCGAGGGGGCGTCCGGGTCCTCGATGACGAGGACGAGGCTTTTCGTCCCCGAGGGGACGCCGGACCACGAAAGCGGCGGCGAGATGTCGCTGCCGTCGCAGGTATATTCGGCCGGGATGTTGCCGCCGGGCGGAAATGCCGGGCTCACGAGCATCATGATCGGCACGTCCTCGAAAAAGGTCGGAGCTTCGATAAGGGATCGACCGGCGCCGCGCACAAGCTATGCTTCGCGCGCTGACGACGAAAGGGAGCGGCGGATGCCGAGCGCGGCGAGAGCGGTGGAGATTCCGGTCGGAGTTGCGGGAACCGTCGAGGAGGCGATCCTCAGCCGGCGCTCGATCCGCGCCTATACCGGCCGCGCCGTGCCGCGCGCGCTGATCCTGCGGCTTCTCGAGCTCGCCGGCCGCGCGCCCTCCGGCAACAACATCCAGCCCTGGCGCGCCTACGTCTTCACCGGCAAGCCGCTCGAAGCCTTGGGGCGAGCAATGCAGGAGGCGTTTCTTTCGGACGAGCCCGGGCACGGCCGCGAATACGAGTACTACACGGACCCGCTGGTCGAGCCCTATCTTGGCCGGCGACGCGCTTGCGGCTGGGGGCTTTACGGGCGGCTCGGGATCGGGCGCGGCGATTTCGCCGCGTCGCGCGCCTATCACGCGACGAACTACAATTTCTTTGCTGCGCCGACGGGGCTCGTCTTCACGATCGACCGCAAGCTCGCGGTCGGCTCGTGGCTCGATTACGGGATGTTCCTCGGCACCCTGATGGTAGCGGCGCGCGGCTTTGGCCTTGCGACCTGCCCGGAAGCCTCGATCGCGAGCTATCCGAAGATCGTGCGGGCGCATGCCGGGATCGGCGAGGACGAGATCGTCGTTTGCGGCATGGCGCTCGGCTACCCGCGCGCCGACGCGCCGATCAACGGCTTTCAGCCGGAACGCATCGACCCCAGCGAATTCGCCTGCTTCATCGAGTGAAGAGCGCGACGATTTCGAGATGCGGCGACCACACGAACTGGTCGACCGGCTGCACGCGGCCGAGGCGGAACCCGCCATCGACGAGGATGCGGGCGTCGCGCGCAAAAGTCGCCCAGTTGCACGAAACCGCAACCACCCTCTCGACCGACGAGACGGCGAGCGCCGCGGCCTGCCGAAGGGCGCCGGCGCGCGGCGGGTCGAAGACCGCGGCGGCGTAGCGCGCGAGCGTCTCGCGCGGCAGCGGGTTGCGCGCCAAGTCGCGCCGCTCGACCGTCACGCCTTCGACCGTGGCGGCGGCGCCGGCGAGCGCTGCGGCAGCCTCGGGGTCGCCCTCGACGGCATGGACCGGGCCCGTTCGCGACAGCGCGAAAGCGAAGCTGCCGAGCCCGGCATAGAGGTCGAGCGCCGGGCGGCGCGAGCCGACGCCCGAGACGGCCTCGGAAACGAGCATCCGTTCGGCCTCCTCGCTCGCTTGCAGAAAGGCGCCGGGCGGCAGCGGAACCGCCACCCCCGAAAGGCTGACCCGCACCGGCCGCCGCTCGACGACCGGGATAGATTCGCGCCGAGTGCGCCAGACGATGCGGGCAAGGTCTCGTTCTTCCGCCAGCCGCGCCAGGCTTTCGAGCGCG
>DASYYD010000319.1:0-2397 GCA_035934195.1 Allostellaceae bacterium | reverse complement strand
GCGTCCTCGACGTCGTTCGGGCGGCGATTGCGCGCGCGTGGCTTCCGGCCGGGCTCGGGGTCGTCGCGGTGCTTGCCCTGCTGTTCGTGTTCGATCTCGCGCTCGGGCTGCTCAATTACTATCGCGCGATCGTCTATTCGTTCGGGGTTTGGCTGGTCGCGATCGTGCTCGAAAGATTGACCGCGAGGGCGTGGCGCGACCAGGCGCCCGGGCAGGCGAGCCTTGATCAGGCGTTGACGACGGCCTGTCACCGCATTGCGCGGATGGGGCTGCTCGTGGTCGCGGCGACCGGGCTCGCCGCCATCTGGATCGATGCCTCCGAGCTGTCGGCCGAGAGCGCCCGCCGCACCGCTCATTCCGCAGTCGCCGCAGCCGCGATGCTGTTCGCCGCCACGGCCCTGTGGGAGATCGCGAAGTTCCTCATCGACAGGCATTTGGCGCCGCCGACAACCGTGCCCGGGACGGCGGAGGACGCGACCCCGCCGCCGGCCTCGCGCCTGCGCACCGTGCTGCCGTTCCTGCGCGCCGCTCTGGCCGCGGCGATCGGCGTCATCGCGGTGCTGCTCGTGCTGTCGCGTCTCGGGGTCAACATCACGCCGCTGATCGCCGGGGCGAGCGTCTTCGGGCTCGCCGTCTCGTTCGGGTCGCAAGCGCTCGTCCGCGACATCATCTCCGGGCTCTTCTACATGTGGGACGACGCTTTCCGCGTCGGCGAGTACATCGATACCGGGCGGCTCAAGGGAACGGTCGAGGGAATGTCGGTGCGCTCGGTGCGCCTGCGCCATCAAAATGGGCCGCTGCACACGATCCCCTTCGGCCAGCTCGGGGCCGTCAGCAACCTCAGCCGCGACTGGGCGACCGTCAAATTCAACCTGCGCCTCGAAAGCGGCTGCGACCTCGAGCTGGTGCGCAAGACGGCAAAACAGATCGGCATCGCGATGCAGGAGGACCCCGAGATCGCCGCCGAGGTCATCGTGCCGCTGAAACTGCAGGGCATCCTCGACATCGTCGATGGCGTCTTGATCGTGCGTTTCAAATTCACCGCCCAGCCGGACAAGACGAGCTGGATCCAGCGCGAATATCTGAAGCGGCTCTACAGCGTATTCCCGGAAAAGGGCATCGCCTTCGCGCCGCCCGCCGCCGCCCTGCCGCAGCGGCTTGCGCCGTCGCCGCCGGCTACCGCGCCCACGCCGGACCGGCTGCCCAGCCGGGTCGTCTGACCGCCGCTCGCAAAGCCATGTCGAACGCGGTGTCGGCGGCTGCGAACTGCGTCGCCGAGCGGTGGTAGAGGCCGGCCGTCGCGACGACGACGAGGTCGAGGCTCGGGACGACGAAAAGCCGCTGCCCGCCCCAGCCGATGCCGCCGACCCAGGCGATCTGCCGGCCTTCGACAAGGGACCGGCCGAGCCACCACAAATAGCCGTAGGAATAGGCGCCGCCGAAACCGAACGGATAGCCGTGCGGCAGCTGCGGCGAGGTCATTTCCGCGATCCAGCGGGCGGAGACGATCCGCCGCCCGTGCCAGACCCCGCCGGCGAGCACCAATTGCCCGATCTTTGCGAGATCGCGCGGCCGCAGGAAGAGCCCGCCCGAAGCCGACGGATCGCCGCTGGCGAGCGGCCACCATTTCCAATCCGCGATGCCGAGCGGGCCGAAGAGCGTCTCCCGCGCGAAAACGTCGAGCCGGCGCCGCGTCGCCTTTTGCAGGATCGAGGCGAGGAGGCCGACCCCGCCGCCGCTGTATGTCCACACCGTTCCCGGCTTCGCCGCCATCGGCTGTTGCAACACGAAACGGTCGGGGTCGGGCTCGGCAAAAATGCGCCGCCGGTTGATGTTGGCGGCATCGTTATAGGAGCTGGCGGCCTCGGGCCAGGCGATGCCCGAGGTCATCGAGAGCAGGTTGCGCACGGTAATGGCCGCCTTTTCCGGCGTGCCCAGATCGGCGTCTTCCGGAAAGAACGGCAGGGCGCGGACATCGACGCCGGCGAGAAGGCGGCGATCGAGCGCGATGCCGGCGAGAATGGCGACGAGGCTCTTGGTGATCGATTCGATCCGGTGCAACGTGCGCGCATCGTGCGCGACGACGGCCAGCGGCTCGCGCCAGAGTTTGTCCTCGCCGGTGAAGTAATGCTCGTAGACGAGCCTGCCGTGCCGCACGACGAGGACGCCGTTCGGGTCGGCGCCCTTCAGGCTTTCGAGGCGCGGCCCGATGGCGCAGATCAGCCGGGGGTCGAGGCCCTCGCGCCGCGGCGCCGCGACCGGCCAGCCGTCGGCCATCTTCGTCGGGGCACCGCAATCCGCCGCGAGCGCCGGCCCGGCGGCGGCGTAGAGTGCGGCCGCCAGCGCCAGCCGCCTCATTGCCGCGCCGCGATCGCCGGCGGCATCGGGCCGCCCGTC
>DASYYD010000297.1:0-8111 GCA_035934195.1 Allostellaceae bacterium | reverse complement strand
ACGATGCACCCGCACGTCATCGGCTACCGCTCGCGCATCTGGATCCTCGAGGAGATCATCCGTCACGCCAAGGCGCGTCCCGGCGTCTGGTTCGCCACCCACGCGGAGGTCGTGCGCTGGGCGAAGGAACACGCGGTATAGCGCCGGGCAGCCCGCGCTTCACGGATTGCAGTTGTTTTGCCCGGCTGCGTTGCCTGAGATGGTGCCGAAGGTGCCCGAGGCTAGCGGGTTGTTCGGTGCACCGGCGCACAATATCCCCCATTGGCCGTTGTCGATGATCTGGTTCGCCGAATTCCCGGACGAGGCGACGCTGTTGTTCGTGAGGAAAACCCCGTTCTGCGTGTTGGACTGGATCGTCGCCGGCCCCGTGCCGCTTCCGATCTGCACGCTGCCTATCGTCACCGCAATCCCGTTTTTGGCATTCGATTGCACGACGGGATTGGTCTGTAACAGGGCGTGGCCGCCGCCGTAGATGCCGATGCCATTTCCCGAATTACCGGAGATATTGGTAGTCGAATCGCGCACCTGCAGCCAGCCGTCCAGCACCGTGATTCCGTCGCCCGCGTTGTTCTGCACGAGCACGCTGTCGCCGCTCAGCGGCACGAAGCGGCCGAGTCGGGCAGAGCCGCCGACGAAGAGAAGGATGCCTTGGGCACCCACATTATTCTCGATCGCCCCATCCCAGAAGGCAAGATACCCGTCGCCGCCCGAGAGGGCGCCGCCTCCTATGGGGAGCCCATCCGAGCCTACGGCTGTGCCGTTGCCGCTGATGACGGCGCCCTGGTCGATGGTGAGGCTTCCCCCGCCCGAGGCTTGGACGCCCCACATGGCATTGTTCTGGACCGTGCCGCCGTCGAGAATCACGGTGCCGCCGCTGACCGAGTCGATCCCGTCGCCGGGGGAGTTCTCTACCATCGAGCCGATCAGCGTAAGGCCGCCTGAGACGAGCACGTTCCGGGTCGAGCCTCCCGTAATCACCAGGTTCGTGCCGGTGACGCCGCCGGTCTTGTGCACGAACAGCGGATCCACCCCGCCCGAGATCGTCAGGCCGGTGAGCGTGACGCCGCGACCGCTGATGCCGAGTACCGGGTCGGCCGACGAATTCGGCGCCGAGAGGCCGTCGCCCGACGCCGCCGCTTGAATCGTCACGTCGCCGGGGACGCTGTCGACCGCCTCGCTGCAGACGCCCCTGATCGTGACCGTAAACGTGTTCGTCGTCCCCGGGCGGAACGCGAGTGCCGCGGCGAGGGTGCCTCCGTTCGCGCAATTGACGGTGCAGAAGATCGGGTGCGAGGTGACGCTGCCGGCCGCCGGCAGGCCGCTGCATCCAAGCCCGGTCGCGCGGCTTTCGCCGACCGAGAGCCCGAGGGCGGCAATGGTCAGAAGGCAGGCAACGTACGAACGTCTCATGGGGCGCCTCGCGTTTACGTCGACAGCAGGATGATCCGCGAGCCGCCGAGGCGATGCTACGGCCGCGGTGCAAAAATTTCCGAAAATTTGCAAAAGCCGGCCGCTCGCCTTCTACCGCAGCGTGTGCTAGCCTTCTCAGAGTGCCGTGATTCCGAGGCGGGGCATGAACCGGGAGGAGAACGTTCCGTCGGGCGCTTTCGCGTTCGAAGGCTTCCGTTTCGATCAGCGCCGCGGCGAGTTGCTGCGTCTCGATCAAATGGGTCAGGCGACGCCTGTGCCAATCGGCTCGCGCGCCTGCGCCCTGCTCGGCCTGTTGCTCGACGAAGGGGGAGGAGTCGTTTCCAAAGTCCGGATTCTCGATCGCGTCTGGTGCGGAACTTTCGTCGCAGACGCTAACCTGACCGTGCAGATTTCGGCCCTCCGCCGCGTCCTCGGCCGCGGCCGCGACGGGAGCAGCCTGATCCAGACGGTGCACGGGCGCGGCTATCGCCTTGCCGTTCCGGTAAGGAGATTGACTTCCGCAACGGCAAGGGAGAATAGCGAGCCCGCCATGCCCGACAAGCCGTCGATCGCGGTACTGCCGCTTGCCAATTTGAGCGACGACCGGCGTCAGCAGTATTTCGCCGACGGCATGGCGGAGGAGATCATCACGGCGCTGTCGCGCATCCCCTCATTGTTCGTCATCGCCCGCGGTTCGAGCTTCACCTATCGGGGTCCGGGCGTCGATGTGAAGCGGGTCGGCCGCGAACTCGGCGTGCGCTACGTCCTCGAAGGCTCGGTGCGCAAGAGTGGAAGGGCTGTGCGCATTACGGCGCAGCTGACGGAGGCCGAAACCCGCCTGCAGTTATGGGCCGAGCGCTTCGACGGCGCCCTCGACCGCATTTTCGAATTGCAGGACAGCGTCGCGACGAGCGTCGCCGCGATGATCGAGCCGACCCTCGAGGCGAACGAAATCAGCCGCTCGAGGCAGCGCCCCACCGAGGACCTGAACGCCTATGACTGGTATCTGCGCGCGCTGCCGGACTGCCTCGCGTACAACGCCGAACCGCTGCTGCGGGCTCGCGAGGCGCTGGAGCAGGCGATCGCTTGCGATCCGCGGTTCGGCCGCGCCATAGCGCTCGCGGCGAGTTGCCGGCAGATGCTCGCTTGCGCGGGCTGGGGCGAAGATCCGTGGACGAACCGGCAGGCAGCGATCGAGTTGGCGCGCCGGGCTCTGCAAGTGGCGAACGACGACCCGATGGTGCTCGCCGAATCGGCGCGCGTCCTCGCCTACTTCGACAACGAGGAAATCGATGCCGCGATTGGTCTCGTCGAACGCGCCGTCGCCCTCAATCCGAGTTACGCGCGCGGCTGGTATTGGAACGGCTGGATCAGGCTCTATGCCGGCGATCCGGAATTGGCGACCGCCCATTTCGAAACCTCGTTGCGTCTCAATCCACGCCCGACGACGCAAGCCTTCATGACGAGCATCGGCGTCGCCTATTTCTTTTGCGGGCGTTACGAAGAGGCGGTCGATGCGCTACTCGCCGGTCTCCAGGTGGCGCCTTTCTGGCCGACGACCTACCGCTTTCTCGCGGCCTCGTGGGAAATGCTCGGCAGGCACGCGGAAGCGCGCCAGATTGTGGACCGGCTGCGCAAGCTCACGCCGGCGCTCGCCTCGCCCGCCGACCGCTCGATGATGCCGCCTTTTAGGAAGCACATGGACCGGTATCTCGAAAGCCTGCGCCGCGCCGCCGGCGAGGAGCTGGTGGCCGGCTGAAGCCTGCTCATCGCGCCGCCCGCGCCCTGAACCTCAGGCGGACGTAGTCGGCGATCCAGCGGCCGGTCTCGTCGGTCAGCACCGGCCGGCACAGTTCGACGATCTCGGCGCGGGCGGCGGGCCGCTCCGGCTCCGGCAACGCCCCGAGAAAATCGCCGACGAAGGTGTCGAGCCAGGCATCGAGCCCTGCCTCGATCAGGGTCGGGCGCGGGATCAGCATGATCTCCTCGACCCCGAACCCGGCGGCTTCGAGCTGTGCGCGCATGGCGGCGGCGGAAGGAAAATACCAGGGGCTGAGCCGCGCGGCGTCGAGGCCGCGCCGCTTCAGAACGGCGCCGAGCGCGACGCGGAGGGAGGCGATGTTGCCGTGCCCGCCCATCTCGGCGACAAAGCGGCCGCCCGGCTTCAGCGCCCGGTGCACGCCGCGCAGCACCGCCTCGATCGGGCGCATCCAGTGCAGCGCGGCGTTCGAGAAGACGGCGTCGAACTCGTCCGCGAAGGCGAGGTTTTGCCCGGCGAGGAGGCGCGCGTCGAGGCCGCGGGCGCGGGCGGCGGCGACCATCTCCGGCGCGGCGTCGACCGCCACGACCTCGGCGCCGGCGGCGGCGATCCTTTCGGTGAGGACGCCATCGCCGCAGCCGAGATCGAGAATCCGCTCGCCCGGGCGCGGCGCCAGCAACTCGAAGACGGACACGCCGAGCGCCGGCACGAAATGCGCCGTCGCGGCATAGCGGCGCGCCGACCAGCCCTGTCGGGCACGCTCGCTCACCGCTTCGCTTCCGCGGCGCGGCGGATCGCCGACAGCGTGGTGCGCGTCGTGATCGTCTCGGGGTCCATCGCCAGCTCGATGATGGCGGCGCGTTTTTGCCCGGCCGCTTCCTCGAAGGCGGGGGCGAACTCCTCGGTGCGCGACACGCGCGCGCCGAAGGCGCCGTAAGCGCGGGCGAGCGCCGGAAAATCCGGGTTGGCGAGCGCCGTGCCGACGACGCGGTCGGGGAAACGGCGCTCCTGATGCATGCGGATCGTGCCGTACATGCCGTTGTTGAAGATGAGGATGATCGGCCCCGCGCCCCCGGCAAGCGAGGTCAAGAGTTCCTGCCCGGTCATCATGAAGCCGCCGTCGCCGCAGAAGCCGAGGACGAGCCGGTCGGGATAGACGAGCTTGGCGGCGACCGCGGCCGGCACGCCGTAGCCCATCGCGCCGCTCGTCGGCCCGAGCTGGCGGCCCGGCCGGCGGTAGCAGAGATAGCGGTTCGGCCAGCCGCTGAAATTGCCGGCGTCGGAGGTGACGATCGCATCGTCGGGCAGGCGTTCTCTCAGCCATCCCATGACGGCGCCGAGATCGAGCGCGCCCGCCGCCGGCGAGGGCGCGAGCCCGGCCTCGTATTCGGCGCGCGCCTCGGCCCGCCAGCCCGCCCATCTTCGGCTGTCCACCGGCTCAAGCCCGAGTGCCGCCTTGGCGAATTCGCCGGAACCCGACTGGATCGCCAGATCCGGCCGGAAAACCCGGCCCAATTCCTCGGCTGAGGGATGCACATGGACGAGCGCCTTGCCGGGCTCGGGGACGGAGAGGAGCGTATAGGATTGCGAGGTGATCTCGCCGATCCGCGCGCCGACCGCAATGAGGAGGTCGGCCGCCTTGAAGCGCTTCACCAAACTCGGCGCGGCGCCGGTGCCGAGGTCGCCGACCCAGTTTTCCAGGCGGTTGTCGCAGATGTCCTGGCGGCGGAAGGAGGAACAGACCGGCAGGTCGTTCGCCTCCGCGAAGCGGGCGATGTCGCGGCAGGCTTCGTCCGTCCAGCCGCCGCCGCCGACCAGCATGATCGGCCGCTCGGCCCGGCCGAGCAGCCGGCGCAGCTCGGCGAGGTCGGCCGCGCCCGGATGCGCCCGCACGGGCTTATGGGGGCCGCTCGCCGCCACCGCCGCGCGGTCGCGCAGCATGTCTTCCGGCAGCGCGACGACGACCGGCCCCGGCCGCCCCGAGACGGCGACCTGAAAGGCCTGGTTCATCAATTCGGGGATGCGCTCGGCCATGTCGATCTGCGTCACCCATTTGGCGAGCGGCGCGTACATCCGCCGAAAATCGACTTCCTGAAAGGCTTCGCGGTCGATCTGATGGCGCGCCACTTGCCCGACCAGCATGACGAGCGGGGTCGAATCCTGGTAGGCGGTGTGGATGCCGATCGCGGCGTTCGAGGCGCCGGGGCCGCGCGTCACCAACAGCACGCCCGGCTTGTGCGTCAGCTTGCCGTAGGCTTCCGCCATGAAGGCCGCGCCGCCTTCCTGCCGGCAGGTGACGAGGTGGATGTCGGGCGCGTCGAAGAGCGCGTCGAGGACTTCCAGATAACTCTCGCCGGCGACGCTGAACGCCATTTTGACGCCGTGCGCGCGCAACGAGGCGACGACGAGCTGGCCGCCGCTCAGGAGGGGGAGGTTCGTGCTCATTGGGGGTGCCTTGTTGCCGCCGCTCCGGAGCCCGGCATATTGCCGGGCGGCCGGGCGCGTGGAAAGCCGGGACGTTCTCTCGTCTTTTGGCATATAACCGCAGGCGGCGGCACCGCGGCCGCCCGGGCGCACGGTCGTGCGCGCTTTCGGGTTCTTGCGCATCATGGACGACGAGCCTTTTGGGATTGCCGAACCGCCGGCGCGCGCGGACCCGCGGGCGCGGGCGCCCGAGCCCGCCGAGGTGCGCGGCAGGCCGGGGCGCCGCTCGCGGCTGCGGCAGGTCGTCGTCGTCATCGTGCTGGCGGTCCTCGTCGGGGCGGGGATCTACCTCTTGCCAAAGCGGGGCGGCCAGCCGACGACGGCCCGGTCCACCAATATCGGCCCGCTGCCCGTCGGCGTCGCGCCCGTCACCAAAGGCGACATGCCGATCACCCTGACCGGGCTCGGCACCGTGACGCCGCTCGCCACCGTCACGTTGCAGTCGCAGATCAGCGGCCAGCTCATCGAGGTCGGGTTTCAGCAAGGCGAGATGGTGCAGAAGGGCCAGTTCCTCGCGCAGATCGACCCGCGGCCCTACCAGGTCGCGCTCGAACAGGCCGAAGGCCAGCTCGCCAAGGATCAGGCGGCGCTCGGCAACGACCAGGTCAATCTCGCGCGCTACAACAAGCTGGTCGCGCAAAATTCGATCGCCGTGCAGACCCGCGACACGACGGCGGCGCAGGTCAGGCAGGACGAGGCGACGATCCAGTCCGACAAGGCGCAGATCGACGCGCAAAAGCTGAACCTCGCCTATTGCCACATCGTCGCGCCGGTCGCCGGCCGGGTCGGCCTGCGGCTCATCGACCCCGGCAACTACATTCAGGTCGGCGCCGCGACCGGCATCGCCGTCATCACCCAGATGGACCCGATGTCGGTCATCTTCTCGATCCCCGAAAACAGCCTCTCGCCAGTCCTCGCGCGGCTGCGGGCCGGGGCGAGCCTGCCGGCCTATGCCTACGACCAGTCGGAAAGCGAATTGCTCGCGACCGGCAAGCTCGAGGCGGTCGACAACCAGATCAACACGACGACCGGCACGGTCAATCTGCGCGCGATTTTCCCGAACCCGAAGGATCTGCTGTTTCCGAACCAGTTCGTCAACGTCCGGCTGCTCGTCGACACGCTGCGGAACACGCTCCTGGTTCCGACCGCGGCGGTGCAGCGCGGCGCCCCCGGGACCTACGTCTATCTCGTCGAGCCGAAGGGCACGGTGAAGGTGCAGGCGGTGAAGCTCGGCCCCGCCAGTGCGACGGAGGACGCGGTCCTGTCCGGCCTCGACGCAGGGCAGCAGGTCGTCGTCGACGGCGCCGACCGGCTGCAGGCCGGCGCCAAGGTGCGGGTCGTCGCGCCGGCCGCGACGAAGCCGGCGACCGCGGCGCCCGTCGCGCCCCCGCCGGGAGCGGCGCCGCAGCATTGAGCGGACATTCGATACCCGGATGGTTTCTGCCAAAAGCCATCGTCGTTCCGGGGGTCTCGCGCAGCGAGACAGCCCGCAACCCATGCACACGCGTCGCTGGAATATGAATTCCGGGTTCGCCGCCCAATGGAGTTCGGGGCGGCGCCCCGGAATGACGGCATTGGGTAGATGAGCCCGTCGCGCCTCTTCATCTTGCGCCCGGTGGCGACGACGCTCTTGATGGCGGCGATCATCCTCGTCGGCCTGTTCGCGTACCGCTTTCTGCCGGTCTCGGCCTTGCCCGAGGTCGCCTACCCGACGATCGAGGTCGAGACCTTCTATCCGGGCGCCGCCCCGGATGTGATGGTCTCGTCGGTGACCGCGCCCCTCGAAGTGCAGCTCGGGCAGATGCCCGGGCTCGACCAGATGTCGTCGATCAGCTCGGCGGGGGCTTCGGTCATCGTCCTGCAGTTCAGCCTCAGCCTCGGGCTCGACGAGGCCGAGCAGGAGGTGCAGGCGGCGATCAATGCGGCCGCCAATCTCTTGCCCTCCGATCTGCCGGCGCCGCCCGTCTATGCCAAGGTCAACCCGGCCGACGCGCCGATCCTGACCGTGGCGCTGACCTCGCAGACGATGCCGCTGACGCAGATCGAGGATCTCGCCGAAACGCGGCTCGGCCAGAAGATCTCGCAACTGCCGGGGGTCGGGCTCGTCACCGTCGCGGGCGGCCACCGGCCGGCGGTGCGCATCGAGGCGAACGACCGCCAGCTCGCCGCCTACGGCCTCAACATCGACGATCTGCGCACTACCATCGCCAACGCCAACGTCAATCTGCCGAAGGGGAATTTCGACGGGCCCTCCCGCGCCTACACGATCAACGCCAACGATCAGCTGAAGAATGCCGCCGAATACAACGATCTGGTGGTCGCCTACCGCAACGGCGCGCCGGTACGGCTCGGCACTGTCGCAGCCGCCAAGGAGGGAGCCCAGAACAGCCAGCTCGCGGCCTGGGCGGACCGGCAGCCGACGATCCTCCTCAATATCCAGCGCCAGCCCGGCGCCAAC
>DASYYD010000272.1:0-2189 GCA_035934195.1 Allostellaceae bacterium | reverse complement strand
CTCGTGCCGCACGCCGATCGGCGGGCTCGCCGAGATCGCCGGCGGCCGGCTCGCCATCAAAGGGGCGATCTGGAAACCCGACGGCAGCGCCGAGATCGGCGGCGAGCGGTCGGGGACGATCGGCGAGGCGGAAGCGCTGGGCGCCGATCTCGGGCGCGAGCTGCGCGCCCGCGCCGGGCCGGGGTTCGGGTTCGATTAGCCCGCCCTATTCGCTCGCCGCCTGGGCGAGGGCGCCGGCCGGTGCGGCGGCGCGCGGCTGGCGCAGCAGCAGGACGAGCGGCATCGACAGAAGCGCGATGATCGTCAACAGCTTGAAATCGTCGATATAGGCGATCGTCGTCGCCTGACGGGTGATCTCGGCGTCGAGAAGCGCGCGCCCCTGCGCCGTGAGCGGGCTCCAGAAATGCGCGATCGCGGGCGCCCGAAAGAGCGGGTTGGCGGCGATGACGCCGGCCCCGATCTCGGCATGGTTCGCCTGCGTGTTGCCGACGAGGAATGCCATCGACAGCGAGATCCCGATCGACGAGCCGATGTTGCGCATCAGGTTGTAGACGCCGGCCGCCTCCGGGATGCGGGCGGCCGACAGGGTCGAAAACACCATCGCCGAGAGCGGCACGAAGATGAAGCCGAAGCCGCAGCCCTGCACGATGCCGGTCACGACGACCGTCGCCGCCGATACGGCCGGCGTCCAGCCGGTCATCTGATAAAGCGCCCAGGCGGTCAGCGCGAGCCCGAACAGAACGAGGGCGCGGGTGTCGAACTTGCCGACGAGACGGCCGACGGCCAGCATCGCGAGCATCGTGCCGATGCCCCGCGGCGCCAACAACAGGCCGGCGCTCAGCACCGGATAATTCATCATCGTCTGCAGAAACGGCGCCAATAGCGCCAAGGTCGTGAACAGCACGATGCCGAGCACGAAGATGAGGGTAACCCCGGCGAGGAAATTGCGGTCGGCGAACACGGCCGGCGACAGAAACGGGCGCTCGGCCATGAACATGTGGACGAGGAACATGTAGAAGGCGACCGCCGCCACGACGGCGAGCACGACGATCTCGCGCGAGCCGAACCAGTCGAGTTCCTCGCCGCGGTCGAGCAGCAGCTGCAACGCGCCGATGGCGAGGCTCAGCAGCAGAAACCCGAACCAGCCGAAGCGCGAGCGTTCGCGCGCCGTCTCCCGCATGAAGGTGCTGATGCCGACGACCGCCAACACCGCCACCGGCACGTTGATGTAGAAGACCCAGCGCCAGCTGTAGTTCTCGGTGAGCCAGCCGCCGAGCGCCGGCCCGAGGATCGGCCCGAGCATGACGCCCACACCCCACAGCGCCATCGCCGAGCCGTGCCGCTCGCGCGGGTAGCTCGACAGCAAGACCGCCTGCGACATCGGCACCAGCGCCGCCCCGAAGCCGCCCTGCAGGAGCCGGTAGAGGACGATCTCGGTCAAGGAACTGGCGCTGCCGCAGAGGGCCGAGGTGGCGGCGAAGCCGACGACCGCGACGAGCAAGAGGCGCTTTCTGCCGAAGCGCCCGGCGAGCCAGCCGGTCGGCGGCGTCATGATCGCCGCCGCGACGATGTAGGAGGTCAAGACCCAGTTGATCTGGTCCTGGCTCGCCGCCATCGTGCCCTGCATGTAGGGCAAGGAGACATTGGCGATCGTCGTGTCGAGCGCCTGCATGATCGTCGCCAGCATCACGCACAGCGTGATGACGGCGCGGTGGGCGCCCGGGCCTAATCCCCTTGGGCTCAGCTTGTCGGCCAAGGCTTACCCGAGGCGCAGCAGCGCCGCGAGGAAGGGCGGCAGGCGGCGGTAGCGGCCGGTGTCGATCGAGACCTCGACGCTCATGCCGCTGCGCAGGGCCGGCTTCGAGGGATCCTCATCGACGGCGATGCGCACCGGGATGCGCTGCACCACCTTGACCCAGTTGCCGCTGGTATTCTGCGCCGGCAGCAGCGAGAACGCGCTGGCGGAAGCCGGCGACAGGCTTTGCAAGGTGCCGCGCCATGCGACGCCCGGATAGGTGTCGGCGGTGATGACGACCCGCTGCCCGGGCGCTGCGTGCGTCAGCTCGGTTTCCTTCGGATCGGCCTCGACCCACAAATGATGCAGGGCGACGAGGTTGAAGCCGGTGGCGCCGGCCGCGAGATAGGCGCCCGGCGTCAGCGACGGGACGTTGGCGACGTAGCCCGCCATC
>DASYYD010000264.1:0-2896 GCA_035934195.1 Allostellaceae bacterium | reverse complement strand
GAATTCGAAGACGTCCTCCGGCTGCAAGGGGGACCCCGCGAAGCGCTCGTCGACATAGCGCATGATCGCCTGCGTCTCGTAGAGCATGAAGCCGTCATGCTCGAAGGCCGGCACTTTGGCGAAGGGCTGGCGCTTCAGGTGCTCGGCATCGCGATGGGCGCCGAACGGCACCGGCACGAGCTGGTGCGCGACGCCCTTTTCGGCGAGGGCGAGCCGCGCGCTCCACACATAGGTGCTGCCGGCCGGCCCGTAGACGATCGGGTGCGCCATTCTCTTCCCCCGGTCTCGATGATGAAACGAACGGGCGCTACCGAAGCGGCGCCGGGCGCCGCTGTCAAGCCTTCAGCCGAGCGCGAGGCCGGCGCGGCCGAGCCCCGATATCTCGACCTCGACCTCGTCGCCGACGGCCGGAAAGCGGGTCGAGACGATGCTGCCGGTCATCACCACCATGCCGGCCGTGAGCGGCGTGCCGGCGGCGGCGAGCCGGTTCGCCAGCCAGGCGAGCGCGTTCAAGGGATGCCCCATGACGTCGCCGCCGATGCCGGTGCCGACCTCCTCGCCGTTGATGCGCAGGCTGCCGCGCACGGTCGCGAGGTCGAGCGCGCGCCAATGGGGATTGGGTTCGCCGATGACGATGCCGGCATTCCAGGCATTGCCGGCGACGATGGCCGGCGCCTCGATCCGCTTGTAGTCGTAGCGCAGATCCTCGATCAGCTCGATCGCCGCCATCGCGCTCTCGACCGCTCGGGCGACCTGCTCGCGGCTGCCACCCTGCGGCAGGTCGGCGCCGAGCCGCATCGCGATCTCGGTCTCGATCCCGAGCCGGCAGAAGTCGCCGGCGCGCAACTCGGCCTTCCGGTGATGCACCTCGCTCGCGAAGATCGCGCCGTAGCAGGGCTCGTCGATGCCGCAGAGGTCCTGCATCACTTTGGTCGTGATCGCGATCTTCCAGCCGGCGACCGGCCCGCGCCCGCCCTCTTCCTCGATCGCCTGAAAGGCGGCGCGGATCCGGTAGGCGTCATCGAGGTCGGCCGGATAGAGTTCGCGCGGCAAGACGTCCGTCTGCCGCCGCTCGCGGAAGAGGGCGACGATGCGCTCGGCCTTCTGCTGCGTCGTCATGTTCGGCATCTCACCCTCCCTCGGCTGCGCGCAATTCGCGGCGCAGGATCTTCCCCGTGGCGGTCAGCGGCAGCGCCTCGACGAAGACGATCTCGCGCGGCCGCTGGTAATGCGCGAGGCGCTCGCCGACGAAGCGGCGGATGTCCTCGGCGAGGCCGGGGCCGGCGGCGGCCCCCGGTTTCGGGACGATGAAGGCCTTGACGACCTCGCCGCGCACCGCGTCGGGGACGCCGACGACCGCCGCCATCAGCACGCCCCGATGCTTCAACAGGCAATCTTCGATATCGGTCGGGCCGATGCGGTAGCCGCCGCTCGAAATCAGATCGTCCTCGCGGCCCTTGTACCAGATGTACCCCTCTTCGTCGGCGATGCCGGTATCGCCCGTCAGGCACCAGTCGCCCTTGAATTTCGCCGCCGTCGCCGCGGCATTGTTCCAGTAGCCGAGGAACATCACCGGGTCGGGCCGGGCGACGGCGATGATGCCGGGGTCGCCGGGTCGGCATGCTTCGCCCTCGGGCGAGACCACGGCGACGCGGTGGCCGGGGATGGCGCGGCCCATCGAACCGGGGCGCACCGGATAGAGCGAGGCGCAATTGCCGACGAGCAGGTTGGCTTCGGTCTGGCCGTAGAACTCGTTGACCTCGCAGCCGAAGGCCTCGCGGCACCAGGCGAGGATGTCCTCGCCCAATGCCTCGCCGCCGCTCGCGACCGAGCGCAGAGTATGGCCGAAGCGCTCTCGGGGCGAGCCAACCTGGCGCATCATCCGGAGCGCCGTCGGCGGCAGAAAGGCGTTCCTGACGCCGTGCCGCGCAAGGAGGGCGAACGCCTCCTCGGGGTCGAATTTCTGGGCGCGATGGGCGAGCACCGGCACGCCGAAATAAAGGCTCGGCAACAGCACGTCGAGGAGCCCCCCGATCCACGCCCAGTCGGCCGGCGTCCAGTAGAAGTCGCCCCGCTGTGGGAAGAAATCGTGCGGCAGCTCGACCCCCGGCAGATGCCCGAGGAGGACCCGTTGCGCGTGCAGCGCGCCTTTGGGTTTTCCGGTCGTGCCCGAGGTGTAGATGATGAGCGCCGGGTCGTCGATCCCGGTATCGGCAGGGCTAAAGGCGTCGGAAGCGCGTTCCAGGGTCGGCCAGAACAGCCGATGCCCGCCGGGGTCGCCCTCGACGACGAGGACCGTTTCGAGATCCGGGAGCCCCGCCGGCAGTTTCGCGAGGTTGTCGCTGTCGGTGACGAGCGCCTTGGCGCCGCTGTCGGAGAGGCGGTGCTCGAGCGCGTCCGGGCCGAACTGGATGAAGAGCGGCAGCGCGACCGCGCCCAGCTTGTAGATCGCGATATGCGCGATCGCCGTCTCCGGGCGCTGCGGCAGCAGCACGCCGACGCGGTCGCCGCGCCCCACTCCCGTCGCTGCCAGCATGTTGGCGCAGCGGTTGGTGAGCCGCTTCAGATCGTCGAAGCCGAAGCGGGCGAGGCTGCCGTCCGGCGCCTCGTAGAGGAGGGCGAGGCGGTTGTCGCCCGTCGCATGCGCGTCGCAGACGGCGGCGCCGATGTTGAACCGCGCCGGCAATTCCCAGTGAAAGCTCTGATACACCTCCTCGTAACTCTGGCCGCGCCGCAACATCGCTTCACCCCAAGGGCCGCCGGCCGATGCTACCCCCGATCGCCGGGCCGAGGCGAGGCTCGATCAGCCGCGACAGCCCGACGCCGGTCATGCGGTGCTGCCGCGCGCCCTCGATGAGGCGCGCGAGCGTCGCGGCCGCCTCGGCGACCGGCAGCC
>DASYYD010000253.1:0-7777 GCA_035934195.1 Allostellaceae bacterium | reverse complement strand
TCGCCGTCGTCGCGCCGGGGGCGGTGCTGCCCGGCGCGGTCGTCGTCGTCGGCGTCACGTGTTCGGGGGTGAACGCGCGCTGCAACAGGTTCTGCAGATCGCCGGCCTGGCCGTTCTGCACGTAGTAGACGTGCCAGGTGCGCGCCGTCGCATCCTGGACGTTGTGCGCGAGCCGCAACAGCCGCCGGGCCGAGTCGATGTAGCTCGGCTGCGGCGAGATTACGAGGACCGCATCGACGCGGTTCATCGGCAACACGCGAACGACGCCGGAGAGCGGCTCGCCCTGCCCGGCCTGCATGACCTTTTCGATTTCCTTCGCGAGCTTCTCGGGGTTGGCGTCGCCGGCCGGAAAGAGCGCGTAGGATTGGCCCGCCAAAAGATCGATGTCGAAGGCGTGAATGAGGCTGACGAGGGCTTGGCGCCCGGTCGCGTCGCCGCTGACGATGAGCGCGTTGCCGGCCGGATCGGGAAGGATCTTGCTGGTCCCCGAAACATAGGGCGTGAGCACCTTGGCGAGCTGCTCGGCCGAGGCGTAATGCAGCGCCACCACCTCGGTCCCGGCGCCGAGGGCGCCGCCGCCGGCGACCGCGTGGGCGATCGCGCCGGGGGCGATCAGCGTCACCCGATAAACGCCGTTCTGTTCGACGATCGTCGCGCCGTTCTGGTTGAGCAGCGTCTCGAGCGTCGGCAATAACGCCGCCCGGCTGATCGGCTTGCCGGTCTCGATCGATGTCGTCCCCTTCACGTCGGGATCGATCGTGTAGCTGACCTTCAGCATGTTGCCGAGGATGGTGCGAGCGACCTCGCGGATATCGGTATCGACGAAATCGAGCGTGACGTCGCCGCCGGCAGTCTGCGCCGCCGCCGCCGGCGCGGCGATCGCCGGGTGCTCCGGCCGGCCGGCGGCCTCGTAGGCGTGCTGTTGGCTGTATTCGTTGGGGATCGTGCCGCCGACGCGCGGCGCCGCCGGCTGCAACTTGCCGGGCTCCTGCAGCGGCGCCAGCCGCGGCGGCGGGGGCGCGGGATGACAACCGGCGAGCAACGCCAGCGCGGCGGCCGCAAATACCTGCCGCGGGCCGCTGGGCCGCCGCATCACGGCCGCCAAACCGGAGCCGCCCCGGTCGGCGGGCGCGGCACAAACGGCGGGCCCAACCTGGCCGGCCGAAATGGCGCGCCGGGCGCCGGGCGGGCGTTGAACGGCGATGGCCGATTGCCGGCGGCGACGGCGGGGGGCCGCGCGCGCACCAGGGCCGGGTCCTCTTTCGGCCGCAATGTGCGGGCGCCGCTCGGGCCGCTCAGCGCGATCTCGGCCGGCGTGATCCGATCGATCCGCCAGCCGCTCACGCTCTCGCCCTCGCCGAGCACCAGCGGCTTTGCTCCCTTGACGGCAAAGATCGCGATCTTGAGCGGCGGCAGCGTGACGATCCCGGTCAACCTCGCGTCGGCGAGGTCGGCACCGGCGCCCGAGCCGGACGCCGTCGGAGCAGGACGCCGCGTCGGGCTGAACAGCGGTCGCTCCAGGATCGCCGCAACGAGTTGCCGATGCCGCAGCTTTTTTTGCGGCCGAACGGCGACCGGGGCGTTCGCGCGCCGCGGCATCTCGATCGCGGGTTTGCCGCCGGCCGTGTCCGAACCGATCTCGAGGTACAGGATCGCGCCGAACAGCACGCTGCCGGCCAGCAACAGATAGATGACGAGGCGATCGATCATCGCTTGGCCGCGGCGGCGGTTTGGTTGGCGCGAAAACCGTACACGTCGAGAGTCCCGTTGATCCCCTGCGGCCCCGGCAGCCCCGCCCGCCGCAGCACGCCGTGCAGCTGCAAATCGTCGATGACGAGCGGCGGGTTGGTCTCTTCGAGCGCAGCGATCAACTTCACCACGGTTTCGTAGGTCCCGCTGAGGATGACGCGTAATCCTATACGCCGGTACGGGCCGCGCGTCTCGGCCGGCAGCGCCTCGGTGCTGCCGATCGTGGCGCCGACCGAGACGGCGAGCGCCTCGATGCGGCTTTCCAGATTGGCCGAGGCGATCGCGTCGCTCGACCCGTCGAGCGTCACCTTACGCGTCTGCGCCTGGGCGTGCAGCGCGGCGAGCCGCGCCCGCAACGCCGGCAATTCGGCCGCCAGCGCATCGAGCCGCGGCGCCAGCATCTCTCGCCTTTCGAGCGCGGCGGCGCGTTCTGCGTAGAAATCGACGAGGGGGACCGCGGCGAGCAGATAGAGACTGCCGAGCACGACGAGGAAGAGGGTCAGTGCCAGAAGCCGACCCGAGAGTCCAGTGGGCATGGCGGCAAGCGAGATTACGGCCGGACCTCCGCGGTGATGGTGAAGACCTCCGCATGGAGCGCCTCTAGCCGCGTCACCGGCGCGGCGAATGCCGGATTGCCGAACTCGCCCGACGCCGACAGCGGGCCGATCAGGCGCGCCGCCGCCGCCGAGCGGCCGCTCAGCGTCACCTTGCGGTGGCGCAGCGCGATTTCGGACAGGTAGGTATCGTCCGGCAGAACCCGCGTTGCCGCCGCCAGCACCTCGAGCGGATGCCCGGCCTTGTCGCGCTCGCGCTCGATCAGATCGACGTTGCCCGACAGCCGGTCGATGTCGCGGCGCAGCTTTTCTGCCTCGGCCGCCGCGCTCTTGCCGGCCGCGACCCGGCGGTCGACGGCTGCCAGCGCCAGGCTTTGCCGGATGAAAGGGGTGACCACGACGGCGAGCCCCAACACCGCGCAGCACGCCGCCGCGGCATAGAGGAAGCGCCGGGACGGCTCTTCCAGACGGCCGTCATTGCCGTCGAGCGGCAAATGGCATGCCCGGCCGGCCGCACCGGTGATTTCGGCCCGCCGCGGCGCGATCCCAGCCCCCTTGAGCGCGGCCAAGAGCGGAGCGAGGCGGGCTTTCGGCAGCAGCGTCAGGCGGACCGACAAGCGGCCGCTCTGCCGATCCACCGCTTCGACCCGATAGTCCCAATAGAGTTCCTCGGTCGTGAACGGCGTCTCCCGGTCCATTTCGAAAGCGAGGACCTGTCGCAGTTCCCGCTCGGCTGCCAGCGGCAGGCTCACCGTCTTTTGCAGCACGTCGGTGTCGCGCAGCCGCAACACCGCCGGCTTGCCCGAGGCGCGCGGCAGCCCGGCGAAGCCGGAGCCCCCCAGCGGATAGCGGCCGAGCGGGGCTTCTCTGCCGCCCCGGCGCAAGCTCGCCGTGACCCCATCGACATCGCCGAGCGGGCCGATCGGGGCGATCACCAGCGCGTCGCCGGCACTCTCGCCGGTCCGCCGCAAACGCCGCGGCAACAGCTCGAGGAGCTGGCCCAGCCACCAGTCCCAAAAATCGCGCATCATGTTTCGTGACCGCGCCGCTCAATCGTCGATCGGCCATCCCCGGAGGAGCCCGGCGACGCCGCACCGGCGCCGACCGCCGGCTCCCCCCACGACCCCATGTCAAGGAGATTTTCCGAATGTGGCCCTATCATGGCAAGCCTCTCACAGGCGCGGCGCGACGATCAGGTCCGGCCAATGCCGCGGATCGCCCTTTTCAAAGGCGAGGCGGACGCGGATCAGCGGCGGATTGCCCGGGCCGCGCCAGGCGGCGAGCCAGCGCGCCGGCTGCCCCGCCGCCGGCGGACCCCAATAGGCGAGCTGCAGGCGTCCGACGCCGCCGACGAGCTCGGTCTGGGTCGGGCGCGGCGGCGGCCCAGTCAGAAGCTCGTGCCGGTGCGGCGCCCACAGCAGCACCAGGCGATGCCGATCGAGCTCGAGCCGGATGTCGGCGCGCCGCACGGTGCCGAGCCCGGTCGGCAGATCGCCGACAAAGGTGAACCGCTGCCGCGTCCCCCGCACCCCCTCATGGCCCTCGGGGCCCTTGGTGAACCCCTCGGGCGGGACTTGCGGGATGCCGGTCAGCAGGTTGCGCAAGACGCGCGCCGCGGCGTCGAGATCGGCGGTGTCGGCGAGCCGGTGGCGCTGCGCGCCCCACATCTCGAGGCCGGCGCGCACGCCCTGGGTGAGCCCGATGAGGAGAAAGCCGAGCACGACGAGAGCGACGATCAGCTCGAGCAGCGTGAAGCCCGATTGCCGGTGCGGCGGGCGCGGATCGGTCACGGCCGGATCACTGCGGCATCTGCGCCGTCGCGACGCGTCTGGTCTCGAGCACGACGCGGCGGTCGCGGTTTTGCGTCTTCCATGAGATCGCCACCGTCACCTCGTAGAGGGTCAGCACGAGGCGCGACACCCCGTTCGGGGACAGAATGGGGCGCGACGCGAGCGGACGCACCGAGAGCTGCCAGCGGAAGCCGCCGCCGTCGTTGCCCTGCCGGTCGCCCGCCACCACGCTCGCCTCGCGCCCGATCGCGGCGAGATGCGACTGCGCACGTTCGACCGCCTCTTCGGTCCGGCTCGCCGTGTTCGCCGCGACGAGGCCGGTGCCGCCGGCGCGGAACAACAGGACGAAGGCGAGGCCGGCGATCGCCAGCGCGACGATGACTTCGAGCAGCGTGAAGCCGCCCGGCAGGTGCCGCCGGGGTGCGCGGGGATCGCCTTCAGTGCGCATTCGCGACGTGCACTCGGCCGGTCAGCCAATCGACGCCGATGGCGATGCGGCCGCCGCCATCGGCGATCGAGATGCGGCCGCCGCTGGAGCTGCCGTCGGGATTGAAGCGGATGTCGCCCTGGCGCGCGTCGGCGCGCTCGCCGGCGATCGTCAACAGCTCGATCGAGAGCCGTGCCGGGAGCGGGTGCGGCGAGCCGGCGCCGACGCGCCAGCTGTGCCGCTCGAGATCGAGCGCGAGGACGACGCTGCGGTTGTCGAGGATCGCCTCCGACCGCGCCAGCCGCAGCCCGGAAGCCAGCTCCGCGGCGGTTGCCCTGAGCGCGGCGACGTTGCTCCACGGCGCTTTGTAGCCGGCGATCAGGACGAGCGCGAAACCGAGTATGGCGATCACCACCAGGAGTTCGAGGAGGGTGAAGCCGCCGCCGGCCGCCGGCGGCGGGCGGGAAGCCTCACGAGACCAGGTCATTGAGGCTCAGCATCGCCGTCAGCAAGGCGCTGATGATGCCGGCGACCACGAGGCCCATCGTGATCGTGATCGCCGGCACCGCCAGCGAGACCAGCCGCTGCAGTAACAGGCGCACCTGCTCGTCGTGGATTTCGGCCGCTCGCAGCGCCATCGCCGGCAGCTGCGCCGCCTCCTCGCCGAGTTGCAGGAGATGGATGCTGCGCGGCGGAAAGAGGCCGGCTTCGCCGAGCGAGCGGGCGAGACCAGCGCCGCCCTTGGCCGCGAGCGCCGCCTTTTCGACGGCCGCGCCGGCGGCGAGATTGCCGAGCGCGTCCTTGACGATGCCGAGGGCCTGGATCAGCGGCACGCCGTTTTGCAGGAGGCTGCCGAGGGTGCGGGTCAGCCGCACCGCGAGGGTCTCGCGCAACAGCCTGCCGACGATTGGCAGGCGCAGCAGCAGGCGGTCTACCGGCAGGCGGTAGGCGGGAAGCTGCAGCAGCTGGCGCGCCAGCAGCCCCAGAGCCGCGATCGCCAGCAGCGCCCACAGGCCGCCGGCGTGGACCGCTGTGCCGAGCGCCATCAGAAAGCGGGTCGGGGCGGGGAGCTTCGCGCCGGCCTGCTCGAAAATCGGCACGAACTGCGGCAGCACATAGTCGAGGAGCAGCACGATCGAGCCGGCGGCGGCGGCGACGAGCAACGCCGGGTAGACGAGCGCGGCGTGCAGGCTGGCCGTCAGGCTGCGCTCGCGTTCGAGCAGATCGGCGAGCCGGGCGAGCGTCGCCGCCAGCGTGCCGCCCGCCTCGCCGGCCCGCACGAGCCCGACATAGAGTCGAGAAAAGCTGCGCGGCTCGTTCGCCAGCGCCGCCGCGAGCGAGTTGCCGCCGCGCACCTTGTCGCGCACGTTGCCGAGCACCGCGCGGGCCCTCGCGTTGCCGGTGTTCTCGGTGACGTAGCGCAGCGCGCGGTCGAGGTCCTGGCCGGCGGCCAGCATGATCGACAGCTCGCGCGTAACCTCGCCGAGCGTGGATTTGTCGAGCCCGCGCGCGCCGCCGATCTCGATGCGCAACAATTCGCCGAGCGCGCGACGGGCGCCGGCCGGATCGGCGCGCAGCACGATCTGGCCCTGCCGCTGCAACCGGTCGACGACGGTGCGGCGGTCCGGCGCCTCCATGAGGCCGTGCACGACTTCACCGCCGCCATTCAGCGCCGACCAGCGAAACGACGGCATAAGAGCCCTCACTCCCGGTGCTTATCGCGGTGCCGCGATGCTAGGCAATTCGGGCAGCCCGGTCAATCGGCGCCGCGCCCAGTCTCCATTCGCCGCGCGCGTTGCGGGATCACGCCCATTCCTATTGGGTCCGGGTCACGAGGGTGCCCCAATTGGCGGCCGGGCCGCGCGGATACTTCGCGGCCTCGGGAATATATTCGTTGGCGGTATAGAAAAAGCCGGTCGCCGGATCGACCGTCGCGGCGCCGTAATCGCCCCACCGCCCGATGCCGCCGGGGCCCGCTGTCTGACACCCGGAAAAACCGTCGTCCGAGGTATCGCCTTGGCCGCTGACCACGATGTCGGGCGACGGAGTCGATCGGCGGAACCGCGTCACCGCGGCGCTCGGAAAGCCGCCGACCGCGGCCGCCTTGCTGCCGGTGATCGACATTCCGAGCACGCCGCGGCCCGAGGCCTGCAGCGCCAAGGCCGGGTAGGAGAGGCTGAAACCGCGCGGCGGGACGAGATAGCCCTGTTTGACGATGGCGGCAGTGACCGCTTTCGCGGCGAGCGTCGGCGCGACGACGAAATACGCGATCACATTGCCGATCTGGTTCAAGGCGATCACGGCGCCGGACGTGAGGGCGCCGAAGAGTTTGCCGCCGGCGAGCACGATATTGCTGCCGAAGGCGCCGTAGCCGCCGTCGAGCAGCGGCGCGGAGGTGACACCCTGCGACTGGCAATAGGGCCCGACCACATCCGGCTCGGTTTGCGGCACCGGTTGGCCATAGGGCTGGCCCCTGATCTCGGTGAAGAAGCCCCGCAGCCGGCGCGGCGCCGCGGCGATCTCCGCCGTGTTGACGATCGCCACCACCCGGATGCGGTTGGAGCCGTCGACGATGTTGCGCGCCGTCATCAGATATTCGGTGCCGTTGTCGGCGGTGGCGAACGGCTCGCCCAACGCCGGGACGCTCGGCTGCATCACGAAATCGTCGGAAGTGAAGCGCAGGTATCTGATGCTCGCCCCGCGTTCGAGCCGCAGCTTCGGAAAGACGTAGAGGCCGGTGGCGACGAAGTTGCTGGAGGTAAAATCGAACAGGTCGGAAGCAATGAAATAAGCGTTGGCGTCATAGCCGACCTGCGGGAAGTCGGCGAGGCAATCGGTGCTACCGCAGCCGCCGAGGTCGTCGCTGAAGGCGCGCGCCTGGTAGAGGTTGTAGGCGCCCGCCGGGTCGCTCGTTTGGCTGACCGCGATGGCGAAGCCGGAAAAGCTGCCGTCAAGACTATAGACCAGCTCGTCGACGAACCAGCGCCGGCTGCTGGGGTCGTAGAGGACGTGCGGGTCGCTCAGTATCACCTGGTTGAAATCGGGATTGACGTTGAAGAACGTCGCCGTGAAGACCGGAAGGGTCAGCGGGCGCCCGTTCGTACGGAAGAGCTGCAGCGTGTTGTTGTTGATCTCGAAGATGACGCCCTGGCCGACGGCGAGGCCCTGATCGGGCGGTTCCAGCTCATACCCGTCGGTTTGCGCATCGACACCGTCGGTGATGCCGGTGAAGGTGCCGAGCGCGAGCTTCGCCGCGC
>DASYYD010000244.1:0-18366 GCA_035934195.1 Allostellaceae bacterium | reverse complement strand
GAGTAGTTGCCGCTGCCGAAGAACTGGTTGACGAGCACCATCAGGTAGAAGACCGAGACGCTGCCGAGGAATACGTCGTGCAGATAGCCGGCGAGCGACATCGCCGCCGCGCCGAGCAGGCACGACAGGACAATCGAGCCGCGGCGGCCCATCGCGTCGGAGAGCCACGAGCAGAAGAACCGCCCGAGGATGCCCATGATGCTGACCCAGATGACGAGGCCCGAGGCCACCACGGGGCTGACGTGGAGGACCATGACGAAGAGGGTCACCATCCACAGCGCAAGCGCGACGCCGCCCGTCTGGGTGAGGCCCGTCAGGCAGCCGACGATGATGCTGCGCGGATGCCGGAAGATTTCCCGCCAAGGCGTATGGCGGATCTCCGGGGCGACGGCCGGCAGCCGAACCTCGCTCGGATCGATCATCAGGGCCCAGGCGAGCGATTTGCGCGCCTCTTCGAGCCGGCCCTTGCGGATCAGCCAATGCGGGGTTTCCGGGACCCAGGCGCGCACCCACAAGGTCAAGGCGGCCGGCAACAGCCCGCACAGGAACAAACCACGCCAGCCGATGTAGAAGGCGATGTACTTGCCCAAGAGCGCGCCGAGCAGCAACCCCGCCGGCAAGAGGCTCGTCGTCAGCCCGGTCACCCAGCCGCGCTTGCTGGCCGGGACGAATTCCTGCACCACGACGATGTCGACCGCGTAGAGGCCGGTGACGCCGAAGCCGACGAAAACCCGGCAGATGGCGAGAAACATCCAGCTGCCGTGCGGCGCCAGCGCCATCAAGCCGGTCGGGATCGAGAAGTTGAGGACGGTGAGGATCATCGCCTTGCGCCGGCCGATCCGGTCGGAGACCCAGCCCCAGAACAGTGAGCCGAAGGGTGCGACGACGCCCGACGCCAACAGGATCGCGCCCGACTGCCCATAGGTCAGATGCCAATCCTTGACGATGAATGCGAGAACGAAGCCGATCAGGAAGAAATCGAAGAAATCCAGCATGTCGCCGAGCGTCGCGGCGCCGAAAATCTTCCACTGGTTTATCGTCAGTTTCTTCTGGTTTTCGAGTACGTCGAGCATCAGTTCCTCCCGATCGTCGGTCGCCGCGCGGCCGGGTTCCCGGCGCACCCCCACTGTCGCTGAGACGATCCGCCGGGTGGCCGTCCGTTGTCAACGCTCACATGCGGCGGAACGTCACAGCGCCGAGCGACGGCTCGAACCGCCGCCGTCGATCGTGATGATCGAGCCCGTCGTGTAGCCCGAGCGGTCGGAGGCGAGAAAGGCGGCCATCCAGCCGATCTCCTCCGGCTTGGCGGCGCGCCCGAAGGCCAAGGGCTTCATCAGCTCGGTCCATTTTTCGGAGTCGCCGAAGTTTGTCTCGGCGCGCGTCTTCATCAGCGTGATAAGGCGCTCGGTCATCACCGGGCCCGGGTTGATGCCGACGACGCGCAGCCCGTCGCGCGGCGCGGTGCCGCCGATCGCGCGGGTGAACGCCATCAGCGAGGCGTTGCCGGAGGAGCCCGCGATGTAATCGAAATCCGGGTTCTCGCCGGCCGCGCCGAGGATGTTGACGATGGCGCCCTGCCGCCGCTCGCGCATCAGCGCATAAAAGCGGCGCGTCATGTTGATGTAGCCGAACACCTTCAGATCCCAGGCGGCGCGCCAGCGCGCCTCGTCGATCGCGGTGATGTCGCCGCCGGGGATGGCGCCGGCGTTGTTGACGAGGAGGTCGGTCTCCGGGCATTCGGCGGCGAGCCGGTCGACATTGCGGCTGTCCGACAGGTCGAGCGCAAAGACCCGCACCGCGACGTTGTGCTGGGCCGTTATCTTTGCCTTGACCGCTTCGAGGTCGGCGGCGGTGCGTGCCACCAGCACGACGTCGCATCCCTCCTCGGCCAACACCTCGGCGCAGGCCCGCCCGATCCCCTTCGAGGCGCCGGTGACGAGCGCCTTTCTTCCCCGCAGCCCCAGATCCATTCTCTCCTCCCATACGGTTTCGCCATCCTGCCCCCTCCCTTCCCTCCCCCGCAAGCGGGGGAGGATTGGGGTGGGGACGTTGTTGCTGTGCCGAGGCCGCGCTATAAGCGATTGATGCGCAAGAACGAGAGCCGGGCGGCGAGCGTCGCCAGCATGACGGGCTTCGCCCGCGCCGAGGGCGAGGCGGCGGGCGTTTCCTGGATCTGGGAGGTAAAGAGCGTCAACGGCAAATCGCTCGATCTGCGCTTGCGCCTGGCGCCCGGTTTCGAGGCAATCGAGCCGCTGCTGCGCAATGCCGTCACGCAACGTTTTCGCCGCGGCAATATTTCCGCGAGCCTGTCCACTACCCGCACGACGCCGCCGGTGATCCGGGTGAACCGTGAGGCCCTCGCCCAGATCATCAGCCTTTTGAACGATCTCTCGGCCGAGATCGAGGCGGCGCCGCCGCGCCTCGACGGCCTCCTCGCGCTGCGCGGAGTCGTCGAGACGGTGGACGATGACAGCGAAGAAGTAGCCGAGGCGCGCCGCGCCGCAATCCTCGACGGCTGGGAAAGGGCGCTCGACCGCCTCGCTGCGGCGCGCGCCGAGGAAGGCGCTCGGCTCGCCTTGCTGTTGCGCACCCAGCTGCGCGAGATGAGAGAGCTGGCGACGGCGGCCGCCGGTTGCGCGGCGGCACAACCCGCCGCTATCCGCGAGCGCCTGCGGACCTTGCTCGCCGACCTCGCCGACCTCGCCCCGGCGATGCCGGAAGAGCGACTGGCGCAGGAGGCGGCGCTGATCGTCGCGCGCTCTGATGTGCGTGAGGAGTTGGAGCGGCTCGTCGCGCATATCGAGCAGGCGGGCGAGCTGTTGTCGAAGGAAGAGGCGGTCGGCCGCCGCCTCGATTTCCTGTGCCAGGAATTGAACCGGGAGGCCAACACCTTGTGCTCGAAATCGAGCGACATCGAGCTGACCCGGATCGGGCTTTCGCTGAAGGCCTCGGTCGAGCAGTTTCGCGAGCAGGTGCAAAACCTCGAATGAGCGCCGGGGAGATCAAGCGGCGTGGCTTTCTCTTGGTGCTTTCCTCGTCCTCAGGCGCCGGCAAGACGACGATCGCGCGCGGGCTCGTGGCCGGCGATCCCGGCCTCGAGATGTCGGTTTCCGTCACCACCCGCCCGCCGCGCCCCGGCGAGACGGATGGGCGCGACTATCATTTCATCACCAAGGAGCGCTTCGCGAAGATGCTCGCTGCAGGCGAGCTGCTCGAAAGCGCGACCGTCTTCGGACATTCCTACGGGACACCGCGGCGGCCGGTCGAAGAGGCGCTCGCCCTGGGCCGCGACATCGTCGCCGACATCGACTGGCAGGGGGCGCAGCAGCTGACGGGAAGCGTGCGCGCCGACCTTGTCTCGGTGTTCATCCTGCCGCCGAGCATCGCCGCGCTCGAAGCGCGGCTCAAAGCGCGGGCCCAAGACAGCGCCGCGGTCGTCGCCCTGCGCATGGCAAAATCGGCGGAAGAAATGAGCCACTGGCCGGAATACGATTATGTCGTCGTCAATCGCGACATCGCGGCGAGCCTCACGCAAGTCGCGGCGATCGTCGCCGCCGAGCGGGCGCGGCGCACGCGTCAGACCGGGCTCGGCGATTTCGTCGACCGCTTGCGCGCCGACTGACCGCGGCCTCGCGTCAGCGTTTGCGGCAGAGCGGACGCCAGGAAAGGATGTCCTGCCAGCGCTGCCGGAATGCCGCGGCCGGATAAGGCCACTGCGCGAGCACGCCCCACCCTGCCTTGTCGTGCGCGAAAAGCCCGGCGACGCCGGGCGGCGATCCCACGAGGCCGTCAGCCGAACACGAGACAAGCGCCAATTCGTACCCGCGCCGCGCCGCCTCGCCGAGCGTCGCGCTATCGGCGGTCGGCCTGACCCAGAGGTCGAGCCGGCGGCGCGGCGGCACATCGCGCAACACTCCGGCGAGCATCGCGGCGACGCTGCCGTTGTCGCCGGGCAACAGCAGGGCGAGCCGGTCGCCGTCTTTGAGATAGGGTTTGACGCGCACGCCGAGATTCCAGACGAGCGGCTGCGGCATGACGAGATCGAAGCGCAGCCGCTGCGCAAAGGCGATCGGCGCGGCGAGCTGCGCCGCGAGGGCAAGCGCGGTCCAGCGCCGGGCATGGCGGGCGAGGATTGCCCCGAGACCAGCCTCGCGCGCCGCCATCGCGAGCGCCAATACCAGAACCAGCGACAAGTGCGTGTTGTACCGGAAATAGGAATGCGCCGCGGCACTCATGCCCCCCGAGAAGGTCATGACATAGGCCAGCAATAGGAAGGCGTTGTAGAAGACGAAAAGGCCGGCGTGGACCGCGAGGAGCCGCGTCGTCATGGTCCAGCCGCACCGGCGCAGTGCCACCGGTAGCGCCGCCAGGGCGATCACGACGCCGGCGAAATAAAAGGGCTTTTCGAAGATCGACCAGGCCACGCTCGCGACGGTCTGCGGCAAAACCGCCCAATGCCAGGCGCCTGGCGGCAATAGCATCAATTCGGCGAGGCCGGCGCGGGTGACGTGATAACGCCAGGCCGCATAAAGCAATGCCGCCGGCAGCGCGGCCAGCGCGAGAAACCGCAGCCAGCGCCGCCACGGCAGTCCGCGCTCGGCCGCGCCGGCGAGCGCCGCTGCCGCGAGAAGCGCAACCCCCAGCCCGATCCCCGACTGTTTCGAATTGATCATCGCCGCGAGGATCAGCGACAACGCGACGAGGCCGCTCGGCCGACCGCCGGCCACGAGAGCGCCTTGCGCGCGCACCAGGAGCGATGCCGACAAGAGCGCCGTCACCATCAGGGCCGGCTCGCCGAACGCGGTGAAATCGACGCGCGGCACAAAGCCGGGGTTGAGCGCTACGGCGAGCAGCATGCCGAGCGCGATGGCGCCCCACGGCAACGGCCGGGCCTTCTCGCCCTCGCCGTCATGGAGCGCCCGCGCGATCGCCAGGCCGGCGGCGAGAAACAGCATCACGTTGATGAGCGACATCCCCGACGCCGGGTAGCCGGGTGCGACGAGCGCGCCGAGAAAGCTCAAAAATTGCGTGTTGTAGGGGGCCGATGGCAGGTAGGAGTAGCTGGGCGGCAGGGCGATCGTCGGGAAGCGGCCGTAATCGACGAGATAGGTCGCGTTCGGCAGCAGATTGAGAAAGGTGTCCGGCTGCGACGGCCGGATCGGCGCCATGACCAGCCACAGCGGCGTGGTCAAGACCAACATCTTCGCCACGGTCAGCGAATCGACGCGCGCCAGGCGGTAGCGCGGTGACAGCAGCGAGCAGATCGCGGCGGCGGCAAAGGCGGTAGCCGGCAACCTGAGGCTCACCGGCACGAACACCCCCCACAGCGTCAAGAGCAGGCACAATGCGCCCCACCCGGCGCCGATGCGCATCTCCGGCGCGGTGCGGCCGCCAGCGACGAGCCGGCCGGCGAGCAGCAGCACGGCGCCGACGCCCCAGGTGAGGACGACGGCGGCCAACTCGCCGAGATCCGGCAGATAGGGGTGCATTCCAGTAAATCAGGGATTTTCGACCGGGATTTTGGCTTTGTACTCCAGAAAGAGATTTCGTATCCCGTCCTCGAGTGCAATTCGCGGCCGCCATCCCAGTTCGTGCTCTGCCTTCGTGATGTCGAGGACCGCCCACGACACGAGCCGGTGCGCATCGTCGACATCGACGAGACGCTGTCGCCGGATCGGGTGGCCGACGGCTTTTTCGATCAGATCCAGGACCTCCTCGGTCGAGGCCCCGCGTCCCGAGCCGACATTGAAGATGTCGAAAGGGCGTCGTGGTTCGAGGCACCGTTCCACCATTTCGCCGACATCGGCGAGATGAACCCAATCGCGCACGTTGCGCAGGTCGCCATAGACCGGCACCGGCTCGCCGCGCAGGACATGATGGATGGCGATGCCGATCAGCCCTTGCCGCCGCTGCGGCGGCAGCGGGGTACCATAGGCGTTGCCGATCCGCAGTACGGTCACCCGCAGCCAGCCCTGATCGGCGGCGAGCCGAAGGTAATTCTCGATCGCGAGCTTTGCGACGCCATAGGGGGAATTCGGATGCGCGGCGTCGGTTTCCTTGAAACGTGACCGCTCGGCGCGCGGCTCGTACATGGCGCCGCCGCTGCTGGCGAACACCAGATCGACGCGGCGCCCCTCCCTGCGCAAAGCCTCGATCAGATTGAGCGTCGGCACGATGTTGAGAACCGCATCGCCGGCCCAGTCGCGATGCGAGGAGAGCGGGGTGTTGGTGTGCGCCAGATGAATGACGGCGCCGAGACCGCGGACGAACGCCTCGCAGTCGCGCGGCGCATTGAGGTCGCCCCGCCGCCATTCGATTGCTTCGGACCGGCGTTCGGGAGCGGCGGCAAATCGCGACAGAGCCCGGATCTGGTAGCGCCCCGTCGCGAGCAGGTGCCGGGAGATATACTTCCCCATGAACCCGGTCGCCCCGGTAATCCCGATGAACCGGGGAACTTTTGTCGAGTTGTCCGTCCGCTGCCGCATCACGAGGTTCCGGCGGATCTCGCAATCACCTCGAGCAGCGTCTGCTGCAGGCGGCGTGATTGAGCGCGCGCATCGAATTGCTCGACGGCGGCGCGCCGCGCATTGCCGGCGAGCGTATCGCGCAAACCCGGCTCGTCGCAGAGCCGCCGCAAAGCGGCGGTAATCGCCTCCGGATCCTCCGGCGGCACCAACAGCCCGGTGCGTTCGTGCTCGACCGCCTCGCCGATGCCGGCGTGACGGGATCCGACAACCGGTGTCCCGGCGGCCATCGCTTCGATGACGACCGTCGGCAGCCCCTCGGCGTCGCCGGTTTCCGCCGCGCAGCTCGGGACGCAGACGGTCATGGCGCCGGCCATCCACCGGCGCAGCTCCCGGTTCGGCACCCACCCGTGAAAGAGCACGCTCTTCAGCGCGCCGGCCTGCCGCTTCAATTCGTCGGCCAGCGGGCCTTCGCCGATCAGCACCAGCGGCAGTTCCCTACCCTCCGCCTGCAGACGGCGCACCGCCTCGATCAAATAAGTCGCTCCCTTCTTTTCGACGAAGCGGGCCGCAAAGAGGACATAGCCCGGCGGCAATTCCGGAGCCACGCCCGCCTCGATGCCGAGGTCGACGCCACTGCGGATCACCACCAGCTTGTCGCACGGGAACCCGCGATCGAGAAGCCGCTCGCGAATGAAATCGGAAACGCAGACGAACATCGCCGCCTTTTCCTCCAGGGCGGCGAGCCGGCGGGCATAAATCGCCGGGATCAGGCGGGGTCGGTAGTGCGTTTCCTTGGTCGCGTCGCCGCCGTAGAAGCTGACGACGAGCGGAACGCCAAGCGCCTCCGCCAGCGGCAATGCCAACGCCCCGCCGCGACCGAAATGCGCGTGCACCAGGCGCGGCCGCAATGCCCGCAGGTCCGGCCGCGACGGCAGGACGCCGAAATGCTTGAACAGGGTGCGGGTAATTGCGCCGCGCATCCCGGGCTCGCCGAGAAACAGCGGCGCCGCGCCGAGATCGGGCAACCCGGCATCGCGCCGGCGACCGACCCACACCGGCTGCAACCGATCGAAGGCGACATAGAGGCGGCGCAGAAAATGCACTTCCGAGCGCGGCACGATCCGATCGCGATAAGAGAGGAAATTCGCGACTGCCACGGTCATGTCGAGCGCGCCATCGGACGCGGCGCGGTGCCGGCGTGCTGTCGCAGCACCGCGCGCGCTTCGGCCAGGACGGTCTCGACCGCGAGCTCGTTCAGGTCCGGCACGGCGACGATTCGAACCAACCGGCCGCGCGGCGCGCAAAGCGCCGGATCCGAACCGGCTTCGGAGAATAGGACCACGACCGGGCAGTCGGCCGCCGTAGCCAGATGGCTCGCGCCATTGTCGTTGCCGACAGTCAAGACCGCGCGCTGCGCGAGGGCGCCGAGGGCCGCTATAGTGGTTCGGCCGACCAGATCGACGGCTGCCGGGCAGGATGACCGGATCGTTTCCGCCAGCGGCTTCTCCTCGCCTGCGCCGACGACGATCGGCAGATAGCCAGCGGAATCGAGGGCTTGCGCAACGGCGCCGAAACGCGCCGCCGGCCAGCGTTTCATGGGCCGGTGCGGCGAGGAGCCCGGAGCGATCAGCACGAGATTCCGGCCCGCCGGCATTTCGGGGGCTGCGTGGTGAAGCATCGGCAGCCGGGGCAGCGGCGTTGGGTAGATGCCGGCCATCAACAACTGTTCCGCCTGCTTGTCGATCGTGTGCTGCTTGTCGCGATCGAGATTGGCGTGCGGGTGCGAACAACGCGCCGCGATCCCCGACCATTCCGGCGGGTTTTTCGTCCCGAGGAGCCAGCGGTACGCGCTCGAGCGCTGCGATGTCTGAAGGTCATAGACCCGGTCGAAGCCGCCCATCCGCAAGGTTCGGCGCAAGGTGAGCCAACCGCGCAGATCCGAGTTTCCCGGCCGCCGATCGACCAGCACCTCGTCGAACCAGCCGAGCTCGCGGGCAAAATCCGCGAAGGGCGCAGTGGTGAGGAGCGTGATGCGGTCGCCGCGGTGATGGTGGCGGAGGGCCTCGACTGGCCCAAGTGATTGCACAAAATCGCCAAAGGCGCTCAACCGGATCACCAGGATCCGGCGCGGCCGCAAGCCATGCGCCAGCGACGCCTTCGCGTGCCGCAGCCGGGCCAGTGCACGCAGGTCCACCTGCTCCGCGAGCGCTTCGAACGCGGCGAACACCGCGGCGTGCGCCGCGGTGCCCGTGGCATCGATGCCGGCAACGAGGTCTTCGACAAGCCGTCGCCCGGCGGCCAAAGCGGGCGCGTCGCACAATGTGCCGGATCGTTCGGCCGCGTCGGCAACGGCGCGGCGCGACACGAGCAAGCGATTGCCGAGCCGGGCGCGGATGACCGGAGACGAGCCGAGATGTGTCGCACAAATCTCGCGCGCCGCCGCGTCGCCGCCAAGCGCCGTCAGCAGACGATGCACGTCATTGGCGATGACGTAGCGCCGGTCGGGCCGCCACGCCTTCTCATTCCACGCGAAGAAATGCCGCAAGGGCGTTCCGGGCCGGAAGTCATCCGCGCGCAGCGGCGCACCATAGAGCCAGGCGCGGCCGAAAGGGGTGCCAACGAGATACATGTCAATCGTAGAGCCCGGTCCTGCCGCGCCGAGCCATGGTTTGCCATCGCGCCGGCTTTTTCAAGGGCGCCGCTTCATGGCGCGAAGGCGCGGGCGAGCGCGCAAAATTCCGCGACCGAAAGTTCTTCGGCGCGCCGCGTGCCCTCGATGCCGGCGCTTTCGAGTAATTTCTCGACCGCCACCCCGAGCGGCTTGAGGCTGGCGCGCAACATCTTGCGGCGCTGGCCGAAGGCGGCCGCGGTGACCCGTTCGAGCGCCAGCTTCTCGGCCGGCGCCAGCGGCTCGGCGCGGGGCTCGATTCCGACCAAGGTCGAGGTGACTTTGGGCGGCGGGACAAAGGCGCGCGCCGGCACGTCGAAGAGGAGGCGCGGCTGCGCCCGCCATTGCACGAAAACGCTGAGCCGGCCGTAGGCCTTTTGTCGCGGCTCCGCGACGAGTCGCTCGGCGACCTCGCGCTGAAACATCAGGGTCAGGCTCTCATATTCGGCGATGCGGTCGAGCCAACGGGTAAGCAGAGCGGTCGCGATGTTGTAGGGCAGATTGGCGACGATCTTGCGCGGCGGCGGCGCCAGATCCGCGGGGTCGAGCGCGAGCGCGTCCGCCGCAACGATCTCGAGGCGTCCCGGATACGACTTTGCCACGGCGGCGAGCGCGTCGAGGCAGCGCGGATCCCTCTCGACTGCGACGAGGCGGCGCGCCCCGGCCGCGAGCAGCGCCCGGGTCAAGCCGCCGGGTCCGGCGCCGATCTCGATCACGCTCGCATGATCGAGCGGCCCGGCGGCGCGCGCTACCCGGCCGGTCAGGTTGAGATCGTGGAGAAAGTTCTGGCCTAGCCGCCGTCTCGCGGCGATGCCGTGGCGGGCGATGACCTCGCGCAGCGGCGGCAGTTCGCTCGACGTCACGACGTCAGGCGGCGCGGCGTCGATTGATCGCCATCCGAGAGGCAATCCGCAACGCGGCCTGAAAGCTGTCGGGGCGCGCGATCCCCCGCCCGGCGATGTCGAGCGCGGTGCCGTGATCGGGCGAGGTGCGCACGAAGGGCAGTCCGAGGGTGATGTTGACGCCGCCATAAAAATCGAGCGTCTTCAGTGGGATCAAGGCCTGGTCGTGATACATGCACAGGGCCGCGTCGTAGCGCCGGCGCGCTTCTTCGTGAAACAGCGTGTCGGCGGCAAAGGGGCCCCGCGCATCGATGCCAAGGACCCGCAGCTCGGCGACCGCGGGCGCGACGATGCCACGGTCTTCTTCGCCGAGGGCGCCGTTTTCGCCGGCATGCGGGTTGAGCCCGGCGACCGCGAGCACCGGCGCGGCGATGCCGAAATCGCGCCGCAGCGCCGCAGCGGTGACTCGACCGGCATGGACTATCGCCGCCGTCGACAGGGTGGCGACCGCCTGGCGCAGCGCGAGATGAATGGTGACGGGGACGACGCGCAGCGTCTCGCTCGCCAGCATCATAACCGGCGCCGTTCCGGTGCCGGCGAGTTCGGCGAGGTATTCGGTGTGGCCGGGATGGCGAAACCCGGCCCGGTAAAGGTTGTCCTTCTGGATCGGGTTGGTCACGAGCGCGCCGGCGCGGCCCTCCTGCACATCGCGGACGGCCCTGTCGATCGCAGCGAGGATCGCCGGCGCATCGGCGGGGTCGGGCCGTCCCGGACGGCCCCGCAATCGGGTGCCGAGCGGCAGCACCGGCAGCGCCTCTCGACAGGTCGAAATTGCCTCTGCCGGAGCGGCGATCGCGTGAACCGGCACGTCCCAGCCGAGGCCCCCCGCGAGGTCGGCAAGCCGATCCGGCTCGTCGATCAGATAAAACGCCGGATCGGTTTCGCGGCGGCCGAGCCAGGCGGCGAGCGCGATTTCGCCGCCGATTCCCGACGGCTCGCCCATCGTCACGGCAAGCGGCAGAGGCATCGGTCTTACACCCGCACGTCGACGAAAGCGGCTTCGCGCAAATCGCGCATATAACGGCGTGCGACGATGTCGAGACGCTGGTGCATCATCAAATTGTAGACCTCGGTGCGGTTCGGCAGCGTCGTGCCGGGCGCCGACCTCTGACAGACCATGATTACCCCGACGCCGTTCTTCTGCACGATCGGCTGCGACGGCTGGCCGATCGGCAGGCTGACCACCAACTGGCGCATCGCCGGCGCGATCTGCGTCAGGCGCAGCTTTCCCTCGCTCGACAATTGCGGCGCCTTTTCCTTGCCGGCCCTCAGCATTTCCGGGCAGCTCGTGGCGGCGGCTCTGATGCTCTCGGCCTGCGCGACGGCCGCGGCGCGCAGCGCCGCACTCGGCTGCGCCGGTAGCGGGAAAACCACCTGCACGATATCGACCGTGGTATCGGCCTCGCCGCCGGTGTTGCCGGTGCGCCGGTCGAGAACGAGCAGCAGGTAGTATCCGGCAGGCGCACGGATCGGCGGCGACAGTTCGCCCGGATGCATTTGCCCGACCGCCTTGGCGAGCTCTGCCGGAAGCTGCTGCGGCCGGACCCAACCGATGTCGCCGCCGACGGCCGCGGTCGGCGATTGCGAGAATTGTTGGGCGATCGCCGAAAAGCGCGCGCCTTGGCGCATCTGATCGATCAGCCGCTCGGCCAAATCGTGGACCTGCTGGTCCTGCGACGGACTGTCGACGGCGAGAAAGATCTCGGCGACCCGGCTTTCGGGGTCGCTCGCGTGTTCCTTCAACCGGTTGATCTCGTGATCGATCTCTTCATCCGTCACCGGGCTGGTGCGCTGGGCGAGTTGTCGCACCAGCTTCGCCCAAACGATCGATGAGGTCAGCTGGTCGAGCAGCGCGCTCTTCTCGATACCCCGCGCCTTGAGGAACTCGACGAGCTGCCCGGGCTTCATGTGGTTCTGCGCTTCGACCTGGGCGAGCGCCTTTTTCAGCTCGGCCTTGGTGGCGACGATGTTCTCCTTCTTGGCCGCCTGCATCTGCAGTTTCTCGTCGACGAGCGTCCGCAGCACTTGGGGTTCGAGCCGCTTGCGCAGTTCCGGCGTGTCGGGCAGGTTCGAGGACACCATCACCATCCGCAGCCGCGACATCAGATCGCCGAGGGTAATCACATCATCGTTGACAACGGCGGCGATGCGGGTCTCGAAGGCCGGAGCGGGCGCGACGCCGGGCGGCTTGGGCAGAGGTGAAGGCGAGGTCGGGGCCGCCATCCCCGTATTGCCAAGGACGGCAAAGACCAATGCCAATGCGGCAAGCCAACGAACCGTGCTCATCGACGGCTACTCCCGGGACAACGCAGGATTCTTCGAAGTCTATACCCCTCGGACCGCATTGTCGCCTGCCTGTTCGTTTGTCGCTGTTGCACGGTTGCTCTACGGTGGCGGAGCGCTGCCGGCGATAGAGGCTATGGTGCCGCCGATTTCTCCGATGTTCTTGAAAACGACGCTGAACAACACCGACCATCCGGGAGTGATGTCGCCGCTGCGAACCCCGGACTGGGTCACCGAGCTAATGAAGGCGATGCATTCGTCCTGATAAATCGCCTGGATCGTGCCGTAGACGCTGGTGCTGCCGGATTGCGGCACGACGACGCCGTTGACGATGTCGCTGGTATTGACGAGGTTGAGCGTCTCCGAGCCGTGCAGCGACCAATAGCGGGTCAGCTTCGCCGTGACATCGAAGGAGACCTGCTCGCGCTTGCCGAAGATGACGTTTTGCCCGGTGGTCGAGGTGGGGGCGACCGCGACGTTGCTCTCCGTTTCCGCCGGCAGCAGCAGATAGTTGGCGCTGAACCGCAGGTTTGTGGGCCCGGTGGCGACGCTGATTTCCTGCGAGCGGTTCGCGAGGTCGCTCTTCGAGAGCCGAAATCGATAAATCAGGTCGAGATACCCGCTCGGCGACAGCACGACGCGCCCGGCGACGTCCGAGAGCCGGGTTTCGGCTCCCGAGCCGACCGGGAAGAACGGATTGTTTTCGGCGCGATAACTCTGTCCAACGAGGAGCCAGTAGCTGCCGCCGTTGTTCAAATACACCCCGAGCTTAGTTCCGTAATCGACGCGCTGGCCGGTGTCGAGCACATCGTAGCCGGGCAGGCGATCAGGCCGAAACAGGTCCGAATCATTGAAATCGAAGGCAAGGCTGTCCTCGTCGGGGATATCGCGGCGATTGCCGCCGGTCGGTCCGACGAAAGTGGCGACGATCGGCTCGGCGAGCCCTGTCATCACCGGGCCGGGGTGAATCACCGGATAGCGCCAGCTCAGGCCGAGTTGCGGAAAGACGCGGCCGGCGAGGTAGTTCGACGCGATCGGCTCCGCCGCCGGCAGCCCGCCTTGCGGGAACAGAGCCGGCGGCAGATCGGGGTTCGAGAGCGGGCTGAGATCCCCTACCGAGTAGCCATCGCCGCGCACGCTGGCGGTAAATTGATACTGGCCGCCGACGCCGTCGGTGAAGGCACGCTGCCATGCCGAACCGAGCGACAGGCGCCTCGTCTGAGTGCCTACCTCGCGCACGATGTTGAGCAGGTTGGCGTTGAGGTCCCATCGTCCGCCGAAGCGGTCCGGCTCGCTCTGCCAGTCGCGATTGACGACCGGCAGCACGATCGGCTGCGTCGAATCGCCGATCCCGGGCAAGAGCGGCTGATAGAGATAGGCGTTTACATCGGTCGAGGCGCGCGCCTCGAAGCCTTGCAGATAGGCGCGGCTTATTTCGGTATTGAGGAAGGGGTTGCCGAAGCCGAAGCGCAGCAAGTAGGTCTGGTCCGACACGCGCTCGATGTCGAAGCCGGTGCGGTAGGTGGGATCGAGGTCGAAGATGCCGTGTGCGTCGATATTGCCGCGCCACTGGCTGCCGGTGTTCGTCGTCGTACCCGAGCCGACGTCGCTGTTGTTGATGCTGCCCCGCGCGTCGAGCTCGCCATTGCCGAAGCGCTCGCGATATTCGGCGCCCAAGACCTCGCCCGCCGCCGTCGTGAAGCGCGGCACCAGGGTGAGATCCTTGTCCGGGCCGAGCACCCAGTAGTAGGGGATCGTGATATGCGCCCCGAGCGTGCTTGAGCTGCCGAAGGACGGCATCAAAAAGCCGCTCGCCCGTTTGACGCTCGGGTCCGGGGTCGACACGTAGGGGGTGTAAAAAACCGGCCAGCCGCCGATTTCCATGACGGCGTCGTGGAACTCGAGCAGCTTTAATTCCTTGTCGTGGTCGATTTCCCTCGCCTTCAGTTGCCATACCGGCGGCGCGGTCGGGTCGCGCTTGCACAAATCGCAGGGCGAATAGACGGCGCGCACGAGCTGGGTGCGGTTGCCGTTGACCCGGCGCGCGGTGTTGGCCGCGAGCCGCGAGCGATCGGCGAACAGCATGCGGACATTCTTGGCGAAGTCGTTGTTCATCTGGTCGCGCAATTCCATGTAGTCGCCGAATACGATTTCACCGCTCGGCAACGACAGGCTCACATGCCCCGAGGCGGCGATCGTGTCGGTGCGCTCGTTATAGGTTACCTCGTCGGCGAGCAGCGTCTGGCCGTTCTGGATGATTTCGACATGGCCCTTGGCGATGACGAGCGCGAGCTGGTCCTCGTACTGGACCTGGTCCGCCTGGAAGACGATCGGCGCATTTTTCGATCCCTTGCCGGTCGTCCCGGAGACGCCGAGCTGCGCCCCCGCCGGCGCCGCGGCCACAAGGGCGGCCAATCCCGCGATAAACGCGGCGAGCCGTCGCCGCGCATGCCGCGGACGGTTCGCCATCAACCGTCTTCCAGATGCAGCAGCATCGAGGCGCCGAAGATCATGCTCACCCCGGTCGGCGTCCAGGCCGCCAGCATCACGGGGATCTTTGCGGCAAGGCCGAGGGCGTAGATCACGTCGGAGAGAAAATAGAGCAGGAATCCGCACACCACGCCGCCGACGATCATCAGCGTCGCCCCGCCGCGCCGCTGCATGCGCAGGCTGAACGTCGCGGCGACGAGGACCATGGCGCACAGCAAGAACGGGCGGGCGAGCAGAATATCGAAATGCAGGCGGTGACGAAGTGCGCTGAAGCCCGACTGTTCGAGCAGCGTGATGAAGCCGGGCAGGTCCCAGAACGACATCGTGTCCGGGGAGGCAAAGCTCTCCTCGATCTTGCCGGGCGTCAGCCGGGTCGGCAGACGCAGCTCTTTGAACGGTTCGGCCGGCTCGTTCGGCAGCCAGCGGATGCCGTCGTCGATCCGCCACGCGCCCTTGCCGAGGCGGGCGCTCTCGGCATCGATGCGCGAGGTGAACTCGACGAGGTCGTTGAAGAAATAGACGGTGACGCCTTCGAGGTTCATGCCGCGCCCGCCGATGGCAGCGGCGTGCATGATCACCTGGTTGCCGGCCTGATCGCTCTGCCGCAGCCATAATCCTGCGTTCGACAGCAGCAGCGGATCGGAGCCCTGCCGCAGAACCCGGGCTTCGAGCCGTTGATAATCCGCCTCCAACGCCGCCGCGATCGGGTTGAAGACGGTCACGGCGGCGATGCCGATCAACAACGCCACCAACAGCGCCGGGGTCAGGAATTGCCACACCGATACCCCGGCGGCGCGGGCGACGACGAGCTCGTTGCTGCGCGTCAGCCGCCAAAAGACGAGCATCGTCCCGAACAGCACCGCGAAGGGCAGGATCTGCTGCGCGAGATGAGGCTGCTTCAGCGCCGCCAGTTCGAAAAGCCCCCACAGGGTCGCTTGCACCTTGTCGCCGCTGCGCCGGATCAGCTCGACGTAGTCGGCAAGGAAAGCGATGATCGCCAGGCTCGCGAACACCGCGGCAAACCATGCAAGAAATTGGCGAGCGATATAGGCGGAGAGCGTTTTTGCGAGATGCACCGGCAACCGCCTCCCCTTGGTCCGCGCGGTTATTGCGCCATAGCCGAGTGCGGCCGGCGGAAACCGAGCCTCACGCGGCCGTGCAGGAGGATGGCAAACCCGACCGAGAACGGCAAGAGGTCGACGACGTACATCAGCGGGATCACGCCAGTGTAGCGCAGCGCCAGATTGCCGAGGCTCAGCTCGAGCGATTGAAAGAGAAAGGCGCTGCCGATCGCCAGCAGCACGCGGCGCACCTGGCCGCGGCGGGTCAGCTGGCCCGGCAACAGGCAGGCGAGCGGGATGAGACAAAAGCTCAGGGTCGAGAGCGGCACCGTGATGCGCCGGTTCGCCTCCGCCAGATAGCTGCGGCGCGTCACCGGGTCGAGGTTCGCGGGCGGGAACAGGAGATCCCCGAGCAACAGCTCCTGCGGCTCGCGGACCCGCGCCACCGTGGCATCGCGCATCGTGCCGAGATCGAGGGTGTAGCGGCGGAAAGTCATCACCGACAGCTTGTGCGACCTGACATTGTATTGCTGCCGGTCGCCGTTCACCATGACGATGCGGGGCCCTGTCGGGGTGTCGGCAAAGGCGCCGCGCTCGGCAAGGATGGTGACCGGCCGTTCCGGGTTGCGGCTGTCGTTGATCAGAAGCCCGGTCAGCTCGCCGCGGCTGTCGCGGCCGCGGACATAGATCGTCAGCTTGTCGGACAGCGTCGTGAAGGTACCCTCCTGGAGCAGCCCCGAAACGAAGCGGTTCCGGATCTCGAACAAGAGGCTGATGAACTCCCGATTCGACACCGGCAGAAAATAGAGCGACAGGCTCAACAGCACGACCCCGGCGGCGCCGGCGAGGATCAGCGCCGGCTTGGCGAGGTCGAACGGACTCAACCCCGCCGCCCGCATGACGACGAGCTCGCTCTCCGAGATCAAGCGGTTGAAGATGAACAGCACGGCGATGAATACGCCGATCGGCAGCACGATATCGAGAAAGCGCGGCAGGATCAGGACAGCGAGATAGAGGAACAGCCCGAGCGACAGGCCCCGGTTGACGATCAGGGTTATCAGGCGCAGCGACTGCCCGAGCCAGATCGCCGCGCTGAGCGCGCCGGTCACAAAGATCATCACGCCGAAGCACTGGCGCAGGATATAGCGGGTAAGGCTGGACATCGGCGGCGGATCATAGGTGCTGGGCGGGCGCCGAGCCAGCGGCATTTGTGGAACGATCGCCGCCTGCACCGGCGCCTTCGAGCCCGGGGATCGCGGCAAAACGGCGCGCCGCCACGTGCTCGGTTTCGCCCTGAAATTTGAGCGTGCACATGAAGTTGCGACAGGCGCCGGGGCGAGCCAACGCTGGACGAGCGGGAACAGCCGGGCCGGATGGCAAGCGATGTCGGCGAAGAGCCAGTCGATGGGCCGAATTTCTTGCGGGTCGAGCGCAAAGGCGCTCTGCCGGCGGTGCTCGACGCCGGGGAGCGCGGTGTTTTCGGGCGCGAGCGGCGCTGCAAAGCCCAGCTCGAACCGCCGGGGCTGGCGCCCATATCGAGGCACAGTTCGCGCGGCCAAGGTCCCTCTTGGCGGGGCGCGGCGGTTTTGCCAAAGTGCGGCGATGGATACGGAACCGGCCCTTGCCGAATTCCGCCGCCTGATCGCGCGGGCGCGGCGCGCCGTCGTCTTTACCGGGGCCGGCATCAGCACCGAATCGGGGATCCCCGATTTCCGCAGCCCCGGCGGCATCTGGACGCGGATGGCGCCGATCGACTTTTCCGACTTCCTCGCCTCCGAGGAGGCGCGGCGCGAGACCTGGCGGCGCCGCTTCGCGGCCGAGGAGACGCTTCGCAGCGCGCGGCCGAATCGCGGCCACCGCGCCGTTGCCGCCCTCGTCGAGCGCGGCATCGTGGCCGCCGTCGTCACGCAAAACATCGACGGGTTGCATCAGGCTTCGGGCGTCCCCGAGGAAACGCTCATCGAGCTGCACGGCAATACGACCTATGCGCACTGCCTCGATTGCCGGGAGCGTTATGAGATCGAGGCGTTGCGCGCCGCCTTTGCGCGCGATGGAGAGCCGCCCAGCTGCACGAAATGCGGCGGTTTCGTCAAGACGGCGACCATCTCCTTCGGTCAGGCGATGCCGGAGGGAGCAATGCGGCGGGCGGAGCGAGAGACGCTCGCGGCCGATCTCTTCATCGTCGCCGGCTCCTCGCTCGTCGTCTATCCGGCGGCCGGTTTCCCCGAACTCGCCAAGCGCAACGGCGCCCGGCTCGTCATCGTCAATCGCGAAAAGACGGGGCTCGACGCGATCGCCGACCTCGTCCTCAACCGCGCCATCGGCGAGACGCTCGGGCGGGCCGCCGACGTCGATTAGCTGTTGATAGCACGAAGGTTGTTGCGGCCGAGTGCGGAGACTGGCGGGTTGCCTGCAAGCGCGGTGTGCGGGCGGTGGACGTTATAGAGGTGGGTCCATCGGGGCAAGGCTTCGGCGCGCTGCTTGGATGACAGGAA
>DASYYD010000239.1:0-11187 GCA_035934195.1 Allostellaceae bacterium | reverse complement strand
CGCGCTCGGGCGGCGGCCGGCTGGCGCGCGGCGGGCGGCTTGCGCGGCGAGGCTTGCGCCGGACGCATGGCCGGGGTGCTCGGCGGGGCAGGCGGCTCCGCCCGCCGCAACGGCGCCGAATCGCAGGTCGAACGACCGTATGCGGCGGCGACAGGGTCTCGCCCTACTTCGCGGCGGCGGCCTTTTCCTCGGCCGGGTCGAGGGCGCTGTCGATCACCTCCTCGACCCGCTCGGCCCAGATGAAGGAGAGGCTCTTGCGGGCGCTCTCCGGGATCTCCTCGTAATCCTTCCGGTTGCGCGCCGGCAGGATCACCGTCGTCAATCCGGCGCGCGCCGCGGCGACGACCTTTTCCTTGATGCCGCCGACCGGCAAGACGAGGCCGCGCAGGCTGATCTCGCCGGTCATCGCGACGTCGCTCTTGACCGTCCGGTGCGTCAACAGCGAGACGAGCGCGGTGAACATCGCGACCCCCGCCGAGGGGCCGTCCTTCGGGATGGCGCCGGCCGGGACATGGATGTGGATGTCGCTCTTCTCGAAGGTTTCGGGGCCGAGCCCGAGGCTTTGCGCCTTGCCCTTGACGAGGGAGAGGGCCGCCTGCGCGCTCTCCTTCATGACCTCGCCCAGTTGCCCGGTCAGGATCAGCCGGCCGCCGCCGGGGATGCGCGTCGCCTCGATGAAGAGGATGTCGCCGCCGACCGGCGTCCAGGCGAGCCCGGTCGCGACGCCGGGGATGCTGGTGCGCATCTTGACCTCGCTCTCGAAGCGCGGCGGCCCGAGGATCTCCGGCAAATTCTCGGGCTCGATCCGCACCTGCGCCGCCGTGCCCTCGGCGATGCGGATGGCGATCCCGCGCATGACGGTGCCGATCTCGCGCTCGAGGCTGCGCACGCCGGCTTCGCGCGTGTAGTCGCGGATGATCGCGCCGAGCGCCGCGTCGCTCACTTCGGCCTGTTCGGGCTTCAGCCCGTTCGCCGCCAATTGCCGCCCGACGAGGTAGCGGCGGGCGATCTCGAGCTTTTCGTCCTCGACATAGCCGGGCAGGTCGATCATCTCCATGCGGTCTCTGAGCGGCCCCGGGATGTCGTCGAGGACGTTCGCGGTGGTGATGAACATGATGCGCGAGAGATCGAACGGCACGCCGAGATAGTTGTCGCGGAAGGTCGAGTTCTGCTCGGGGTCGAGGACTTCGAGCAATGCCGAGGACGGATCGCCCTGGATGCCGCGGCCGAGCTTGTCCACTTCGTCGAGCATCATGACGCAGGTGCGGCTGCCGGCCTTCTTGATGCCTTGCAGGATGTTGCCGGGCAGCGCCCCGATATAGGTGCGGCGATGGCCGCGGATCTCTGCTTCGTCATGCACGCCGCCGAGGCTGACGCGCTGGAATTTGCGTCCCGTCGCGCGCGCGATCGACTGGCCGAGCGAGGTCTTGCCGACGCCGGGCGGCCCGACGAAGCAGAGGATCGGGCTCTTGCCGCCCGGGTTCAGCTTTTGGATCGCGAGATATTCGAGGATCCGGCGCTTCACCTTCGCGAGGCCGTAATGGTCGGCGTCGAGGATCCGCCTCGCCTCGGCGACATCGATCGGCGCCGTGTCGTCGGCCGCCCACGGCAATTCGACGAGCCACTCGATGTAGGTGCGCGCCATCGAGTATTCGCCCGCCGCCTCCGGCATGCGTTCGAGCCGCGACACCTCCTTTTTCGCGTGCTCCTCGACCTCCTGCGGCATCTTCGCCTGCGCGATCCGGTTGCGCAGCTCGGCGATCTCCTGGGCCTTCGCGTCCTCGCCCTCGCCCAACTCCTTCTGGATCGTCTTCAGCTGCTCGCGCAGCAGGAACTCGCGCTGCCGCTCGTCCATCTTCTCCTTGGTCTGCTCGTTGATCTGCTGCGACAGCCGCAAGACTTCGAGCCGGTAGGAAAGCATCGCCGAGACCCGTTCCAGCCGGTGCGCCACGTCGGTCGTCTCCAGCACCTCCTGCTTTTCTTTGGGAGTGATGTCCATGAAGCTCGCGATCAGATCGGCGAGCGAGGACGCCGAAGCGATCGATTGCACCGCGCCCATCAGCTCGGGCGGCGTTTGCGGCAACAGCTGCAGTACCTCCATCGCCTGGTTGCGCAGGTTGAGCAGGCGCGCCGCGATCTCGGTCGAGGCGCCCTCGGGCTCGGCGAGGCGCTCGACGCGGGCGACGAGAAACGGCAAGCCGTCGACGAACTCGACGATGCGGAACCGCCGCTCGCCCTGGCAGATCGCGTGATGCGTGCCGTCGGGGCTCGTCACATAACGCAAGAGGCCCGCCTCGGTGCCGACGCGGTGCAGATCAATCGGGATCGGGTCGTCGGTCGCCGCCTCGCGCTGCAAGACGAGGCCGACCGGGCGGGAGAGGCGCATCGCCGCCTGGGCGGCGAGGATCGAGCGCTGCCGACCGAGCGTGATCGGCAACACCGTGCCCGGAAACAGCACGAGGTTGCGCGTCGGGATCAGGATCAGCGCGTCCTCGGGCAGAGGCGGCAGCTGCGCCAGCACCGGCTCGAGCCCGGCGGCGGCAGGCGGCGGGGTGCGCTCGGCGGCGCGCAGTTCGTTTTCGTCGGGAGGCATGGTCTATCCCTTTGCAGGGCGCGCGGGCGCGCCCCTCAGCGCTTTTCCAGCCGCAGCATCAAGCAGCCGTTGGCGAGATGCCGCCCGGATATCTCGAAGCGGGCCGGCGGCAGCTCGATGCGGCGCTCGAAGCGGCCGTGCGGCAATTCCATGCGGTGGATGCGCGCCTGCCGCAACTCCGCCGGCAGCGCCCGCTTGCCGCCGACCACGAGGACGCCGGCGGCGAGCGTCACGTCGATGTCCTCGACATCGACCCCGGGGAGCGCGACGAGGATGACGAGCGCCTCCTCGGTCTCGAAGATGTCGCACGGCGCCTCCCAATGAGGCGTCGCCTGGCCGCGGTGAAAGAACTGCCGGCGCAGCCGCTCGGCGCGTTCCATCGCCTCGCAGGCTTCCGCCCACATCATTGCCGTGAGCTCGCGTTTCGGCATGGTCGCTCCGAGCGGTTCGGGGAATGCCCGCTTCGTAGTCATATAGTTGCTCGGCGGCGATTGTAATGCCCCGCGTGCCTCGGGGCCTATGCCGTGCCGCGAAAACCGGCTAAGAGCCGGCTGTGTCGCACCGGCGATGAGGCGGAAGGTGGCTCTCTTCAACGATGAAACGATCGCGTTCGTCGAAGGCGTCGCGGCCGAGGCCGAGCGCCTCGAGACGCCGTGCGGCGCGGGCGGCATGGTGTGGCGGCGGTGGGGCGCGGGGCCGCCGCTCGTGCTCTTCCACGGCGGCTACGGCGCCTGGACGCACTGGATCAGGAACGTGCTGCCGCTGGCGCGCGAGTTCACCGTCTTGGCGCCCGACCTGCCCGGGCTCGGCGAGTCGGCGACCCCGCCCGAGCCGCACAGCGCCGAGGGCCTGGCGCAGATCCTCGTCGAGGGGCTCGGCATCCTGTTGCCGCGCGGCGGGCAGTTCCATCTCGCCGGCTTTTCCTTCGGCGGCCTCCTCGGCGGCCACGTGGCGGCGGCGCTGGGGGAGCGCGTGCGCGGCTTCACGATCGTCGGCTCGAACGGGCTCGGGCTGGTGCGACAGCCGACCGAGCTGGAGCGCGTGCGCCCCCACATGTCGGAGGAAGAAAAGGTCGCGGTCCACCGCCACAACCTCGGCGTCCTGATGATCGCCGACAAGGCGAAGATCGACGAGCTGGCGGTCTATCTGCAATCGCAGAACGCGCCGCGCGGCCGCGTCAAGAGCCGGCGCTTTTCGCGCGGCGACACGCTGGCGGTGGCGCTGCCTCGGGTGAAGGCGCGGCTTTCCGGCATCTGGGGTGGGCGCGACGCGACCGCCTGGCCGCATTTGGACGAACGCGCGCGCGTCCTCGAGGGCGTGCAGCCGGGCGCGCGATTCGAGATCATCCCCGGCGCCGGCCACTGGGTGCAATACGAGGCCGCCTTTCGCTTCAACCCGCTCCTCGCCGAGCTTGCACGGGAGTAATTGAGGTTAGTAACGTATAGAGACTTCTGCCGCTTGGATGATGCGGTCCTGTTTAGCTCGCTCTTCTTGCCATACCCTCGTTTCCCGAGCATAGGCGGCCAAATCGTCCTGGATATATTGCTCCACGCCAGTCGACTCGCTCAACACCTGTCGGCAGCGAGATACGATCTCATCCGTATCCCGAAATAAAGTGTGGCGGTTTACGTTTCCACTGCAACTCTGCGTCAGTCCTGAGAGCGCCTTCAAAAAATTCCGTGACCAGTCGCGAAACCGGCTCCCGCGGTTTATTACCTGGCCATGGAGATTGATCTCTTGCGATCGAGATCGAATCATGCTGGAGGAGATCCGCGCTCGCGCGCCAATGGCTAATCCTCGGTTCATGTAGTAAATGCCTTGTTCCTTTTGTAAGTCATCTTGCATAGCCACGGTTACATCGCGATATTTCTGCTGGATATCATCTAATTGGTGAATTCGACTGGTAATATCGGGGCCGATTTTTGGCATTATGTCGAGCACTTGGTTGAGCCGCGTAAAGAGCAGTCTATTCTGCGCACTCTCATCGGCTGTCCTATGCGGCGGTCGTATAAATGCGGATGGCGCACTATGGAGGGTCGGCGCGCCGACCGGAGCTGCGGTCGATTGTTCGGGCGACACGTGTGAGGCAATAATACCCATACCAAGCAGGAGCCAAAGGCTTGGCGAAACCACGAAGCCCCAAACCGCGAGCGCCGCCGCAAGCACGGAGCTGCCTATGCCGGACGCGCTCCCTCCGGCAATTCCTCTTATTACTCCAATGACGCCGCAAAGCGCCGCCAGCGGTACAAAAATGATCCCAAACGTGAATATTCCAAGAAGCCCAAATACGCAACCAAAGATACCGGCCAGTAACCCGGCGTCGCCCTTGTGTTGCACGATAACCATGCTTGAGGGAGTTTGATCGGGCATAAGAAATGCTCGGTGACGGATCTCTTGGGAGGAAGGTTACTCGCTTTAGAGTTAATTTTCCCTTACGAAAGCATATCTCACAGGATGCCGCAGAGATTGCTCTCGTCCGGGCATAAAACAGATCGTCGGACAGCCCGGCAGCGGCCAGCTCTTGCGCCCCTCGGCTACGCCGAAATCGTTCAGGATTTTCCGGTCCATGGAACACTCGCGGCGGCGGCGTTTCGGGGCGCGTGTCACGCTGATTGATATACCAGCACGGTTGAGGGATGCTCTCGGTTGCATCGGGATTGCCTCGTTGGGATGGCAGGAGTCCGTTTTGAGATGTCGCTGGATCGCTTCGAGCTGGCTAAGCAGGAATATATTAAGCTCAAGGACGAGCAGACTAAGCGTATCGGATTTAGGGATAATCTCCTCTACGTGAACCTCGTCTTGGTGGCCGGCATCATGTCCTTCGCGTTCGCGGGCGGGAACCATGCCAACCGCTGGCAGCTTCATGGGTTGTTGATTGCCGGATGGGTCGCCCTGGTGCTTGGTTGGACCTACCTTGTCAATGACGAGAAGATCTCAGCCATCGGGTGCTACATTCGCGGGCCTCTCGCGCAAAAACTCGATCCAACCTCGCCTCAAACGCTCTTTGGTTGGGAGCACGCGCACCGCAGCGATGATCATCGAAAGCGCAGAAAAATCGAGCAATGGGTAGTAGATGAACTTAGCTTCCCTGGCATCGGGCTCGGAGCTACTATTTTGTTCTTAATGCTGCCTTCTTCTCCGGGGTATGCCGCTTTGTTCGGAGCAATATTAGAGATGATTCTCCTTCTGATCCTCGGGGTGGAGATTTTCGTATACGCGGATTTCGGGGCAGATAAAGATGACGGTGAATCGAGTGGTACGGGTAGGAATTAAATTTCGGAGGCGGTCGTGAAATTAGCGGTATTAGGGGCCGCAATGGTGGTGTCGGCGGCCCCAGTCGCACATGCACGTCCATATGGGCAAATTGTTCGGGAATGCTGGCGCGATGTTACTGCGGCTGCGGGAGGCGGCGGCAGCGGAGATTAGCCGCAAGTGGCTATTTGTGTAGCGGAGCAGACCATTGCATTGCCCAACATATATGAGCGCACAAAACGATGCATCGGTCAGATCCGGGTTTCAGACTATTCCAAATGCATGGCTTGCGCAGACCAAGTGGGCGATACGCTGAAATGTGTGTGAGAGAGTTAGAAATAATTGCGCCTTGTTCTACCTAGCATAGATTGGCACAGCCATGAGCAATATCGCGCGGCAACGCGAGATCATCGACCGGCGGGGATTGGCCGAGGAGCTGGCGGCGGCGCTCGACGAGGCGCCGGCGGAGACGCTCGACCGCGCCCCGCTGCTCGCGCCGTTGAAGCGCGCCCTCGCCGGCGGGCGCGGCGAGATCCGCCGGCGCTTCGAAGAGGGCGGCGGCGGCGGCGCAGCGGTGCGCGAGCAGTCGTTCCTCGTCGATCAGCTGTTGCGCGCCGCCTACGACATCGTCACGACGCGCATCTATCCGCGTGCCAACCCGACTTCCGGCGAGCGGATCGCGATGGTCGCGGTCGGCGGCTACGGCCGCGGCGAGCTGGCGCCGTTCTCGGACATCGACCTGCTCTTCCTCCTGCCCTACAAGAAGACCCCCCATACCGAGCAGGTGGTCGAATACCTGCTCTATCTCTTGTGGGATCTGGGGCTCAAGGTCGGGCAGGCGACGCGCTCGGTCGAGGAATGCCTGCGCCAGGCCAGATCCGATCCGACGATCCGCACGGCGCTCTTGGAAGCGCGCTGGTTGTGGGGCGAGGAAGCGCTCTACGGCGACCTCAAAAAGCGCTTCGAGAACGAGATCGTGCGCGGCAGCGCCGCCGCCTTCATCGAGGCGAAATTGGCCGAGCGCGACGAGCGGCACCTGCGCGTCGGCGACAGCCGCTATCAGCTCGAGCCGAACGTCAAGGAAGGGAAGGGCGGGCTTCGCGATCTCCACACCCTCTACTGGCTCGCGAAATACATCTACCGCATCGACGATGTCGCAAAGCTCGTCGATCTGGGCGTGCTGTCGGCCGCCGAGTCGCAGCGCTTCGCCCGCGCCCAGGGCTTTCTGTGGACGGTGCGCTGCCATCTCCACTATCTGACGGGCCGCGCCGAGGAGCGCCTCACCTTCGACCTGCAGGCCGAGATCGGCCGGCGCATGGGCTACACCGACCATGCCGGGACGCGCGGCGTCGAGCGCTTCATGAAGCACTATTTTCTCGTCGCCAAGGATGTCGGCGACCTGACCCGCGTCTTCTGCGCGATCCTCGAATCCGACCAGAAGAAGCGCCGCCGGCTCTCCTGGCTGCGCTGGGGCGCGGCGCGGCGTTCCTTCGACGGGTTCGTCATCGACGGCGAGCGGCTGACGATCCCGGCCGAGGATTTCTTTGCGAAGGACCCGGTGGCGCTGCTGCGCCTCTTCCATGTCGCGCAGCAGCACGACCTCGACATCCACCCGCGCGCGCTCAGGGCGGCGAGCCATGCTCTGAAGCGGATCGACGCCGAATTGCGCGAGGACAAGGAAGCGAACCGGCTCTTCCTCGAGATCCTGACTGCGAAGAAGGACCCGGAGACGGCGCTCAGGCGCATGAACGAGGCCGGGGTCTTCGGCCGCTTCATCCCCGATTTCGGCCGCGTCGTCGCGCAGATGCAGTACGACATGTACCATGTCTACACGGTGGACGAGCACACGCTCTTCGCGATCGGCATGCTCTCGAAGCTCGAAACCGGGGCGCTCGCCGCCGAGCTGCCGCTCGCCAGCGAACTCGCGCAGAGCCTCGTCTCGCGCCGCGCGCTCTATCTCGCCGTCCTGTTGCACGACATCGCCAAGGGGCGCGGCGGCGACCATTCGGTGATCGGCGAGCGCATCGCGCAGAAACTCGGGCCGCGGCTCGGGCTGACCGAGGAGGAGACCGAGACCGTCGCCTGGCTCGTGCGCTGGCACCTCTTGATGAGCAACACCGCCTTCAAGCGCGACATCGAGGACCCGCAGACGATCGAGGATTTCGTCGCCCGCGTGCAGTCGCCGGAGCGGCTGAAGCTGCTGCTCGTCCTGACCGTCGCCGACATCCGCGCGGTCGGTCCCAAGGTGTGGAACGGCTGGAAGGCGGCATTGTTGCGCGAACTCTACCACCGGGCGCTCGACGTCGTCACGGGCGGCCTCGCGGCCGAGCGGCGCGACGCCCGCATCGCGGCGGCGCAGGCGGCGGCGCGCGCGCTGCTGCCCGATTTCAGCGATTCCGAATTCGCCCTCTTCGCGGCGCGCGGCTATCCCTTCTACTGGCTGTCGCTGCCGGCCGAGGCGCATGGCCGGCATGCGCGCCTGATGCGCGAGGCCGAGGCCTCGGGCGCCCCGCTCGTCGTCGAAAATCGCGTCGATCCGCGCCGCGCCGTCACCGAAGTGACGCTCTACACGGCCGACCATCCGGGGCTCTTCTCGCGCATCGCCGGGGCGCTCGCCGTGAGCGGCGCCAACATCGTCGATGCGAAGATCATGACGATGTCGAACGGCATGGCGCTCGACACCTTCTGGGTGCAGGATTCTTCCGGCGGCCCCTTCGACCGGCCGGACAAGCTGGCAAAGCTCGCGGCCACCTTCGAAAAGGTGCTGGCGGGCGATCTGAAGCCGCATCGCGAACTCGCGCGCCCGCCGGCGATCCCGAGCCGCACCGAGGTCTTCACCGTCACCCCGCGCGTCCTCATCGACAACAAGGCCTCGCTCTCGCACACCGTCATCGAAGTGAACGGCCGCGACCGCCCGGGCCTCCTGCACGCGCTGACGCGCGAGCTGACGCGGCTCAACCTGCAGATTTCGAGCGCCAAGATCTCGACCTACGGCGAAAAGGTCGTCGACGTCTTCTATGTGAAGAACTTGTTCGGCCACAAGGTCGAGCATCCGCAGAAATTGGACGAGATCCACGCCGCCCTCGAAAAGGTGCTCGCCCGCGGCAACCGCGCGCCGCCCCTCTCCGCGCCCCCCGCCCGCCGCGCCCGCGCCGCCGCCGCGGCGGGGTGAGGCGGGTCCCTCCCTCTCCCCGCCGGCGGGGAGAGGGTCGGGATGAGGGGCCGCTTAGTTAATCCCTCAGGTCCTCGAAAAATTCCTTGACGCGGGCGAAGAAGCCTTCGCTGTCCGGGTGGGTGCGGCCCTTCTCGCCTTCCTTTTCGAATTCGCGCAGCAGTTCCTGCTGCCGCTTCGTCAGGTTGACGGGGGTCTCGACGATCGCCTGGATGAACATGTCGCCGCGGGCTGGCGAGCGCAGCACCGTCATGCCCTTGGCCTTCAGGCGGAACTGGTGCCCCGATTGGGTGCCGGGCGGCACCGTGACGCGGGTGCGGCTGCCGTCGACGCTCGGCACCTCGATGGTGCCGCCCCGAGGCCGGCGCCGCCACGACGGCTCGGCGGAATGCCGCCCGCTTGACAGAGGACCCAGCGCGGTTTACGTATAATTTCAGTCGTGTTACGGAGAATCGTGATGGCTGTTGTGACATCCGCGGAAGCGCAGAAGAATTTCGGCCGCTGCCGCGAGCAGGCGCTGGAGGGGCCTGTAATCGTCACGCAATACGGCAAGCCGTCAGTCGTCATCATCTCGGCCGTGGAATACGACCGGCTGAAGGAACTCGACCGGCGCGTGATGCGACTCGACCAAATGTCGGATGCGGAAATCGAGGAGATGGCCGAAGCAGAAATCCCCCGTTCTTACCGCTATAGCCTGTCGGAGATCCCGGAGTGAGTCTTCGTGGCGCTGCCGAAGACCCCCTTTCCGGGCATGGTTGTGCGCTACTCGTTTCTTTGGAGTTCGGACGCACGCGTGGGCGAGGTGGAGGGACGTATGGATCGGCCGTGCGTCGTGATTACGGCTATCCGGCGCGAAGCCGACGGGCGCTACCGCGTACGGGTCTTGCCGATTACCCATCGCCCAAGCGAGCCGGATCGCAGTATCGAGATCCCTCCGAAAGTTAAGCGGCATCTCGGCCTCGATGCCGATGCGTCCTGGGTCGTACTGGACGAAGTGAACGAGTTCGTCTGGCCCGGCGTCGACCTTCGGCCGATATCACGGTCGCGACCGGGCGTGTGGACGTTCGGCGTGGTCCCGATTGAGCTGTTCGAGGAAATCGGCCGCAAGCTGCGGACCGTCGTTCAGCAGCGCCGCACCGCTCGCACGCAATGAAATCGGCGGCTTAAAAGGCGCCGTCAGTCCCTCAGATCCTCGAAGAATTCCTTGACGCGGGCGAAGAAGCCCTCGCTTTCCGGGTGCGTCTTGCCGCCCTCCCCGGCCTTCTCGAACTCGCGCAGCAGCTCCTGCTGGCGCTTGTTGAGGTTGACCGGGGTCTCGACGACGGCGTGGATGTACATGTCGCCGCGCACCGGCGAGCGCAGCACCGTCATCCCCTTGCCGCGCAGCCGGAACTGGTGCCCGGATTGGGTTCCGGCCGGCACCGTCACGCGCGAGCGGGTGCCGTCGACGGTCGGGACCTCGATCGAGCCGCCGAGAGCGGCGGTCGTGAACGGGATCGGCACGCGGCAGAAGACGCTGGCGCCGTCGCGCTGAAAGATCGCGTGCTGGGTGATGCCGACGAAGATGTAGATGTCGCCCGGCGCGGCGCCGTGCAGCCCCGCTTCGCCCTCGCCGGCAAGGCGGATGCGGGTGCCGTCTTCGACGCCGGGCGGAATGTTGACCGACAGCGTCTTCTCGCGCCGCACCCGTCCCTGGCCCGAGCAGGCCTTGCACGGCTTCTCGATCGTCTGGCCCGAGCCGCGGCAGGTCGGGCAGGTCTGCTCGATCGTGAAGAACCCCTGCTGGGCGCGCACCCTGCCGTGCCCGCGGCAGGTGCCGCAGGTCGCCGGGCGCGAGCCCGGCTCGGCGCCGTTGCCCTTGCAGGTGTCGCAGCGCACGAGGGTCGCGACGCGAATCGTCGTCTGCTTGCCGCGAAACGCGTCTTCGAGCGAGACCTCGATGTTGTAGCGCAGATCGCTGCCTCGCGCCGGGCCCGCCTGGGTGCGCCGGCCGCCGCCCATCGCGCCGAACACCTCCTCGAAGATGTCGGCGAAGCCGCCGGAAAACCCGCCGGCGAAATCGCCGGGGCCGCGGCCGCCATTCTCGAACGCGGCGTGGCCGAAACGGTCATAGGCGGCGCGCTTCTGCTCGTCCTTCAGGACATCATAGGCTTCGCTGATGTCCTTGAAC
>DASYYD010000421.1:0-4639 GCA_035934195.1 Allostellaceae bacterium | reverse complement strand
GAAGTGACCGTTCCCTTCGCACCCGGCCGCACGGACGCGTCGCAGGGGCAAACCGATGTGGAGTCCATTGCCTATCTCGAGCCGGTTGCGGATGGTTTCCGCAACTACCTCAAGGCTAAGTTCAGCGTGTCGGCGGAGGAGCTGCTGATCGACAAGGCGCAACTCCTAACGCTGACTGCGCCGGAGATGACGGTTCTCGTCGGCGGCCTGCGCGTGCTGGGCGCGAACCACGGCAAGTCGCCGCACGGCGTCTTCACGATTCGTCCGGAGATGCTGACCAACGACTTCTTCGTGAACCTCTTGGACCTGAGCACCGAGTGGAAGGCGACCCCGGATGAAAACGTGTTCGAAGGACACGACCGCAAGAGCGGCAAACTGACGTGGACCGGCACCCGTGTCGACCTCGTCTTCGGTTCGAACTCGCAGCTGCGCGCCCTTGCCGAAGTCTACGGCGCCGACGACGCGCAAGCCAAGTTCGTGGCCGACTTCGTGGCGGCTTGGACCAAGGTGATGAACGCCGACCGCTTTGACCTTGCTTGATCTCTGCCGGAAGGCTTTCGAAGTCATCTAGGGCCAAGGCGCTCCTCCGTGCGGGTCGGCCGGTCCCGGCCGACCCGCACGGAGGGAATGCTGACGCGCGACCACCCGCGTCGTCTCGATCCGTCGCCGATCGGCACCAAGCTGTCGCCGCCTCTCGAAGCAACCCCGAGAAGGTGCGGGCGGCCGATTATGATCCACAGCCCGGAGCGAAGCCCGTTTCTTGCCGATACGGGTGGTTTGGCCGCGGGAAGCCGCTTTTGAAAACCATCTGGGGATTTTGCGTTATATGAGCTTGCGGGCTGGGTCGCATTCCCGCGGCCGCCCGTTGCGAACAGCATGGAGGGACGGATGCCGTCTTTGAAGGGCTCGAAGACCGAAGAGAATCTGAAAGCGGCCTTTGCCGGTGAGAGCCAAGCGAACCGCCGCTATCTCTATTTCGCGCAAAAGGCCGATGTCGAGGGCTACAACGACGTGTCGGCGGTGTTCCGCTCGACCGCCGAAGGCGAGACGGGGCATGCCCACGGCCATCTCGAATTCCTCGAGGAAGTCGGCGATCCGGCGACCGGCAAGCCGATCGGCGCCACCTCCGCCAATCTGCAGGCGGCGATCGCCGGCGAGACCCACGAATACACCGACATGTATCCGGGGATGGCGCGCACCGCCCGCGAGGAGGGCTTCGAGGAGATCGCCGATTGGTTCGAGACTCTCGCCAAGGCCGAGAAATCGCACGCCGGCCGCTTCCAGCGGGCGTTCGACACGCTGAACTGAGCCGGCGTTCGCTTCCGAAATCGCAGGGGCGCCGAAGCACGAGCTTCTGCGCCCCTGTTTGCCTGAGAGGCCTAAAGGACTGGTTCGCCGATGCGAGAAGGCAGCCTCGAAGCGCCGACGCGCCACGCGCTCGCCTGGCAGGACCCGGATTTCGCCGATCGGGCAAAAACCGAGGCGGAGATGCGCCGCGTCTTCGACATCTGCCATACCTGCCGGCGCTGCTTCAATTTGTGCGACTCGTTCCCGCGGCTGTTCGACCTGATCGACGGCTCGGCGACGGGCGAACTCGATGCGGTCGCGGCCGGCGACTACAAAAAGGTCGCCGACGCCTGCACGCTTTGCGACATGTGCTTCATGACGAAGTGCCCTTATGTGCCGCCGCACGAGTTCAATGTCGATTTTCCGCACCTGATGCTGCGCTACCGGGCGGTCGAGCGCAAAGAGCGGGGCATTCCCGTGAGCCAGCGCGAACTGACGGCGACCGACCGCAACGGCCGCCTCGCCGCCTTCGCGGCGCCGCTCGCCAATTGGGCGAGCCGGCGCGGCAACGCGCTGACCCGACCGATCCTCGAAAAGGCGGCGCATGTCGACCGGCGTGCCGAATTACCGCTCTACCACGGACAGAGCTTTCTGATGCGGGCGCGGCGGCATATGCCGCCGCGCGATGCGTCGGCACCGGCGGCGGGCCGCAAGGCCGTCCTCTACGCGACCTGCTTCGTCAACTACAACAACCCGTCGATCGGCGAAGCCGCTCTCGCGGTCCTCGCTAGGAACGGCGTCGAGACGGAGGTGCTCTATCCGCGCTGCTGCGGCATGCCGCAGCTCGAGCAGGGCGATTTCAGCGCGGTCGCGGAGCGCGCGCAGGCCGTCGCCGCTGCGCTCGGCCCTTACATCGACCGCGGCTATGACATCGTTGCGCTCGTCCCCTCCTGCGCGCTGATGCTCAAATTCGAGTGGCCGCTGATCCTGCCGAAGGACGCGGCCGTCGCGACGCTGTCGCAGGCCACCTTCGACGTCAGCGAATACATCGTCGACATCGCCCGCAAGGAAGGGCTGGCGCCCGGGCTGAAGCCGCTCCCGGGCGGCGTCACGGTGCAGCTCGCGTGCCACGCCCGCGCCCAGAACATCGGGCCGAAGGCGGTCGAGATGCTGCGCCTGCTGCCGCAGGCCGATGTCGCGGTCATCGAGCGCTGCTCCGGGCATGGCGGCTCGTGGGGCATCCTCAAAGAAAATTTCGAGACGGCGATCAAGGTCGGCCGGCCGGTCGCGCGACAGGCCTTACAGAACGGCAAGGCCTATCTTTCGTCCGAATGCCCGCTCGCCGGCATGCATATCCGGCAAGGGATGGAAATGCTGAGCCCGAACGCAACCCCGCCCGAGCAGGTGCTGCATCCGATCGAACTCGTTGCGCGCGCCTATGGGCTCGTCGGCGACGGTTCGGCCGAGAAAGGGAGGGAAAATGGGTGAGACGCGGCAGAAACCGAGGCGCCTCTCGCGCGCCGACATCCTGCCGCCGGCGCGATACGCCGCCGAGCGGCGCGAGCATCGCCGGCGTATCGCCGCGATCAAGCGGCGCCGGCGGGTCGAGGTCGGGCCCTATGCCTCGTTCTATTTCGAGAATTTCGACACGATGTGGCATCAGGTGCACGAGATGCTGCACATCGAGAAGGGCGGCGAATCGCAGATCGCGGACGAGCTGTCCGCCTACAACCCGCTGATCCCGCAAGGCAGCGAGCTGGTCGCGACATTGATGATCGAGATCGAGGACCCGGCGCGGCGCGCGCGGGAGCTGGGGCGATTGGGCGGGGTCGAGAATTGCGCCTATCTCGAAATCGGCGGCGCCCGCATTAACGGCACGCCCGATCCGACGCGCGAAAACAGCAGCCCCGACGGCAAGGCCTCCTCGGTCCAGTTCCTCTGGTTCCAGCTTTCCTCCGAGCAAACCGCCGCCTTCAAGACACCGAAGGCGCGAATCATCCTCGGCATCGACCACCCGAACTACGGCCATATGGCGGTCGTGCCGGAAGACGTTCGCGCCGCGCTCGCCGAGGATCTGGATTAAGGCGGGTTTCGACCGTCGCAAAGGCGCGTGTGCCGGCCCCTCACCCCAACCCTCTCCCCGCGGCCGCGGGGAGAGGGAGGGACCCGCGTCAGCGGGAGGGTGAGGGGCCGGCACCGCCGGCGCAGTTTCCCTACCGCACGACCTCCTGCGGGAACACGCCCCAGACTTCGCCCTTTTCGACCCAGCCGGCGATGCGGCCGGCCTCGATGCGGCACCAGCCGGCTTCGCATTTCAGCAACCGCGCGACGACGCCGGGCTCGGCATGGGCGACGAGGGCGGCCGAGCGGTTCGGGCTCGCGTAAAGCGGCTGGATTGCGCCAGTGACGACGACGTTGCGCTTTGCCGTCACCATGCGCTCCTGCACCCAGCCCTTCGTTCCCTGCCAATCCTCGATCATCCGCCAGCCCTCGAATTCCCGGATGATCTCGACCGGCATGTCCTTCTTCGTCAGCACCCACAGGATCGGGTAGTTCCGGCCTGGCCCGACGCGCAGATTGATGCGGTCGGAACGCAGGCTGACGAAACGCGGCACGGGCAGCGGCTTCGCCCCGTCGATTGCCGGCGCGAGCGCGAACGAGCGGCCGAAGACGGCGGCGATCAGCGTCGCAACGAGGCTGGCGCGCGCGATCATTCCTCCCCCCTGAGGAAGCGCGTCTGTTGCGTGCTTAGCCGCGAAGCCCGTTCGCGTCAAGCGCGCGCGGGAGCGAAGGCGGGCGCCCCGCAGGTCGGGCAGTCGGCGTCCTTGGCGACGCGAATCCGGTGAAAGCGGGTGGCGAGCGCGTCGTAGAGAAGAAGCGTGCCGTCGAGGCTGTCGCCGAGGCCCAAGAGCTCCTTCAGCACCTCGACCGCCTGCAACGTGCCGATGACGCCGGCGACGGCGCCGAGGATGCCGGCGGTCTCGCAGCGCGGCACGAGATCGGGCGGCGGCGCCTCGCGAAAGAGGCAGCGATAGCAGGGATGCTCCGCCCCGAGATAGGGCTTGAAGGTCGACAGCTGCCCCTCGAAGGGCGACAGCGCCCCGGCGACGAGCGGCTTTGCGAGGCGGTGGCAGACATCGGTCAAGAGATAGCGCGTCGCGAAATTGTCGCTGCCGTCGGCGACGAGGTCGTAGGCGCCGACGAGCGCCTCGGCATTCCCGGCCTCAAGGCGTTGGGCGTGCGTCTCGACCCGTACCCCCGGGTTTACCGCGGCGAGGGTGGCGCGCGCGCTCTCGACCTTGGGGGCGCCGACGCGCGCGCTCGCATGCACGATCTGGCGCTGCAGGTTGGA
>DASYYD010000237.1:0-3510 GCA_035934195.1 Allostellaceae bacterium | reverse complement strand
CGAGATAGCGACGCCGCGCGATGCGCATCGGGTGCGGCTCGCCAGCCTCGACGAGGGGCCGGTACGAATCATCGGCTGGGCGGTCGAGCGGCGCGGGCCCGGGCTCATCTACGAGAACCACGGCACGGTCGGCGCGACCGTGGCGCTGCTCGGCCGGATGCGCCGGCAGACGCTCGCGGCCGAGCTCGCCGACAGCCGGCCGCAGCTGATCGTCTTTGCTTTCGGCACCAACGAGGGGTTCGACGACACCCTCGATCCGCAGCAATACGCGGTCGACTTCCGCGCCCGCGTCGCGGCGCTCGGGCAAATGGCGCCGGGTGCGGCGATCCTCGTACTGGGGCCGCCCGACGGCAATCGGCGGGCGCGTTCGTGCCCGCCGGCGGACCGGCAAGCCATGCGCTGCTCGCCGGCCTCCGCCGATCCCTGCCGGTGGCGCGAGCCGCCGCGCCTCGCCGCGGTGCGGCGCGTGCAGCGCGAAGCGGCGAAGAGCGCGGGCTGGGCCTTCTGGGACTGGTCGAAGGCGATGGGCGGGACGTGCGGCATCGACCGCCTCGCCGTCGCCGACCCGCCGCTCGCCTACCCTGATCACGTGCATCTGACCGATCTCGGCTATGAAGAGAGCGCCGACGTGCTCTATTTCGATCTGATGAATGCGTACGCGGCCTGGAAGCGGCGCGGCGCCAGCGGCAGCTGAAGGAGGGAAGGCATGGCGAGGCCGGTCTTTTTCTACAGCGAGGGCACGCGGCTCGCGGGCGACATTTATCTGCCGGCCGATCTCGGCCCGGGCGAGCGGCGCGCCGGCATCGTGCTGTGCCACGGCTATACCGGCGTCAGAGACATCTACCTGCCGGACAATCGCGGCGAGATCCTCCTCGCCGACCGCCAATCGGCCGCGATCGGCGCCAGGGCGAGTGCGGGCAACCCGGCGGCCGTCACCCAGGTGCCGCTCGAATTCGTCGACGACACGCTCGCCTTCAATCCGGAATGGGTGGTCGATCGGATCGCGCCGCGGCCGGCCCTGTTGATCACCACCGACAACGACCGGCTCGTCCCGCCGGTCGAAAGCGAGGCGCTCTACGCGCGCGCCGGCGAGCCGAAGAAGCTCGTCGTCCTGAAGGGCTTCGGGCACTACGAGGTGTACGAGGGCGAAGCCTTCCGGCAGGTGATGGACGCGACGATCGACTGGTGCCGCGAGCACATCCCCGCGAAATAGCGCCGGCGCCGGCTTACGGCACCAGCTTACGGCACCAGCCGCCGGGCGAGCGTCTCGAGGACCGGCACGGCGATGCGCTGCGCCCGGGCCCCGAGGCCGAGCGGCTTCAACAGCATCCTGACGCTCATCGCATGCGGGAAATGCCGCCCGATCAGCTGGCGGCATTGCCGGCGCAGACCGCGGTATACCGCGGTGTCGAACGCGGCATTCGAGTGGCGCGCGGCATAGACGTGCTTCAGGACGACGAAGCTGTCCTGGCCGTCCGTCATCCTGAGGCGGCGCCACAGGGCCGGGGCGACGGCGCGGCGCGGCACCCGGTCGGCCTCGCGGTATTTCCGGAAATAGCGGTAGAAGTGTTTGTAGTGCCGCACCTCGTCCTCGGCGATGCGCCGCGCCAAGAGCGCCAGGACCCGGTCCGGGCTCGCCCGCGACAAGGTCGTGTAGTAGCTCGCGGTCCCCATCTCGACGACGCAGCGCGAGGCCATCTCGAGCCCGCGCGCCGGCTCCAAGAGCTCGCGCTTGCAATAGGTCTGGAACTCGTCGACGAACGGGCGATAGCGCTCCTCCCAGGCGAAATCCGGCCAGGCCGTCTCGACATAGCGGCGCAGCGCGCGGCCGTGCTGCAGTTCCTCCGGCAGCCAATGATCGGCGAGCCAGGTGGTGACTTCCTCGTCGCCGCGGAAATGGTCGATCAGGTTCTGCGTATAGAGGTCGGTCGTCGCCTCCATGAAGGAGGCCGTCGCGACGAGATAGAACATCGCCTCGTTGTCGCGCATCGCGTCGTGGTCGATCGCGGTCCACGGGATGTCGGCGAGCGTCCAGCGCTGATGCGCCTCGCCCGCGGCGGCGGGATCCGGGGCGGGAAGCGGCATGTGAGGCGAGATCGGCGGCACGGAATACCGGTTCAAAAGGTAAACATCGTACTCTCGGGCGGCAGGCCGAGCAGCACCTGCCCGACGCTTTCGAAATGCGCCTGCCGGCCCTGATACTGCTGCGCCACGGTGTGGACGTCGCGAAACCGCCGCTCGAACGGATTATCCTCGAAGATCGCCGTCGCGCCGGCGGCGTGATAGATCGTTGCGACCGCGTCGCGCGCCTGGTGGATCGCCCAGGTCGAGGCGAGCCGGATCGCCGCGTTGTCCTCGAGGCTGAGCCGGCCGCGCCCTTCGACCGCGCTCCAGATCGCCGCGAGCGCGTTCAACAGATAGACGCGCGCCGCCGACAGCCGCGCCTCGCACTGCGCGACCTGCGACTGGACGACGTTGTTGTCGCGCAGCGTGCGCTTGGCGCCGCGCGGGATCTTGTCGCGCGCCAATTCGATGAAGGCGTCGAGCGCGCTGCGCGCGATGCCGAGCGCGACCCCGGCAAAGGCGGCGGAATAGACGTTGGAGCTGTTGAACCGGTAGAGGACGCCCGGCTCGCGCGGCGGGGTCTCGCCGTCGCGCAGAATGGTGAAGGCTTCGGGCACGAACAGATCCTCGACCGCATAGGTGTCGCTGCCCGTGCCGCGCAGCCCGATCACGTGCCAGATGTCGGTGAATCGCGCCTGCTCCTTGCGGAAGAGCAGGGTGCGGATGACCGGCGACCCGTCCGCGCGCAGGCGCGGGGCGCCGTCCTCCTCGAAGATCGCGACATGCGCGCCGAGCCAGCTCGCATGGTGGCTGCCGCTGGCGAAGCTCCAGCTGCCGGTCAACCGGAAGCCGCCCTTGACGATGAGCGCCTTGGCGCCGGAGGGTGGGCCCCAGGCGACGATGCCGCGCGGCGGGCTGAAGATTTCGTGGGCGATCTCGGGGTCGAGATAGGCCGCGCTGATCGTGCACCCGGTCGCCTGGCCGACGCACCAGGCGGCGCTCGCATCGTGCTTGGCGATTTCCTCGACGACCGGGACATACTCGTCCGGCGGCAATTCGGCGCCGCCGAGAGAGCGGGGCAGGAGCAGATGAAAGAGCCCCGCCTCGGCGAGCGCGGCGACGATCGGCTCGGGCAGCTCGCGGCGCCGCTCGATCTCCTCGGCCGCCGCCGCGAGAGCCGGGCCCAGCGCGCGCGCGCGCCCGAGCAGTTCCCTGCCGTCCGGGGCGGCGCTGTGCGGGTCGGCGGCGATCGCGTTCATCCCTCTCTCATTGTCGTTGCGGCGACGGCAAACTGCGAGCGCTCCATACTAGCGAAGTCGCAGCATAGCAGAAGGGCGCGTATTTTGTCGCGGCGCCGCAGCCGCCGGATCGCGGCTCCCCGGCGCTCGGGGGCCGGGCCGCCGCGAATCACGGCGATGGCCGGCGTGCTGACGACCGTCCGCCCCG
>DASYYD010000231.1:0-5016 GCA_035934195.1 Allostellaceae bacterium | reverse complement strand
TATTTGAAGCCGCCGACGATGTTGTTGAGGCTGAGCTCCCGCTCGCCGACATAGAGCCCGGCCGCCGCCCGCCCGAGAACCCCGAAACTGACCGACCCGCCGATCAAGACGACAGCGGTCACCCAGAACGGCTGGTCGCTGAGCCACGAAACGACGCCCATCCTCGTGCGCCTCCCCGCCGGCAGAGCGCCTCGCGCCCGGCGGCGCCGCATTTAATGCCAGCTCGCTCTATTATGCCAAATCGCAACGGGCAGCGATATTGCTTGCACCGGACGTTGGATGCTGGCACCGTTTCACTCCTTCGGCTCATCGGCGGGAGTTTGCTGCGAGCGGTTCGGCCGCGCGCCGCGCAAATGGGGACATGACGCTCGGGTACAGGCAAATCGGCAGGCGAGCTGGCGGCTGTCCTGCCCGTCGGGAATGCCGGCCGGCCCGCGGCGTCCGGTTCGGGCGCGTCGGGTTGTGGGCCGCGCTCTTTGCCGTTTTTTGCCAGATCGTCGTCCCGATCGGCCATGATCCGATCGCGCTGTTGGCCGGCGAGCGCTGCCCCGGTCTCGACCTCGCGGTAACGGGCGGCGGGCAGCACCGCAACGCCGGGGCTGCGACCCGGACGGCCGACGCGCAGTCCTCGCAGCCCGCGGCGCCGGGTCGCGACCAGGCCTGCCCGATCTTCCAATCATTCCTCTATCTGGCGCCGCTCGGCAGTTCCGGTCCGCCGGCGCCGCCGGTGCCGGTCTTCGCACGCCTGCACCATTCATTGGCCGACTGGGCGGGACTGCTCCCCTCGGCCGGCTCCTTCTCCCGTCCCTTCCCGAGAGCTCCCCCGGCGCGCGTCTGATCAAGGGGCCCGCGGCTCCTTTGGTCGCCTGATCTCGACGCGGCGGCCAAGGCGGACCGGCGCTCGCTCTTCATGGCGCGATCGTCGTCGGTATCCGCCGTCGCCCGCGGCGATTCGCCGCCGAGGCGATGCGCCTGAATATTTCGGGGTAAGGGAAAGATGTCTCCAAAGCGCAATAAAACCGTCTTAAACGTCCAGCCGGCGGTAAGCTGGGCTGCCGGGGTCTGTCGTCGTTTGAGTTTCGCCGCCGGAGCGGCGGTTGCGCTCCTGCCCGGCGGCAAGGCGCTGGCGCACGGCTTTGCCGGCGCCAGGTTCTTCCCGGCGACAATCCTCACCGACGATCCGTTCGTCGCCGACGAAGCCTCGCTGCCGACCTTCACCCGCCCGCCGCTCGGCCCGGACGGCTCGCAGGAATACGATCTCGACTTCGACCTGGCGAAGCGCATCACGCCCGATTTCGGCCTGACCTTCGGGCGCGGCTGGACCTATCTGCAGCCGAAGGGCGCGCCGGCGGTCACCGGCTGGGGCGATCTCAGTACCGGGGCGCAGTACCAGCTCTTCATCAACGGCGATCACGAGGCGATGGCGCTCGCCGGGCTCAACGTCGAATGGGCCCATACCGGGCGCGTCCAGGCGCTGGGCGCCTCCGATTTCACGACGCTGACGCCGACCTTCGACTGGGGCAAGGGCTTCGGCGACCTGCCGGATTCCGTCAAATACCTCAAGCCCTTCGCGATCACCGGCAATATCGGCTTCGATTTTCCGGCCAAAACGGAGAGCGCCGGCGCGCCCAATCCCAACAATTTCAACTACGGCTTCGCCCTCGAATACCCGATCAGCTACCTCGAATCGCAGGTCAAAGATTTCGGCATCAGGTTTCCTTTCCAGCGGATGATCCCGCTCGTCGAGTTCGCCGCCGCGACGCCGATCGACCGGGGCGGCGGCCCGACGATCGGCACCGTGCAGCCCGGAATCATCTGGGCCGGCTCGTATTTCCAGATCGGCGCCGAGATGATCGTGCCGATCAACGGCCAATCCGGCAAAGGCGTCGGCGGCGTCATTCAATTCCACGTCTATCTCGACGACAGCTTCCCGAACAGCCTCGGCAAGCCGATCGCGGAGTGGTTCAAATGATCCGGCTCTTCCTCGCTCTCGCACTCCTCGCCCTGGCCGCGCCAAGGGCGCAGGCACACGCCTTTCTCGACCATGCCTCGCCCTCGGTCGGCAGCACGGTGCACGGCTCGCCGCCCGCTGTGCAGTTGTTTTATACCCAGAACCTCGAACCGGCCTTCAGCACCGTTCAGGTCGTCGACGCCAACGGCAAACAGGTCGACAAGGGCAACAAGACGGTCGACCCGAAGAACCCCGCCGAACTCGAAATCTCCCTCAATACGCTGCCCCCGGGAGACTACAAGGTCATCTGGCGCGTGCTGTCGGTCGACACCCACACGACCGAAGGCAAGTTCACGTTCACAGTGGCCCCCTAGGCATTATTTTCTTGGCACAGGACGAGCTCATATGTTGACCAGCATCTTTGGGGACGCGGTTCGCGGAGCGCACTACATCTCGATCGTTTCGCTGTTCGGATGTTTTGCCTTTCTTTTCTTGGTCGCGCGGCCGGCCTTCCGTGACGCCGGGGCCGCCGCCGGCGAACGCGAGCGCTTCGACCGCTTCTTGTCGGTGCTCGCCGAGGCAAGCATTGCGGCGGCGCTCGTCACCGGCTTTTTGTGGCTCTGGGTCACCACCGCCGGAATGGCCGGGACACCGCTCGGCGCCGCGTTTTCGCCGAAGCTCTTCGCGACGGTCTTGGGGCAAACCGATTTCGGCCGACTGTGGACGATACGGTTCGCCGCCGCGCTGCTGCTGGCGGTCTTCATCGCGTTGCGCCGGATCACCCGGAAACCGTCGAGCTGGCTCGTATTCGCCATTGTCGGCGGCGTTCTCGCCGGCCTCGTCCTCGGCTCGATGGGTTTTGCCGGGCACGGCAACGACGACACCGGCAGCGCCCATTTGAAGCATCTGACGGCGGATATCCTGCACCTGCTTGCCGCCGGCGGCTGGCTCGGCGCCCTCGCGCCGCTGGTCTTCGTGCTGCGCCGCGCCCGCACCAGGGCAGCCGGCAACTGGCTGGCGATCGCGCAGCAGGCCACCGTGCGCTTCTCGACCCTGGGCATCGCCACCGTCGGAACGCTGGTGGCTACCGGCCTCGTCAATTCCTGGTATCTGCTCGGCGGCCTTCCGGGGCTCTTCGGCACGACCTACGGCCTGCTGCTGATCCTGAAGGTCGCCCTCTTCCTCGCCATGCTGAGCCTCGCGGCGGTCAACCGGCTGCGCCTGACGCCGCGGCTCGCCGGGGCTTCCGAGGGTGAAGCGGACGGCTCGCATGCCTGTCATCACCTGTGCTGCAGCGCGGCTTGCGAGACGCTGGTCGCCGCCGCGCTGCTGCTCGTCCTCGGGGCGCTCGTGCATTTGAAGCCGGGGATGCACGACGAGCCGACCTGGCCTTTCCCCTACACCTTCGATCCCATGGGCAACATGGACTTCATGTGGACGCGCGGCGCCTACATCGCCTGCTACGGCGCCGCCGCGGTCGGGGTCATTGCCGCCGCCGCCGCCGCCGCGATGCTGGCGCTGCGGCGCTGGCGGACCGCCGGCGTTGCCGTCCTCGCTGGCTTCGCCGCCTTCTATGTCGCGGCGCGGCCCTTCATCGTCGGCGCCTATCCGACGACCTACAAATACTCGCCGGTCAAATACGGCAGCCTGCCGATTGCGCAAGGCGAGCCGCTCTTCGCGCAGAATTGCGTGACGTGCCACGGCCCTTACGGCTACGGCGACGGGCCGCTCGCCGCCTCGCTGCAGATCAAGCCGGCCAACCTGACCGAGGAGCATTTGTTCCATCACGGCGAGGGGACGCTCTACTGGTGGATCGGCCACGGCATCGCCGGCACCCCGATGCCCGCTTTCAGGAGCGTCCTGCGCCCGACCCAGCGGTGGGACCTGCTCGCCTATCTGCGCGCCCAGGCCGAGGCCGAGCAGTCGAACACGATGGGCCCCGCCGCCGGCGGCTACCACGACGTGGTCGCGCCCAACTTCGCCTTCCAGTTCAGGCACGGCGCGCAGCAGACGCTCGCCGACGAGCGCGATAAGCACATCGTGCTGCTCGTGCTGTTCAGCGACCCCGGCTCCCTTTCGCGACTGCACGCGCTCGACGACGCCGCCCCGCAACTCGAGAAGCGGGGCGTGCGGATCATCGCCGTTCCGATGGCGAAAAATCCCGAGGGCGAGAGCGCCAAGCAAATCGGCCTGCGGCATCTGCGGATCGCCGAGGCGGGGCCCGACGTGGTCGCCGCCTACAGCCTCTTCCGCCGCAAGCCGTCGCTCGAGGGCGTCCCGCCGGTGCCGCCGCACATGGAATTCCTGATCGACCGTTCGGGGTATTTGCGCTTTCGCTGGATCCCGGCCTGGGGCCCGGGTTGGGACCAGATGGCAGCGCTCTCCAGCCAAGTCCACGTGCTGAACGCCGAGCCGCCGCGGCCCCCCGCCCCGATGGGCGGCATGCAGATGTGAACCGGCCGGACGCCGGCTCGTCTTACCGCGCAGGGCGCGTCGGCGCGATGCCGAACCGTTTGATCGGCGGCGGCAGCTCGGACTTGCCGCCGTGCTCGTACCACCAGCCGGCGGCGAGCCCGCCGGCGACCGCGCCGGCGAAATAGGTGAAGTCGGCGCCGACGAGAAGGTGCAGCGCGAGGGCGCCGACGACGACGCCGGCCCCGACGACGAACACTTGCTCTTTCGTCAGTCCGAGAATTTCGCCCGACTGAGGCTGTTGCGGCACGGTCTTCACTTGCGCATCCGCGGCGACCGGGGCGGCGAGGGCCAACGCGAGCACGGCGGCACAGATCAGCTGGCGCATGGCTCAGAACAACAGATAGCCGATCGCGCCGCCGACCACGACCCCGAGGATGACGGGGGCGCTGGCGCCGACGACCGCGCCGGCGACGCCGGAGGCGATGACCGGCGTCGCCGCGCCGATCGCGCCGACGGTCGTCGCGGTGGCGCTGCCGATCGCCGCCGCGGTCGCGTTGACGCCGGCGACGTAGACGGAACCAACGATCCCGCCGACCACGGCGCCGACGACGAGGCCGCCGGTCCGAGCCTCGGCCGTCGCCGGAAGAGCG
>DASYYD010000175.1:0-6993 GCA_035934195.1 Allostellaceae bacterium | reverse complement strand
CACTTCGATCTGCAAGTCGATGCGGTCGAGCAGCGGGCCCGAGAGGCGCGACTGGTACTCCTCGGCGCAGCGCGGCGCGCGGCCGCAGGCCAGTTCGGCGAGGCGGCCGCAGCGGCACGGGTTCATCGCCGCGACGAGCTGGAAGCGCGCCGGGTAGGTGACATGGCTGTTGGCGCGCGCGACGCTGACCCGGCCGGTCTCGAGCGGCTGGCGCAATGCCTCGAGGGCGCCGCGATTGAATTCCGGAATTATGTAGCTGTCTCAACTGAGGAGTCCGCTGAAAATGGAGCTGATCGTCGATCCCGAGGTTAAGGAGGTTGTCGCGTTCATGCAGACGCGATTCGAGGCCTCGCGGTTATTGGCGGTCGCCAGAGGAGTGAGCGCTATCGCTCCGCTCCTCTGGGGATCGCCTCCTGAAGATGCACCCCTTCGGTTAGTGCATGGGCCTATTTCGGACGATGGTCCGCATACACAATCAATCGCCAGCGAATAGTGCCTTGAGAGGGACCGTGCTGGTGGTGATTTTGCGGCGGCAACTCCTTGTTTTCCTCTGCGACGGCCTCGCGACCGCAGCCCATGCACCGGTATATCCCGGAACGCGGCGGTGTTTCTCCTGGCTTGTGGCTCGAATCAAAAACCGCATCGTCGGCCTGCCCGAGATAGGTGCTGTATTTGTAGAGCGCCATGATGGCGGGTTCCTTCATCGTGAAGGAGCCGCTTGACCGCAGTTGGAAATCCTGGCATAAGCCGAGACGCAACCTACTGTTCCCGCGCCGGCTCCAGTTCGCCGCGGGTTAAGATCAAGGCCGCGGCTCTCATCCCGCGGCCTTTCTCTTGGTCGCGCGCATGGTTGCCATAACGTTCCTTGAAAGTCAAGATATGGTGCCGCGCCCAACGGGCAGGCGCGATATGCGGGCTAATTTACCCGATGCCCGTCAATCTCCGCTATCGAGCTGTAGGCTCTTGACCCCAATCGCGTCCATGACCTGGAGAAAAAACACGGTTTTGAAGCCGCCACGCGCGATCTTGTTCTGAATGTTCTGCGGCGTCTCGCGGACGCCAATCGCCGCTAGCTTGTCCGCTAGGTCGGCATAGCTGAGGTTCCGGCGCTTCAACTCGCCCCGGATGATCCCCTTTGCCTGAGCTTCCCAGTCGGCTGTCGTCTTCATCGCGCGTCATCGCTTCCGGCGAGAAAAATCATCATAACCGATGATATGTGGTGTTGACAAGGGAGGCATCAATAGCCATATTCGATGATGTTACTCATCTGTTATGGCTATGTCGCAGCACTTCCTCCTCTCCGCAGCCGCCCGGACGCTCTCTCTGAGCGCCGTCGCGCGCATGTCGGATGAGGAGACCCATGCGAAGTTCATCGCGATCCGCTGGGCCGACAACAACGGCGAGCCGTACTGCCCGGCCTGCGGCTGCCTCAAGGTTTACGCCATCGCCAGCCGCAAGACCTGGAAATGCGCCGGCTGCCGGTATCAGTTCTCGGTCACGGCGCGGACGATCTTCGCCGATCGCAAGCGGCCGATACGGGACTACCTCCTCGCTATCGCGATCTTCGTCAATGGCGCCAAGGGGCATTCGGCGCTGCAACTGAGCCGGGATCTCGACTGCCAGTACAAGACCGCCTTTGTCCTGGCGCACAAGCTGCGCGAGGCGATCGGCGCCGAGGTTCACGATCCCGAACAGCCTGAGCTTTCCGGTACGGTCGAGATCGACGGCCTCTATGCCGGCGGCCACGTCAAGCCGGAGAACAAGAAAGAGGACCGCATCGACCGTCGCCTCGCCGAGGAACGGAGCGGCAAGCGGCAGGTCGTTGTGGCGATCCGCGAGCGCGGCGGACGGACCCTGCCCTTCATCGTGCCGCGCGAGGGTGCGGCGGCGGCACTGATCCGCCGGCACGTCGCGTCGGGCGCGATAGTCCACGCCGACGAGGCGGGCGGGTGGGACGTGCTCCACGCCTCCTACGACATGCGCCGCGTCAACCATAGCCGCGAATTCAAGGCTGACGATGGCGCCTGTACGAACCAAGCCGAGTCGTTCTTCTCGCGGCTCCGCCGGGCCGAATACGGCGTCCATCATCGGATCAGCGGCCGGTATCTGTACCAGTACGCGAACGAAATGGCGTGGCGCGAGGATCGCCGCCGCGAGCCGAACGGAACGCACTGGCGCCGCATGACGGGCGCGGCCCTTCGCCACCCGAAATCCGAAATCTGGCGCGGCTATTGGCAGCGGAGCGCGGCATGAGCACCCCATCGAAGCATGAGCACGTCCTGTCGGGATTGATCGCGAAGCGGGCCGAGCTCGCCGGCCGGATCGAGGCGACGCAAATGGAGCTTCGCCGACTGATCATCGATCTCGACAGCCTTGATGCGACGATCCGCCTCTTTGCGCCCGATATCGACCTTGACGAGATCCGGCCGAAGCCGCTCCCGGCGCGCAACCACGCGTTCCGGGGCGAGATGTCCCGCACGGTGCTCAACACCCTTCGGCAGGCCGCGAAGCCGCTGCCATCGCGAGAGATTGCGCTGCGCTTCATGACGGCGCGCGGGCTCGCGACCGCCGACACGATGCTGTTGCGCGTCGTCGTCAAGCGCGTCGGCGCTTGCCTGCGGAATTACCGGAACAAAAGGCTGGTGCGCTCGGTTGATGGGCCGGCGCGCTCGATCTTGTGGGAGATCGTCCGCTAATCCTCGTCATCGTCATCTTCAGGGAAGGTCTCTCCAAAATCGCCGCCATCACGTTTTTCAATCACCTTGGCTTTGAGCGCTTGTCGGATGCCGGTCTCGGTAAAGCGTCGTACGACGCTGGCTCTGCCCTTACCCCAACCGCCGATTCGGCTGAGATCATCGAGATAGGCGATCTCTACCGGACGCAGCCTGATTGTAATGGGCGGGTTCGCCATGGCGGATATCTTAGCCCGTTTTGACTCTCAATTGTAAGCCGATTGAGAGTCACTTGACGGCGGCGCGGCCCTCGACGCACGATGCGCGCGCAAAAAAAGCGCCCCCGAAGGGGCGCAAGGGAAGAAGTGGCGCTGGTTTCTTGTCGGGCCTACGGCGCTGTCACGCCTTCGGCCATTTGCGGTAGTGGTCGCGAACCCGCTCCCATCTACCGAGACGGAAACGGAGGTAGGGCCGCACATAGACGGCCGCCTCCGATCCGGCAAGTTGGCGGATGAAGCTCATTCCTAGTTCACCCCCCTTCTCGGGGCAGTTGCCCCGCCAGTAAAGGGTCTGAACCCCGAAAGATGGCGGGAGCGGAATGAGCCGATCGCCGACGCCAACAAAACCAGCGGCTTACGAGGCCGTCAAATCTAGTTTGCCGATGCGTACGCAAGCTTGACGTGAAAGCGCGCCAAATCAACGCGTTAATTAGTGAAGTGCGGCCGCGGCGGCGCTATCTTCAGCGGCATGTTGCGACGCCTCGTCAGCCGAATCGCATCATTGATCGCGGACGCCCTGATCAGCGCCGCTCTTTGGCTTCTCGACAAGCTCGCCGGCGCGGAGCCCGAGACGGAGGCCGATCGCATCCGCGCGGCGCGACGGGCGACGCTGCGGAAGGCGTTTCCGCGGCTGCTGCCGGAGGATCGGAAAAAGAAGCGGTTTTGACGGTTTTTTGACGGTCGCCGTGACGATGCTTTGACGTACCTGTGGCGAACTTCCCGCACCCAAAAGGGGTGCGTGTGATGGATAAAGAGATGCTGCCCAAGCTGCGGAAAGCGATGAAATTGATCGCTGAAATTCGGGAACGGACGGAGAGCCCGGAAATCCTCACTCTGATACGGCAAATCGAGAGATCGCTGACCTCGCTCTTGCCGGAGCATGGGCCTGAAACCCGTCAATCGCCGCCTCGTTTCTAGTTGAGACAGCTACATAATTCCGTTGAATTCCGGCAGCTCGTCGAGAAACAGCACCCCCTGGTGCGCCAGCGAGATTTCGCCGGGCCGCGCCCGCACGCCGCCGCCGACGAGCGCCGGCAGCGAGGCCGAGTGGTGCGGGTCCCGGAACGGGCGCTCGCGCGAGAGGCGGCCGTCGCGCAAGCCGCCGGCGACCGACTGGATCATGCCGAGCTCGAGCGCTTCGGCCGGTTCGAGCGGCGGCAGGATGCCCGGCAGCCGCGCCGCCAGCATCGACTTGCCCGACCCGGGCGGGCCGATCATCAACAGGTTGTGGCCGCCGGCGGCGGCGATCTCGAGCGCCCGCTTGGCGCTTTCCTGGCCCTTCACGTCCTTGAGGTCGAGCGGCTGGGCGCCGGACCGCGCGAGCAGCGGCTCGGGCGGCGGCAATAGCTGCGTCCCCTTGAAGTGGTTGACGATCGCGAGGAGGCTCGGCGCCGCGACGATTTCGACCTCGCCCGCCCAGGCAGCCTCGCCGCCGCAGGCGGCGGGGCAGATGACGGCGCTGCCGCGCCCGGCGGCCGACAACGCCGCCAGCAGTACGCCGGCGACGCTCGTCAGCGAGCCGTCGAGCGCCACCTCGCCCAATGCCGTATAGCCTTGCAGCTCGTCGGGCGGCAGCACCTCCATCGCGGCCAGCAGCGCGAGCGCGATCGGCAGGTCGAAGTGGCTGCCTTCCTTCGCCACATCGGCCGGCGCGAGGTTGACGGTGATGCGCCGCGGCGGCAGCGCGAGCCCGAGCGAGGCGAGCGCGGCGCGCACCCGCTCGCGCGATTCGGCGACCGCCTTGTCGGGCAGCCCGACGAGCGCGAAGGCCGGCAGCCCCGAGGCGATCGTCGCCTGGACCTCGACCTCGACGACCTCGACGCCGTGGAATGCGACGGTGCGGACGCGCGCGACCATCCCCAATGCCACCCCAATGTGCCGCCGCGAGTGTAGGAGGCCGCCGCCGCCGGCGCCAGCGCCGCGGCGCGCGGCGCATTCTCGGGCGGTCGCGTTGCACGGGCGCGACCGCGCAGCTAATCTCGCCGCCGCATTCCGGGAGGGGTGGCCGAGCGGTTGAAGGCGCACGCCTGGAAAGTGTGTAGACGGTGATGAATCGTCTCGCGGGTTCGAATCCCGCCCCCTCCGCCATTTCAGAACTGCGAACACGGAGCGTGGCCGGTTTCAGACCGGAGGCAGTGTGACGGCTCTGAGGCGTTACGACGATTACCCCTCCCGCACACCAGCGTATGCTTCCTGCGGGAGCCGAAACGTTGCGATGTCGCTACGGCCTTCGCGAACGTCGCGAGGCACGAGGAACTCGCCGCGGCCGGATTTCTTCATCGATGCACATGCCGGCGTAGCCGGATATCGGCTTCTGACCGGCGAGCCGGCCGGCTCTCGAACATACTTCCCCAAATTGCCGCTGATTGCGCCAGACTGAGTGCTGATCGTCATCGACCGTGGCCCGCTTCGCATGAAACCCGCCCCTTGCCGATCCCGATGACCTGGGTCGGGCGCAGATTGCCGCGCTACGAGGACCCCGCGCTCGTCCAGGGGCGCGGCAGCTTTGTCGCCGATCTGGCGCGCGGCGCGCGGATCATCCGCTTCGTGCGCAGCCCGGTGGCGCGCGGCCGCATCCTTGGGCTGAAGGCGCCGGCCGGCGTCGCGCTCGTCACCGCGGCCGAACTCGCCGACGTCCGGCCGATCTGCCCGCGCCTCGACCGGCCCGATTACGTGGCGGTCGAACAGCCGATCCTCGCCCGGGGCCGCGTCACCCATGTCGGCGAGCCGGTCGCCGCAATCATCGCCGAGAATGCCGCGGCGGCCGAGGATATGGCCGAGCGGGTCGACGTCGAGATCGCGGCCGAAACCGCGGTCGTCACCCTCGAGGACGCGCTCGCGCCGGGTGCGCCCCTGGTGCACGAGGCGGCCCGCCATAACACCCTCATCGATGCGAGCTTCACGACGCCCGGCGCGGCGGCCGCCCTCGCCGCGGCGCCGACGGTCGTCGAATTCTCCTTCCGCTCGCATCGCCAGGCGGCGATGCCGCTCGAGGCGCGCGGCGCCCTTGCCGCCTTTGATCCGGCCACCGGCCGCGTCACCCTTCATGCCTCGACGCAGGCGCCGCATCTCTTCCGCACCGCGATTGCCGATGCGCTGCAAATGCCGGAAGCCGAATTGCGCGTCGTCGCCCCCGATGTCGGCGGCGGCTTCGGGCAGAAGATGTCGCTGTCGCCGGAGCACGTCGTTACGGTATGGGCGGCGCGGCATTTCCGCTCGACCGTCGCCTGGCTCGAGGACCGGCTGGAGAACCTCATCGCCTCGTTTCACGCGCGCGACCAGCGGATCGAATTGCGCGGCGCCTTCGACGCCACCGGCCGGCTGCTCGCGCTCGACGCCGACATCCTGTGCAATGTCGGCGCCTACTCGAATTTTCCGGTGACGGCCGGGGTCGAGCCGCTGATGGCGTTGGCCGAGCTGCCGGGCCCTTACCTGGTGCCCGAATATCGCGTGCGGGCGCGCGCGGTTTCCACCAACACCTGCACGATGGCGCCCTTTCGCGGCGTCTCGCGGCCGGTCATCACGGCGGCGCTCGAGCGGCTGATGGATACCGCCGCCGCGCGGCTCGGCCTCGACCCGCTCGAGATCCGCCGCCGCAACCTCGTCGCCCGTTTCCCGCATACTTCGCCGACCGGGCTGGTGCTCGACGAAGGCAGCTACCGCGAGGCGATGGAAGAGGCGGCGCGGATCGCCGATGTCGCGGCATTCCGCGCGCGGCAGCAAAAGGCGCGCGAGGCGGGCCGCCATCTCGGCATCGGCTTTTCCGTCTTTGCCGAGCGCACCGGCTACGGCACGCCCGCCTTCGCCGCGCGCAAGATGGCGATCACGCCGGGCTTCGAGCGGGTGGAACTCGCGATGGACCCGTCGGGTTTCGTCGAGGCGCGGATCGGCGCCTTTCCGCACGGCCAGGGCTTGAAGACGAGCTTGGCGCAGCTGCTCGCCGACGAGCTCGGCATCACGCCCGGCGACATCCGGGTCGTCGCCGGCGACACCGACCGCACGCCCTATGGCTGGGGCACCTTCGCGAGCCGCTCCGCCGTCAT
>DASYYD010000133.1:0-2202 GCA_035934195.1 Allostellaceae bacterium | reverse complement strand
GCTCGGGGTATTCATGCTGCTTGAGGATGCGATCGACCGCCGGCCCTAGCCGGACGAGCCGGCCGCGCAGCGCGAAGCGGTCGATCTGAAACGGCTGAACGAGATCGTCCTCCGGCATCGTCCTCTCAGCCGAGGCACCAGGCGAGGATGCCCTTCTGCACGTGCAGCCGGTTCTCGGCCTCGTCCCAGACCACCGATTGCGGGCCGTCGACGACCGCCGCCGTCACTTCCTCGCCGCGCTTCACGGGCAGGCAGTGCATGAAGATCGCATCCGGCTTCGCCTGCGCCATCAGCCGCTCGTCGACGCGGTAGGGGGCGAGCAGATTGTGGCGGTTGACGCTCGCCTCGACGCCCATCGAGAGCCAGGTGTCGGTGACGACGCAGTCGGCGCCCCGGACCGCCTCTGCCGGCTCGGTGGTGACCTCGACCCGGCCGCCCTCCTCGCGCGCCCACTCGACGAGCCGCGGCGGCAGCGACAGTTCGGCCGGGCAAGCCAGGCGCAGCGTGAAGTCGAAGCGCACGGCCGCGTGCACCCAACTCGCCGCGACGTTGTTGCCGTCGCCGCTCCACGCCACGACCTTGCCGGGCAGCGCCCCCTTCTTTTCCTGCAAGGTCATCACATCGGCCATGATCTGGCAGGGGTGCGAGGCGTCGGTCAAACCGTTGATGACCGGCACGCTCGCGTGCCGCGCGAGATCCTCGAGCTTTTGCGGCTGGTTGGTGCGGATCATGATGGCGTCGACATAGCGCGACAAGACGCGCGCGGTGTCGGCGATCGTCTCGCCGCGCCCCAATTGGCTGTCGGCCGTGTTGAGGATCAGCGTGTCGCCGCCCAGTTGCCGCATCGCCACCTCGAAGGAGACGCGGGTGCGGGTCGACGGCTTCTCGAAGATCATCGCCAAGGTCTTGCCGGCGAGCGGCCGGTCGCGGCGCCCCGCCTTGTAGGCGAAACCGAGATCGAGGATCGAGCGCAACCGGCCGCCGTCGAACTGGTCGAGATCGAGGAAGTGGCGCGGCGGCGCGGGCGGCGTCTGCCGCCCGGCCGCTGCCCTGCCCGCCACCAGGGCCGGGCTCACGCGGGCCATTCGCGCGCCACCTTGTGCATGACGCTGAGCGCCTCCTCGATCTCGCGCTCCTCGACGATGAGCGGCGGCAGGATGCGCAGCACGTTGTCGCCCGCGGTCAAGGTCAACAGGCCGGCTTGGCGCAGCTTGGTGACGAACTCGCCGGCCGGCACGACGCAGCGGATGCCGAGCAGGAGCCCGGCGCCGCGCGTCTCGGCGAAGAGCTTCGGATAGGCTTCGACGAGTTCGGCGAGGCGCTGCGCGAGGACCGCCCCCATGCGCTCGACATGCCCAAGAAAGCCCGGCTTCAGCATCACATCGAGGACCGCGTTCCCGGCCGCGACGGCGAGCGGGTTGCCGCCGAAGGTCGAGCCGTGCGTGCCGGCGGTCATGCCGGCGGCCGCGCGCTCGGTCGCGAGGCACGCGCCGATCGGGAAGCCGCCGCCCAAGGCCTTGGCGATCGCCATCACGTCCGGCTGCACCCCCGACCATTCATAGGCGAAGAGCTTGCCGCTGCGCCCCATGCCGCACTGCACCTCGTCAAAAACGAGGAGCAGCTCGAACTCGTCGGCGATCTCACGCAGGCCGCGCAAGTAATCGACCGAGGGGGCGCGCACACCGCCCTCGCCCTGGATCGGCTCGACGAAGATCGCCGCCGTGTGCTCGCCGACCGTGGCGCGCATCTCGTTCAGATTGTCGAAGGCGACCTGGTCGAAGCCCTCCATCGCCGGCCCGAAGCCTTCGAGGTACTTCTGGTTGCCGGCGGCGGCGAGGGTCGCGAAGGTGCGGCCGTGGAAGGAGCCCTCGCAGCCGATGACCCGGAAGCGCTCGGGGTGGCCGGCCGTCGCCTGGTATTTGCGGGCGATCTTCAAGGCGAGCTCGCAGGCTTCGGCGCCGGAGTTGCCGAAGAACACGGTGTCGGCGAAGGAATTGTCGACGAGGCGCTGGGCGAGCCGCTCCTGCCCCGGGATGCGGAACAGGTTGGAGGTGTGCCAGAGCGTATGCGCCTGCTTCGTCAGGGCTTCGACGAGGTGCGGATGGCAATGGCCGAGCCCGGTCACCGCGATGCCGCTGGTGAAGTCGAGAAACTTGCGGCCGTCGGTCGAATAGAGCCAGCAGCCCTCGCCATGATCGACGG
>DASYYD010000129.1:0-4170 GCA_035934195.1 Allostellaceae bacterium | reverse complement strand
CGGGGCTGCCGCCGCCGGACGGCCTCTGCGCCGCCTTTGTCCGGCCGGCCTGCCGAACCGCGTCAGCACGCGTTCGGCGACCTCCAGTTCGTTCAGCTGCTCCGCCAGCTTCGAGCGCTCGGCATCGAGCCGCGCCAACCGTTCCGAGAGCTTTTTTCGCTCTTGCGCGATCTCGTCCATGCTCGCCATCCCTTTCCTCCGTGAATGTGCCTCCAATGCCGGCGGTGGCATTCTATTACCGGCATCCCCGATAGATAGAGGATCGCATCGATTATAAAAAGGGCCGCAGAGTGAAATAGTTACGAAATCGTCACGGGCGGTCTTATTGCAAGCATCGTCAAGCTGTCAGGCCGAGCGCGATACTGTTGTCGACGCAAGCGGCAAACCCGATGTTTCGGCCGATGAACCCGGCCGCCAGCAAGGCTTGCTCGAGTCGCTCGAAGCCTTTCTCGGGCAGAACCGGGTCGCGCCCCCAGACGCCCTGCCCCTGGTAACGGGCGATTGCCCCGGTCAAACGCGCGCGCGGCAGCGTCGGAAAGAACGACGCGACCGCCGCGGCGATCTCCGGCGCCTCGCGCATCGCGACCCATTGCTGCGCGCGCCCTATTGCCCGCACCACGGCGGCGAGCGCCTCGCGCATCTCACTGAGGCGCTCGCGGGTCGTGACGAAGGCCGTGTAGCTCGTCCGTCCTCTGCTGCTGGCGGCATGCCACAGGTGCAGACCCGCCGTCGCGATCGCTTCTTCGACAAATGGCTCGAAGAGCTGCGCGGCGTCGATTCTGCCGGCGCGCAATGCCGCGAGGTTCTCGGCCATGCTGCGATCGGCAATGCGGTCGATCCGGCTCGGATCGAGGCCGGCCTCGCGCAGATCCTGCTGCAGGCAGAGCCACGGCGTCGGCACTTCGCTGACCGTGGCGAAGCGCAATCCGCCGAGTTCGTTGGGCCGGAAGTGCGGATTGGGCCTTGCGCCGATGAGCGAGAATGGATCGCGGCAGACGACCTCTGCAAAGCAGACGAGGGGCGAGGAGGGCTCATTGTCGTGATGCTGCAAGACGCGCAGCGGTCCCGCCCACATGAATTCGGCCGCGCCCTCGATCACCGCTGTCTCGGCCCGCCGCGGCCCGGGCGACGGCAACAGCGCGACATCGAGCCCTTCCTGCTCATAGGCGCCGATCGCATGCGCCGCATAGAACGGCGCATACAGCACGAAGCGGTAATTTTCGAAGAGCCTCAAGCGCATGCGGCCGGTGCTCAAATGACGCCGTCGTGGCGCAATGCGTCGATCTCGGCGGCGCCGATGCCGAGCCATTCGCCGAGCACCTCGGAATTGTGCTGGCCGAGCATCGGCGAGGCCTCGAGCCGCGGCGGCGCGCCGTCGACCCTGACCGGCCAGGACGGCATCTTGAAGGGCTCGTGCGTCGGGTGATGGATCGTCTGCAGGATGCCGCGCGCCTCGAAATTCGGGTCGTTCTGGATCTCCCCGGTGTCGAGCACGGCGCCCGCCGGCACGCCGACGCCGCTGACGAGGCGCCATGCCTCGTGCTTGGTATGCCGGCGCGTCCACTCGCTGACGATCTCGTCGACCTCGGCGGAGCGCGCGATGCGCGCGTCCATCGTCGCATAGCGCTCGTCGCCGACGAGGTCCTCGCGGCCGATCAGGCCCAACAGGCGCGTCCAGTGCTCCGGATTGGCCCGGCTCGTCGTGATGTAGACATAGTCGTTGAGGCCGCCCCCTTTGCACGGGTAGAGCCCCGAAGGCGAATTGTTGCCGCCGACGCTCTTGCCGCCGCGCCGCTGCGCGACCTGGCCGGTGCGCGCCTGCATGGCGAGGCAGGTGCGCATGTAGTGCACCATCGCGTCCTGCATCGCCACCTGCAGGCGTCTTCCCTTGCCGGTCAGCTGGCGATTGTAGAGCGCGCCCAATACGGTGGCCGCCATCAGCATGCCGGTGCCGGTGTCGCCGAAGGAGGGCCCAGGTTTACAGGGCGGCCGGCCGGGCTCGCCGGTGACGCTGATCGGGCCGCCGGCGGCCTGCGCGATCATGTCGAAGGCGAGCCCGTTCTCATAGGGGCTGCCTTCGCCGAAGCCCTTGATCTGGCAATAGATGATGCCCGGGTTCAACTCCCGCACCACATCATAGCCGAGGCCCAATCGCTCGATCGTGCCGGGCGCCATGTTCTCGGCCGTGACGTCGGCCTTTTTCAGCATCGCCTTGACGATCTCGAGCCCCCGCGGCGACTTCAGATTGAGCGTCACCGACTTCTTGTTGACGTTGAACATGTGGAAATAATAGGGGTCGTCGTCGGGCTTGCCGGGGCGCAGCCGCCGGCCGGGGTCGCCCGACTTCGGGTTCTCGATCTTGACGACTTCGGCGCCGAGCCAGGCGAGCGCCTCGGTGCATGAGGTGCCGGCCTCGAACTGCGTGAAATCGACGACGCGGATGCCGCGCAACAGGTCGAAATCGGTGGGGGTCACTGCCATCTTTTCTCGCTCCTCCCAAGGGGTTGCCGGTTCGTTATTGCCGATCCCCGGATTGCTTCGCTTTGCTCGCAATGACCTGCAACGATTGTCACTGCGAGGAGCGCGGCGCGCGACGAAGCAATCTCGGATGCCCTGCCGCCGTCAGCCGCCCTTGGGCGGATGCGCGCGCACGAATTCCTCGTTGACCTCGGCGCCCCAGCCGGGGCCGGTCGGCAAGATGAAATCGCCATTGTCGATGACGGGGGGCCGGGTGACGATTTCGTCCTTCCACAGCACATCGTCGATGTCGATTTCCATGATGCGGAAATTGGGTATGGCGGCGCACAGATGCGCGCTCATCAGCGAGCCGAGGTGGCCGTTGAAGTTGTGCGGCGCGACATTGATCTCGAAGGCGTCGGCCATGGCCGCGATCTTTGCCGATTCGAGGATGCCGTTCCAGGCCACGTCGATGATCGCGACACCGACCGATTGCCGCTCGAAATAGGGGCGGTACTGGCGCCGCCCGTAGAGCGATTCGCAGGACGCGATCGGCACGCGGGCGGACCCTCGAATCAGCGCCAATGCGGCCGGATCGTAGGTGTCGATTTCGAGCCAGGCGAGGTCGATCGGCTCGAGCGCGCGGGCGAGCCGGATGTAGCCTTCGGTCTTGTAGTTGAAGTTGGTGTCGAGATGCAGCCCGACATGCGGGCCGGCGCCGCGCCGCAACGCCTGCAATTGCAGGACCGCGGCCTCGACGACATGGCTGTCGATATTGAGTTCGGGATAGCCGGGCGAGGCATTGAACCCCGGCGCGTGGCAATAGGGCCGCTCGCCGTCGAAGCGGATGACGTTGGTCTTGAGGCCCTTGAAGCCGCGGCTTTTGACCTCGGCCCCCAAGCGTTCGAGGTCGGCGAGCGAGCGCACCGGCTCGACGCCGGCCCACTCCCTGATGCGCTCGGCATAGCGCACGCGGTAGGTGCCGCAATGCGACCAGTAGAGCTCGAGCCGGTCGCGCACCGGCCCGCCCAAGAGCTCGTAGACCGGGACGCCCAAGGCCTTCGCCTTGATGTCGACGAGCGCGTTCTCGATGGCCGCGATGGCCTGCTGATTGAGCCCGCCCGGCGCCTGCCGCGTCGCGGCGTAAAGAAAGGCGGTGAGACGCTCGACGGGGCGCGGGTCCTCGCCGATGAGGCGCCCCCCGAGCTTCTTGATGACGCCCGTCAGGCCCTGCGCGCCGTAGCCCTCCATGTATTCGGCCCAGCCGACGATGCCCGCGTCGGTGGTGACCTTGAGGAAGGAATTGACGCGCCAGCCGGCGTCGCAGTGCAGATCCTCTATGCCGACGATCTTCATCCCGGGCCTCCTCGCGAAGCTTCGGGCGCGATCATGCGCCGCGCCTTCCCGGGGCTCAACCCTGCGGCCTTTGCTTATGGCGTGATCATCTCGACCAGTCCGCCGAAGCGGCGAAAATCCGCCTCGTCGAAGGTCATAAGCCGGCGTTCGCCGTGCGCCAGCATCGTTGCTACGATATTGGCATCGTGGACCTGCCGTCCCGCAAAGAGTGGTTCCGGCTGAGAGCCACGAGTTCGTTCCAAACGAGCGGGCCGTCTTCAAGAACCGTGAAAAGGCGGGCGAAGGTGGCGGCATCCGCGGTCGCCTGCGCAAGGTCGAGCGGCTTTCCCCAAATCTGCTGCCGCGTCATCACCGCAA
>DASYYD010000128.1:0-29552 GCA_035934195.1 Allostellaceae bacterium | reverse complement strand
GGCGACAGCCTGCACGCAACTGCTGGCATACAATGTGGCCATCACCGGCAATGCGTATTTGAGCCATTCCTATTGCAAGCAGCTCAACATCCCGGTCAGAGATCCGGCGTCGTCGCCGCTGCTCGCGACGAATTGAGCTGTCGGCGATGCGGTGGCCAGGATTGCTGACCGCCCTGCGGAGGGGCGAGGACGGCGTCAGCGCGATCGAGTTCGCGATAATCGCGCCGGCCGTCGCGCTGCTGCTGCTCGGGGTCATCGATCTGGCGGACGGCCTGTGGGAGCAGATGCAGGTATCGAGCGCCGCCCAGGCGGGAGCGTTCTACGCTTCTGTGAGCGGCGTGAACGGCACCCCCAGCGGGATCCAGAGCGCGGTGACGAACGCTACCGGGCTGTCGGTCACCGCGACGTTGTCCTCGTCCGCCTCGCCGTCGTGTCAATCGACGACGCCATCGAGCATCCCGGCGGCGGAGTGGTGCGGATGCCCGGACACGACGAGCGGGGTTACCTCGGCGACTTGCGGCTCGACTTGCAGTGACAGCTCGACCGCCGGGCATTACGTGACGGTATGTGCGCAGGCGCCGTTCTCGGCGATCGGGCCTGCGATCCCCGGGGTCACCTTGCCGACGACGCTGAGCGCCCAATCCTACGCGCGGATCTACCCGTGAGCGGGCGGCGCAAGTTATTCCGGCTCGCGAGGGCGCGGGACGGCAATGCGGCGATCGAATTCGCGATCATCGCGCCGGCTTTCCTGCTGCTGCTGCTCGGCACGATGGAGTTTGCGCGCCTCCTTTGGACGCAATCGACCTTGCAGCAGGCGGTCGAGGCGGCGGCGCGCTGCGCTTCGGTCAACCCATCGACCTGCGACAACCAAAGCGATACCCAGACCTACGCGGCGAACCAGATGTACGGCCTCACCGTCGCCTCGAGCGTGTTCACCGTGACCTTGAACGCGGCCTGCGGCAGCAATTCGGGAAATCTCGTTTCCGCCAGCATGCCGTTCGATTTTGTCGTCTCGGGGCTGTTTCCCTGGACGCCGACGCTGACGGCGCAATCCTGCTTTCCGCTGAACCAGAACTGAGGCGGCCGGCGAGCCTGCCGGTCGAGGACCCGCTGATGCCGCCGCGGCGGGCGTGATGGCGGGGCGTCGCGCTTATTGCCGCGCCAGCATCGCGGACAGCACGCCGAAGATGATGAACGGCAGGCGGCCATGGTGGTGCCACCGCTCGGCGTGCCGATCCCAATCGGGATGCGCACCGCCGTCGAACGGGCGCGCCGCCCTGTGGGTGTGCCCGTCATGGTCGACATGCGCGGCGGTGTGGGCCGCGGCGTGCGGCGTCGCATGATGCGGGTGTCCCTTGGCTAAGGCGAACCCGCCGAGCGGCGAGACGAACATGACGCCTCCCAGCACCGCCGCGATCAAGAGTTTCCGCATAATCATTACTCCAAGTAGAGAGCATAAGGTCTCTGCTTAGAATAACGCCAAATTAGAGAAAATATTCCAGAGCTATATTTGAGCGAATATCGTCGATGTTATTCACTGTCGGCTTCGTTGCCGGAAAGGAGGCGCGTCGGGAAGCCCGCCGCGACGAGCGCCGCGATCAGTGCCTCGACGTGGCGGCGGTTCTGGGTTTCGACGACGATGTCGAGCTCGGCGCGCTTGACCGAGGTGTCGTGGAAGAGCCGCTGATGATGCACCTCGACGATGTTGGCGCCGTGTCCGCCGATGACGCCGGAGATGCGCGACAGCGCCCCGGGGACGTCGGGCAATTCGGCGCGCAGCCGCACGAGGCGTCCCTCGCGCACCAGGCCGCGCATCAAGACCGAGGCGAGCAGGCGGGAATCGATGTTGCCGCCGGTGAGGACGATCGCGACGCGGCGGCCGCGGAACCGCTCGGGCGCCGCCAGGAGGGCTGCGACCCCGACAGCGCCGGCGCCTTCGACGACGAGCTTTTGCCGCTCGATCAAGTTCTCGACGGCGGCCTCGACCGATGCCTCGTCGACAAGGCGGATCTCGGAGACGAGCGCCTCGACGATGCGGCGGGTGAGGCTACCCGGTTCCTTGACCGCGATGCCCTCGGCGAGCGTCGGGGCGTCGGAAGGCGGGCCCGGATCCTCGCCGCGCATGAGGCGGTACATCGACGGGTAGAGCGCGGATTGCACGCCCACCACCTCGATCCGCGGGTCGCGCGCCTTGACGGCGGTCGCGATCCCGGAAATCAGCCCGCCGCCGCCGATCGGCACGACGATCACATCAAGGTCGGGGCGATCATCGATGAGTTCGAGCCCGATCGTTCCCTGCCCGGCGATGACCGCGGCGTCGTCATAGGGGTGGACGAGAACGAGGCCCGCATCGCGGGCGAGCCTGTCGGCGGCGGCGCGGGCGGCCGAGAGGCTCGTTCCTTCGAGCACCACCTTGGCGCCGAACGCCTCGGTGCGGTCGATCTTGATGAAAGGGGTGCCCTGCGGCATCACGATCGTCGCCGGGATGCCGAGCTGCGCCGCATGGTAGGCGACACCCTGCGCGTGGTTGCCGGCCGACATCGCGACGACGCCTTTCCGGCGCGCCGCGGCGTCGAGGCCGATGAGCTTGACGAGCGCGCCGCGCTCCTTGAACGAGCCGGTGCGGTGCTGCGTCTCGAGCTTGAGGAAGATCTCGGCGCCGGCGAGCTCGGAAAGCGCCGGCGCCGCGACCATCGGGGTGCGGGCGATGGCGCCGCCGATCGCCGCCGCGGCGCGCTCGATGTCCCCAAGGCCCACTGGAAGGCTGCGCGGAAGATCCATCATCGTCCGGCCTCATGCGGCTGCGGCAACAGGGTGAGGGTGGCGACGGAGGGGGCTCGTCCGGGCTCCAGCCAGGCGACATCGCGCCAGCGCCGCAGGAGATCGCTGAAATGGCGCGACAGCGGGTTTCCCGACTGGCCGGGCACGATCATCATCCGCGCCTCGCGCGGTGCGGCGAGATCGGTGATGATGCGCAGGCCGGCGCCGAAGCGTTGCGCGAAGGGCGCGCGGTCGTCTTCGATCGTGCTCGGGCCGCGGTCGAGCGTGTCGTAGCCGCCGGAGGTGGCGATCCGCGGCGTCAGCCATCCGCGCAACAGCGGGACACGGCGATAGACCGGGTTGACGAAGACCGCCATATGCGCCCGCCCCCAATTCCATGTCGCCATGTCGGGGCCCCAGCGGGCGCGCAATTCGCCGATCGCCCTATCGAGCGCGGCGGCGAGCAGCGCCGCGCAGCCGCCTTTGCACCAATCCCGATGCTTCGTCAGAACCGCCTCCATCACCTGCGGTCGCAAACCCCAATAATCGCGGGCCGCATCGCCGAAACGCCCGAACAGCACGGCGCGGGCGAATTCGCGCAGCCATGCGGTAAACAACAGCGGCGCCACCTTCTGCCGGTCCATCTGGAAATTCCAGTGTTCGAGGCGGCCGACCGCTTCGCGCGCGGCCGGGTTTGCCGGCGTGATCCGCGTCATCAGCGGCACCAGCCGCGCGGCCATCAGCGAATAGGTGTCGGCTTCGATCGCCGCGCTCGCTCGCGGCGACTGGATCGGCGCCTTGTCGAGGAGCGCGGCGATGCGTTCGGCGCGGTTCGGCAAATCCCAGCCGCGGCCGATGAAATAGGGGTAGCCCTTCGGCACGATGCGGTTGTTGGCGGCGATGAAGCGGCCCGAAGGCGGATCGGCCCCGCTCGGCAGCGCCTCGAACGGGATAAAGCCCGTCCAGTCATCGGCGCCGGTCCAGCCGGGCACCGGCAGCGCGCTTGGCTTCCCGCGGCGGATCGGGATGAGCCCCGGGACGATGAAGCCGATCGTGCCGCCACTGTCGGCATAGACGATGTTCTGCGGCGGCCCGACGAAATCTCTGAGCGCGGCGCGAAATCCGGCCCAGTCCTGGGCGCGGTCGATGCCCCACAGCGCCTGTGCGCTCTTGTCTTCCGGTCCGAGAAAGGTCGCGGCGAGCGAGAGGACATGACCGGGCGCGGCGCTGCCCGGCGGCAGCGCGTCCGAGATGACCGGGCCGTGCCGGGTCGCGCGCACGGTCAACGCGATCGGCTTGCCGCCGCGCACCAGGATGCGCTCGGCCCTCGTCTCGAAAGGGGCGCTGCCGTCCGGGGTCAGGTAGCGGGTCTTGTCGGCGGGGTCGAGCTTTTCGACGAAGAGGTCCTCGATGTCCGCCCCGGTCGTCGTGAAGCCCCAGGCGATCCGGTCGTTGTGGCCGACGACGACGAAGGGGACCCCGGCGACGGTGGCGCCGGCGATCTCGCGCTGCGGCGTTCTGAGCCGCGCGAGATACCAGATGTCGGGCGCCCCGAAGGGCAGGTGCGGGTCGTTGGCGAGGAGCGGCTTGCCGCTCGCGCTGTGGCGGCCGTCGACGACCCAGCTGTTCGAGGCGTGCGTCGGGCCGACGGCCGCCGGCAGCGCGGCGTAGAGCCGGGAGAGCGGCAGGGCCCGGTAGACCCGCTGCAAGCCGGAGAGCGTCGTCGGCGCGCCCTCCGGGTAATGCGGAAAGAGGATTCTCATGTCGGCCGGTGAAATCGAGTGGGCCATCCGCGCGCGCAACAATTCGCCGCGCCAGTCGCCGCCCAGTTCTAGGGCGATCAGCTTGCCCCAGACGAGGCTGTCGGCCGGCCGCCACGGCTGCGGGCGAAAGCGCAAGAGGGCGAATTCCGGCGGCAGCGCACCGCGATGGGTTGCCATATAGGCGTTGACCCCGGCGGCATAGCCGTCGAGCGCCCGGTCGAGCGCCGGCGAGAGATAGCGCGTTTCGGCCGCGGCCGCGCGATAGAGGCCAAGGACGCGCATCAGCCGGTCGACCGGGGCCGCCTGGACCCCGAAGATTTCGGCGAGGCGTCCGGCGCCGAGGCGGCGCATCAGTTCCATCTGGAAGAGCCGGTCTTGCGCGTGGGCAAAGCCGAGGCCGAAGGCCGCGTCCTCGTCGTTGGCGGCCTCGATCAGCGGCACGCCCGCCGCATCGCGGCTGATCCGCACCGGCGCCGTGAGGCCACGCACAAAAATCCGCCCGTCGGTGCGCGGCAGCGACGACCAGAGGAAAAGGTAGCCTCCGCTCGTCAGCACCAGGGCGGCCGTCAACAAAATCAGCATGATACGGCGGATCATTCACATCCTAGGTGATGAGCCGCCATACCAGCGAAAGCCGGTATCCAAGGCGGAAATGGGTCCCGGCTGGAGTTTATCCTCGGGCCGCGCGGAGCGCGGAGCCGCGGGCCGGGGCGACAAAGAAGGGGGGGTCCTACAGCCCGAGCTCGGCCAAAATCTCGTCGCGGTCGGCGTCGAGGTCGGGCGCGGGGGGCCGCGTCGGCGGATCGGCAAACCCGGCGAACTTCATCGGATTGCCGGCGAGCCGCAGCTTTCCGGCTTCCGGGTCGTCGACCGAGATCAGCATGTTGCGCGCCTCGACCTGCGGGTGCGCGAGGGCCTGCGCCACATTGTTGACGGGCCCGCAAGGCACGCCCGCGGCTTCCAGAACCTCGATCCAATGCTCGGTGCCCTCGCGCTTCAGGATGCCGTCGATCTCCGCGCGCAGCGCCTCCTGGTTTTCGTTGCGCAGCCGGTTCGTCTGAAAGCGCGGGTCGCGGGCGAGGTCGGGCCGGCCGAGCGCTTGGCTGAGCTTGACGGAGAGCCCGTCAGTGCCGGCGGCGATGATGAGATTGCCGTCCCGGGTGGCGAACGCCTCGAAAGGGGTGATCGAGGGGTGGCGCGCGCCCATCGGCCCGGGGATCTCGCCCGTCACGGTGTAGCGCATGATCGCGTTTTCGAGGAGCGCCAATTGGCAGTCGAAAAGCGCGACATCGACCTTGGTCGCCTCGCCGGTGCGCTCGCGATGGACGAGGGCGGCGTTGAGCGCGACCGCGGTGAACAGCCCGCCCGCGAGGTCGCCGACCGAGGTGCCGATTCGCGCGAGCGGCATGCCCGGATGGCCGGTGATGCTCATGATGCCGCCAAGGCCCTGCACGACCATGTCGTAGGCCGGGTAGTGCGAATAGGGGCCGGTGTGCCCGAAACCCGAGGCCGCGGCATAGACGAGCCGTGGATAGCGGGCGTGCAGGCTCTCCCAGCCGTAGCCCAATTTTTCCATCGTGCCGGGGCGGAAATTCTCGACGAGCGCGTCCGCCTTGTCGAGGAGGCGCTCGAAGATGTCGCGGCCTGCCGGCGATTTGAGGTCGAGCGCGATCGACTGCTTGCCGCGGTTGACGGACTGGAAATAGGTCGATTTGCCGCCTCTGAACGGCCCGTATTGGCGCGCGTCGTCGCCGCCCTGCGGCGGCTCGACCTTGATCACCCGCGCCCCCAATTCGGCGAGCAGCAACGTGCAATAGGGACCCGCGAGGATGCGGGAAAGATCGACGATCGTGATGCCGGAAAGCGGCCCCTGCTCTGCCATACCTTGTAGTCCTCGCACCGTGAAATTCATCATTGCCGACCCTCCCGCGTCATGCCGGCGAAGGCCGGTATCCACGGCGCGGGCGGGTCCCGGCCGGCGCCGCGACGACGACAAGTCGTCGGCCGCGAGCTTCCGGTCGGAACCGGTGTGGATTACCCCAGAGCGGGGCGGCGCCGCAATCGCGCTCTCCGGCGGCAGTTGCCGCGGGCGCGGTTCGGCCCGAGAATGCATGCTCGAAAATCGAGCACCCCGGCATCGCCCTCTGATGACCCTCCCAACCCTGCGCTCGGCCCGCTGATGCGCCGCGCGCCGCTTCTGCTGCTGGCCGTCGTCAGCGCCGTTGCGCCGGCCTCGCTGCACTTGCTGGTGCCGGCCTTGCCGCTGCTGGCGAGCGTCTTTCGCAGCCCGCCGGGCAGCGTGCAGCTCGTGCTGACCCTGTTCCTCGCCGGCATCGCCGTCGGGCAACTCGTCTATGGGCCGATATCCGACCGCTTCGGGCGCCGCCCGGTGCTGCTCTGGGGGCTCGTCCTCTACCTCCTCGGAACCGCCATCGCCGGGCTCGCCCTATCGCTCCCGATACTGATCCTCGGGCGCGTCCTGCAAGCCGTCGGCGGCTCGGCCGGCATGGTGCTGGGCCGCGCCATCATCCGCGACCTCTACGACCGCGAGCGCTCGACGAGCGCCATCGCGATCGTCTCGATGACGATGTCGCTGGCGCCATCCGTGGCTCCGGCGGTCGGCGGCTATCTCGCGCTGTGGGCGGGCTGGCGTGCCGATTTCGCGCTGCTCGGGCTGATCGGCACAGCCGGGCTGATCCTGACCGCGTGCCGGCTCGAAGAAACGCATCTGACGCGCGCGCCGGTCGATGTCGCGGCGATGATGGGGTCGTTCGTCCTGCTGCTGCGCTCGCCGGCCTTTCTCGGCTACACCCTCGCCACCGCCTTTACCAGCGCCTCCTGGTTCACCTTCACGGCGAGCGCACCCTATCTGTTGACGCGGCTGTTGCACGCGCCGCTCAGCACCTACGGGCTGATGATCCTCTTGCCGATGGGGGCCTACATGGTCGGGGCCGCGCTCCTCGCGCGGCTGACGACGCGCTTCGGCAGCGCCGCGTTCTTCGTCGCCGGCCTCGCTCTGTCGCTCGCTTCGGGCGGGGTCATGGCGCTGTGGTCGTGGGGGCTCGGGCTCTCTGCCTGGTCGATGTTCGTGCCGATGGCGCTCTCCTCGATCGGCAACGGCATGAGCCAGCCGCCCGCCCTCGCCGCGGGTTTGAGCGTCTATCCGCGGATCGCCGGCGCGGCTTCGGGGCTGATGGGGTTTCTGCAGATGATGATCGCCGCCTGCGGCACATACCTGATCGGCCAACTGCCGCAGAACACCGCGGCGTGGATGATCCTCGTCGTCTGGGCCTTCATGCTGCTGGCCTTTCTGTGCGGCCTCCTCGCGCTGCGCCTGCCGGCGGCAAGCGTGCGTGCCGCCCCTGCCCCGCAGGTCTTGACGGGTTCTTGAGGCTTGCCGCCATTGCGAGGATGATCGGCAAACGGCGAGGAGGGCGGCGCCAATGAGCGGCATCGACGAAACCCACGATCCGGGGCGCCAGAGCTGGGTCGCCTCGGCGCAGAGGCATGCTGAGTTCCCGATCCAGAACCTGCCGCTCGGCGTCTTCAGCCGAGCGGGCGAAGAGCCGCGCGGCGGTGTCGCGATCGGCGAGCAAATCTTCGATCTGCGGGCGGGGCTCGAGGCGGGAGTATTTTCGGGCGCGGCCGAAAGGGCGGCCGCCGCCGCCTTGGGGCCGACCCTCAACGCGCTGATGGAATTGGGGGCGGGACCGCGCCGCGCTTTGCGCCGGCGCCTCTCGGCCCTTCTTGCCGCCGAGGGCCCCGAGCGCGGGAAGATCGAGGGGATCGCCGCGCGCCTCCTCGCCGAGGCGCGGGATTGCACGCTGCACCTGCCGGCGGCGATCGGCAGCTACACCGATTTTTTCGCCGGCATCCACCATGCGCGGAACGGCGGCCGCCGCCGCGATCCCAATAACCCGCTCAACCCGAATTACAAATACGTCCCGGTCGCCTATCACAGCCGCGCCTCCTCGGTGCGGCCCTCCGATGTAGGGATCCGCCGGCCGAGCGGCCAGCGCCTCGCGGCGGGCGCGGCGACGCCGAGCTTCGGCCCCTCGCAAAAGCTCGACTACGAATTGGAGATCGCGGTGTGGGTCGGCCCCGGCAACGAGCTCGGGCAGCCGATCCCTATCGGGGCGGCGGGCGAGCACGTCGTCGGCCTCGGCCTCTTCAACGACTGGTCGGCGCGCGACATCCAGCAGTGGGAATCGCAGCCCTTGGGCCCCTTCCTCGGCAAGAGCTTCGGCTCGACCGTCTCGCCCTGGGTCGTCACGGTCGAGGCGCTGGCGCCTTATCGCCGGCCGCAGCCGCGGCGCCCCGAGGGCGACCCGCGTCCGCTCTCCCATCTCTGGGACGAGGATGACCAGCGCGAAGGCGCTTTCGAGATCGAGCTCCAAGCGTTGCTTCTGACCGAAGGAATGCGGGAGAAGCGCCTCTCGCCGCACCCCATGTCGAAGAGCAACGCGCTCGACCTCTATTGGACGGTAGCGCAGATGGTGGCGCACCATGCGAGCGGCGGCTGCAACCTCGCCGCCGGCGACCTTTTCGGCACCGGCACGATCTCGGGCGAAACCCCGGAAGGGTGGGGCAGCCTGATGGAATTGAGCGAGATCGGCGGCCGCACGACCGCGCTCCCCTCTGGCGAGAGCCGCGCTTTTCTCGAAGATGGCGACGAGGTGATCTTCCGCGCCCATTGCCGGATGCCGGGGCGCGCCCCGATCGGCTTCGGCGAATGCCGCGCGCGGATCATCGGGACTGAAGCTTGATGATCGCGGCCAATATCGCGACGCCGACCGCGATCAGCCCGCCGAGCCGCACCGTGAGACGCAGCGACAGGTATCGAGCTTATTGTCGAACTCGCGGCGTAGAACTTCGAGATCCTGCCGCACCGACGTGATCAAAGCATCGAGATCGTGCCGTAAGGCGGCAATCGCGACGTCGAGGTCGTTGCGGGTCACCAGCTCGGCCATGATGAACTGTCTCGCGGCTTCGGCGTGTGCCTCCGCCTGCCCTTGCGGAACCCCGTTGTCCCGAAGATGCTTGGCAAAGGACAGGCTGTCGAAGGCGAACACTATGACGCACCATAGATAGGCGATCTCGTTCGATCACGCTACTTTTTCGGCCTTGCGGCCGTGTTTCAAGCGAAATGGGGTTCTCGGGCAATGACCGATGCGCTCGGCTGGCGGATGAAGTTCGGCGTCATCGCGCCCTCCACCAACACGATCGTGCAGCCGGAGTTCGATGCGATGCGGCCGCGCGGCGTCACCAACCACTTCGCCCGCATCCACCTCCCGAACGATCCGCTGCGCGGCGATTCTGATTTCGAGAAGCTGATCGACACCGTCCGCCATACGATCATGGCGGCGATCGACCGGGTCATGACGGCCGAGCCCGACCACCTCGTCATGGGGATGTCGTCGGAAACCTTCTGGGGCGGGCTCGAAGGGAGCGAAAAGCTGCGTGAACGCGTCGAGGCGCGCGCCGGGGTCAAGGTGACGATGGGCTCGGACGCGGCGCAGGCGGCGTTGCGCCGCTATGGCGCGATAAGGCGGATCGGCGTCGTCACGCCCTATATGCCGGTCGCGGACGAGGAGGTGCGGCGCTTCTTCACCGATTGCGGCTTCGAGGTGGTGCGGCTGATCGGCCTCAAATGCGGCAGCCCCGTGCTCATCGCCCATGTCGGGGAGAAGGAATTGCGCGATGCGATCCTCGCCGTCGACGGCCCCGATGTCGAGGCGATCATCCAGGTCGGCACCAACCTCGCGATGGCGCGTCTCGCCGGCCTCGCCGAACTATGGCTCGATAAGCCCGTCGTCGCCATCAACACCGCGACCTACTGGCGGGCGCTGCGCACGAACGGCATCGCCGACAAGCTCGACGGTTTCGGCTCGCTCTTGGCCGAGCACTAGCGGAATGCAAACAACGCCTCAGGAAGGAGACGATCGATGACGAACCGCAGCCGACCCGCGGCGACGCGCCGCCGGTTTCTCCAATCGGCGGCCGCCGGCGCCGCGCTCGTCTCGGCGCCGGGCCTCGCCGCCGGCGCCGCCTCGTTCGACTGGAAGCGCTTCGCCGGCACCGGCGTGCGGTTCCTGCTCGACGCCCATGATTGGAGCACCGATCTCGTCCCGTCGCGGCTCTCGGAATTCGAGAAGCTGACGGGGATCAAGGTGCGGTGGGAGGTCTATCCGGAAGACCAGTTCCGACAGAAGCTGACGCTCAACCTGCGGTCGGATCCGCGATCCGTCGACGGGTATATGAGCCTCACCTCGTGGGACGGCGAAGCCTTCCGGGCGGCCGGCTGGTACGAACCGATCGACAAATACGTCGGCTCGGCGGCGCTCACCAACCCCGAGTTCGATATCCGCGACTTCTTCCCGAATACGCTGAAGATCGCGACCGTGCACGGCACCCTGATCGGCATCCCGCTCTATCCCGAGACGCAGCTGCTCTACTACGACAAGGAGAGGTTCGCGCAGCGCGGCATTGCCGTGCCGACCACCATCGAGGAATTCGCCGCCGCCGCCGGGAAACTCCACGACAAGAAGGCGGACGTCGCCGGATACGTCAGCCGCGGCGAGGGTTTGCAGGCGGTCTACACGATCGCGCCGTTCCTCTTCGCCGAGGGCGGCCGCTGGCTCGACGACAAGGGCCGGCCGTTGCTCGACAGCGCTGCCTTCGTCAAGGCGCTCGATGTCTATGGCGGCACGCTCAACCGCTACGGCCCACCCGGCATCGCCGGCATGACGTGGTCGCAGGCGACGATCGTCTTCGCGCAAGGCCGCAGCGCGATGATGACCGACTCGTCCAATTTCGTCTCGACCCTCGAAGACCCGAAGAAATCGAAGCTCGCGGGCAAAGTCGGTTACGCGATGCTGCCGAAGGGGCCGGCCGGGCGCCATTCGACGCTGATCTCCTGGGCGCTCAGCATCAACGCCAAATCCCGCCACAAGGAGGCGACCTGGTATCTGATCCAGTGGCTTGTCGGCAAAGAGATGGAAGGCGAGATGGCGAAGCGGAAAATCCCGGTCGCCCGGCAATCCGTCTGGAACGGCGCCGATTTCCAGAAATTGATGCCGAAGGGCTGGCTCGACGGCTTTGTCGGCGAACTGCCGGGCGCCGCCGTCAACCAGGCCAACCCGCTGGTGGTCCCGGTCCCCGAGGTGCGCGACGCCATCGGCAAGGCGATCGTCTCGGCGATCCAAGGGGGCGACGCCCGAGCCGCGGCGCAGCAGGCCCAGAAGGAAGTGCTCCAGATCCTCAAGATGACGTGAGCACGCCGGCAAGCAGAGGGCGGAGAAAAGGTCGGGGCCCCCGCCGCGGCCGGATCGACGGCGACGCCGGGTGGCTGCTGCCGCTTCCCGCGCTCGTCGTCGTCGCGGGGCTGGTCGTCTTTCCGGTCGCTTTCCTCGCCTACATGGGCTTTCACGACTGGTTCTTCGAAGGCAGCGCCGGGCCGAGCTGGGTCGGTCTCGCCAACTACCAGGCGCTCGCCGGCGACCCGCGTTTCGTCGGCGCCGTCCTGCACACCCTCTATTTCACCGCTCTCGGCCTGTTGATCCAAATACCATTGGGCCTGCTGATCGCCCTGTTGCTGCATCAAGAGTTTCCCGGCCGCGGGCTGATGCGCACGCTGCTGCTGTTGCCGATGGTCGCGACGCCGGTGGCGATGGCGCTCGTCTGGGTGATGATGCTCGATCCCGGAATGGGCGTCGTTCGCGCTCTCCTCGCCGCCGTCGGCGTCCCGAGCCCCGAGTGGCTCTCCGACCCGAATACGGTCATTCCCGCGCTGGTGATGGTCGACAGCTGGGAGTGGACGCCGCTCGTCGCGCTAATGTGCCTCTCCGGGCTCGCGGCATTGCCGACGGAGCCGTTCGAGGCGGCGCTTCTGGACGGCGCCTCGCCCTGGGCCCGCTTCCGGTATCTCACCTTGCCGATGCTGCGGCCGACCCTGGTGATCGCGATCGTCTTCCGGGTCATCGACCTGCTCAAGGTCGTCGACATCGTCTACGTGATGACGCGCGGCGGGCCTGGCTTCGCCTCCGAGACGCTCAACGTCTACGATTTTCTCGTCGGCCTGTTCTATTACCGGATCGGCTACGGCTCCTCGATTGCGGTCATCCTGTTCGCGCTGGTGCTCGGCGTGACCTCGCTGTTGATGCGCGTGCGGCGGGTGTCGTGGTGATCAGGCGCGGGAGGGTCCGGCTGTCGCGCGCCCGGGCGCGCGCGCTGCGTCGCCTGGGGCTGCTCTGTGCGAGCATTCTCGTCCTCGTGCCGTTCCTGTTCCCGTTCGTCTGGATGTTGATGGGTTCGCTCAAGACCGAGGTCGCCTATACCGCCTATCCCCCTGTCTGGGCGTTCGCGCCGACCCTGACGAATTATCAAAAGGTCCTGACGACCGGCAATTTCGGCGCCTACACGCTCAACAGCGCGATCGTCGCCGGCGCCGCGACGCTGATCGCTCTGTGCCTCGGCATTCCCGCCGCCTACGCGGTGGCGCGCCATCGCCGCACCGGCCTCGGCCTGTTGTTTCTGGGCGTCAGGATGGCGCCGCTCGTCGCCTTCCTGATCCCGCTCTTCGTGCTCTACGTCAAATTTCACCTCGTCAACACCTATACCGGGCTGATCGCGGCGCATCTCTTGACGACGCTGCCGATCGTCGTGTGGATGATGGTGGGCTTCATCGAAGCGCTGCCGCGCGAGATCGAGGACGCCGCCCGGATCGACGGCGCCGGCGTGATCGGCGTCCTGTGGCGCATTGTCGTGCCCCTGACGGCGCCCGGCATCGCCGCCGCCTCGATCCTCGCCTTCATCTTCTCGTGGAATAATTTCCTGGTGTCGGTCGTGCTTTCGGGCGATCGCACGCAGCCGCTGACCGTCGCGATCTTCAACTTCCTCGGCTACGAGTCGATCAATTGGGGGCCGCTGAGCGCCGCCGCCTCGATCGTCACGGTGCCGGTCCTTGTCCTGGCGCTCTTCGTGCAGCGCTACATCGTGCGCGGCCTGCTCTCCGGCGGGCTCGCCGGCTGAGGCGAGGTCAGCGCGCCGGCGCGTATTGCGAGCGCGCGCCTTCCTCGATCTCGGCCTGCGCGATCGCCCGCGCGAGCGCCCCTTGCAGCTCCTTCGCCGATGCCAGCGTCAATTCGACCGCGGCCCGCGCGCCGGGGCCGAGCGCCTGGTTCACGAAGTCGATCGTGATCGCCTCCTCGAGCAGCGCGTGGTGCGGGTGGTCGTAGGAGACGACCGCGTGGGTGAGGTCGAACCACCCGTCGTCGCCCCTGCCGGCGCCGTCCGCCTCGACGATCTCGACGATCGAAGTGCACATCAGGGCGTCATCTGGTCGAGAGGTGCTTGTTGAAGAACGCGAACACCTTCTGCCAGCCGTCGAGCGCCTGCTCGATGCGGTACATCGGCCGGTCGTAATAGAAAAAGCCGTGCCCGGCCCCGTCGTAGCGGTGGAACTCGTAGTTCTTGCCGTGCTTCTTCAGTTCCGCCTCGTGCTGATCGACCTGCTCCGGGGTGGGAGCCCGGTCCTCGTTGCCGAAGAGGCCCAAGAGCGGGCAGGAGAGGTTTTTCGTGTATTCGATCGGCGCCACCGGCTGCTTCGGGTTCAGCTCCTCCTTGCTCATCACGACGCGCCCGCCCCAGAGATCGGCGGCGGCGTCGATGCTCTTCGTATGGCAGGCGAAGAGGAAGGTCTGGCGGCCGCCGGAGCAGGTGCCGATGACGCCGACCTTGCCGTTGAGCCAGGGCTGCGCGCGCAGCCATTGCACCGCCCCCTCGGTGTCGCCGAGCATCTGCGCGTCGGGGACGCCGCCCTCGGCGCGCACCTTGGCGGCGACGTCCTCGGCCCGGCCTTCGCCGGCCCGGTGGTAGAGGTTGTGGCTGATCGCGGCATAGCCGTGATGCGCGAATTTGCGCGTCGTCTCGCGGTACCACTCGTCCCAGCCGGGCGCGTGATGAATGAGCACCATGCCGGGGAAGGGCCCCGAGCCGAGCGGCCGCGCGGCATAGGCCGAGATCGGCTCACCCTTGTCGCCGCGGATCGAGATGGTTTCCGCAATCATGCCTTCGTAGGCCATCATCGCACTCCCTTGTCGATGGGGAAAGTGAGGAAAGGGGCTGCTCGAAGCCATCATGTCGTCTCATGCCCGCCGGCGCAACAGGGCTCCCGTTCCAGCTTGTGATTGCGGGGAGCGGGGGGAGGAAGCAATCTTGGGCGACATCAACGCGGGAGAACGCTCATGGACCTCAACGGCGCAGTTGCCCTGGTAACGGGCGGCAACGGGGGGCTCGGCCGGCGCATCTGCCATGCGCTGGCGAAGGAGGGGGCGCATATCGCCGTCATGTACGCGCAGAGCCGCGAGGAGGCGGAGAGCGTCGTCCGCGAACTGGCGGCGCGGCATCAGGTCAACGCCGCCGCGTTCGCTTGCGACATCACCGACGGCGCGGCGGTGGAGCGGGTGGTCGGCGCGGTGACGGGGCATTTCGGCCGTCTCGACATCCTCGTCAACGACGCCGCCTACAACAAGGCGATCCCGTTCGCCGACCTCGACAGCCTCACGATCGAGGTGTGGGACAAGATCATGGCCGTCAACCTGACGGGGCCGATGCGCCTCACCAAGGCGGTGGCGCCGCTCATGAAGGCGCAGGGCAGGGGCCGCATCGTCAACATCGCGTCCGTGGCCGGGCTGGGGCCGACGGGCTCCTCGATCGCCTATGCGGTGTCGAAGGCGGGCCTCATCCATCTGACGCGGTGCATGGCCGTCGCCCTGGCCCCCGAGACGCTCGTCAACTGCGTCGCTCCGGGCCTATTGGAGGGCACGCGCGCAACCTCCAATCTGCGGCCCGAGCAGATCGAGCGCTCCGCCGCCACCTCGCTGCTGAAGCGGCCCGCCGACAAGGAGGACTGTGCCGACATGGTGGTCACCATGTGCCGCACCGACACGATGACCGGACAGACGATCGCGATCGATTCGGGACGCTACTTTCTTTGATGCGGCAGGCGGCCGCCGTTCGCCCATCGAGGGCGGGCGGTCCCCGGGTTCGCCGCGGATGCGAGGTCGGGCGGACTTCGGCGACGCGAAGTGTAGTCTAGCCTCGGTGGCGGATGAGCCTTTCGAGGTGCTGCCACACCCCGTCCAGGGCCTGCGCCATCGTCTCGGCGTCGCCAAGCGTTTGATGCATGAGCCGCGGACGCGCGCGCAGCACCATTTCGGTGACTTCGAGCGACTCTGCGGCATGGCGCTCCTCGACACCCTGGGCAAAGCACTCGGCGAAATAGGGCTCATCGACGATCCAAGGGAAATGGACCGCAAGCGCGTCGGCGAGGGCCCGCATCCAATCGTCGGACAGGGTTTCGACGATGCACCAGGGGCCGAGCGAGCGGGCGTAAAGACCCGGCACGAGCCGCACGAAATTTGCCGCCTCGCCATCCAGATGACGAGCGAGCTCGTCGGCATTGCCGAACTCCTCATCGTCGAAGAGGAGCCTGGCACCCATGCGGCGGAACGCGCGCGTCAGCTGATAGTGATGGGTGTCGCCGCCCGGCAGCCCGTCGTCGTCGATGAATATCGTCAGCTTGCGTTTGCGCATCCCCGGGCTGTCGAGGTGCGGCAGATGATAAACCGCCGCGCGCGTCGCGTGCATCGCCGCTTGATAGACCAGATGTATCCGGCCCAGCAGCGTCGGCGAACGGACGACTTCGGAGGGCGCATTTGCCAGCCGCACGAAGAACGGCATGCGGGACGGCCGATGCTCCCTGGCAATAGCCTCGATTTCGCTGCGGAACCGGCCGACATCGGGGCCGTCCGCTTCGATAACGGCAGGCTCGAATTCGACGGCCCGTTCCAACGCACCTATCAACATGCCCTGCTCCTCCGCTGCACACGTCGTGGGCCGGCGTCGCCCGCCCGGAACCGCAGCCTTTGTAGGACGCGATTATTTAATACCTCGTAAATGCAACGCGATTATCGATCGTGGGCTCGCCCGCCGGCGCGGCACGGGGAGGCAGGCGTGTTCTTCGCTCTCTTTGTCGGATCGCTTTGTTAATCGGCTGTTCACCGCTCCGCCGCATGCTGTGCCGTGGACGACCTTCCCGACCGAGGTGGCCGATGGCCGGAGTTGCCAGCGTGAGACGGGTCCGGATGCCGGCCGCGCTGGCGACCGCGTGGGTTACCCTGTTCGTCGTCGGCACCGACCTTTTCGTGGTCTCGCCGCTGTTGCCGGCGATCGCCAGGGGCTACCACGTCGCGCCGCCACTGGCCGGGCTGTCGGTCACCGGTTTCGCGTTCAGCTATATGGTGAGCGCTCCCGCATTCGGATATCTCGCCGACAGGATCGGCCGGCACCGAATCCTGGTCTGTTGTCTGGGCGGGTTCGGCATAGCCAATCTGTTGAGCGCAACAGCCGCAACGCTTGGATCGCTCGTGCTCGCCAGGGTGGTGGCCGGCAGCATGGCGGCCGGCGTGACGCCGTCGATCTATGCGCTGATCGGCGACAGCGCCCCGCCCAGCCAGCGAGCCACCTGGCTGGCGATCGCGGTGTCGGGCCTCTTGATTTCGTTGTCGCTGGGTGCGCCATTGGGCGCCTTGGCTGGCGCCGAGTTCGGTTGGCCGCGAGTCTTTCTCATCTTCGGCATTGTCAGCATCGCGTTGCTATGGGTGAACCGCCGCGTCTGGCCGGGAGCGCGTCCGGCAGCGGCCAACGACGGAAATCCCGCGCCTGGTCTCCGCGCCGCGGCGCCGCGGCTCGGCCTGACGGTGCTCTGGAGCACCGCGCTCTATGGCATGTACACATATCTCGGAACCGGGCTCGACGGCAGCGGGTTCACCGCCGCGCGCACGGCCGACGTGATCCTCTTCTATGGCGCGGGGGCGGTCTGCGGCAACCTCCTCGGCGGCCGCCTGGCCGACCGTCTCGGCCCCCGGGTCGCGATCGGCGCCGGCCTGATCGGCATCGCCGTCAGTTTTCTCGTTCTGCCGTTGGCGATGCGCTCGGAACAGCTCGTCGCCCCCGCATTCGCCGTCGCTTCCGCCGCGGCGCAGCTGTTTTTCCCGGCCCAGCAGGCCGGCCTTGCCGGCGACTTCCCATCCCGTCGGGCGACCTTGCTGGCTTGGAACAACGCTGCCCTGTTCCTCGGAATTTCGTTGGGATCTTTGATCGGTGGGGAAGCCGTCGCGGTCGGCGGTTTCGGCACGGACCTCGCGGTATCGGCGGTGATCGCGTTTGCCGGCTGGATTGTGCATTCGACGATCCCGGCGGGGGCGGTGCGCCCGGCGGCGGCTGCCGGCAGCGGCGGCGCCTGAGCGCCGCGGCGGATCGAGCCTTGCTCCGTCAATATTTTATTAAATCTTTAACTTTAAACTTTAACCATGGGAGCCAGGCGGAAGAGGACCTTGGCGCCTGCGGTCGCTTAGCCCTTGGCACGCAACGGCGACCGGTATTGCAGAGGGGGTTAGAGGAATTCGCATGACCCAGTCAGGCAACGGCACCGCCGGGTCGACGCCCGCCGGCAATCGGCCGCCGTCTCGGTTCCGCGCATGGTTTCGAAGCCTCACGGCGCGAATGGTGCTGCTGGTATTGATTGCGGTGGCGCCGGCCATCGGCATTCAGGCATATAATGAGTACACCCTGCGCCAATCCCGCGAAGCCGAGATCCGCAACCACACGATCCAGATCACGCGGCAGTTCGGCGCCGAAATCGGTGAGCTGAAGGAGGGCGCTCACCAGTTCCTCGTGGCGATGAGCCGGCTTCCCGCGATCGAGCGCATGGATCCCGCCGCCTGCTCCCGCACGCTCGCTGCCTTGGACAGGAGCCTGCCCAACTACAGCGTCATCGGTGTCGCCGACGCCCAGGGGACGGTGACCTGCATCAGTGACGACCTCAGAGCGACCTCGCTCGCGTCGGTCCGCGACATGGCGTTTTTCAAACGCGCGATGGCGCGCGGCGGCCTCGCGGTCGGCACTTACTGGGTCGATCCCAAGACGGGCCAGAAAACGATACATTTCGGCCTCAGATTTTCGGCCGAACGCGGCGGGCCGGTCACCGGCGTGGTGTTCGCCGGCCTCGACCTCGACTGGCTCATCGACCAGCTCAAAGAGCGGGGTTTGACGCCGACGCAATCGATCCTGATCGCCGACCGCAAGGGCAACATCATCGCGCGCCTGCCCCACCCTGAGCAGCTCGTCGGCAAGAACATGGCCAAGGGCCACGCCAAAGTGCTCACGGCCAAAACCACCGGCTGGGAAGAGGCAAAGGGCGTCGATGGCGTCGTTCGCATCTTTGGCTATGTGCCGCCGGCGTTGCCGCCCGGCGGCTTCTTTCTCAGCGCCGGCGAATCGAAGGACGCGGCCTTTGCCGCCATCGCCGGCGCGACACAGCGCGGGATCGCGCTGATCCTTGCCGGCTTGCTCTTGGCGGCATCTGCCGCCTGGTTCGTCGGGCGCGCCTTTATTCGCCGTCCGATCGAGGCGCTGCTGCAGGCCGCCCATCAGTGGCGACGCGGCAACTACGAGGCGCGCGCGCAGCTGAAGGATCCGCATTCCGAGATCGGGCAGCTCGCCGAAGCTTTCAACGCCATGGCCGGCGCCGTCGCGGCGCGGCACGCGGCGCAGCGGACAGCCGAAGAACGTTTGCGCGAACTCAACACCACCCTGGAGGACAGAGTCGAGCAGCGCACGCGCGAGCTGGCCAACGCCAATCGCGCCAAGTCCCAGTTCCTCGCCAATATGAGCCATGAGATTCGCACGCCGATGAACGGCATCATCGGCATGATGGAGTTGCTCTCGGAAACCGCCCTTGCCGGCAAGCAGCGGCGCTATCTGGAAACCGGCCGCCGTTCCGCCGACACGCTGCTCGCAATCATCAACGGCATTCTCGATCTCTCGAAGATCGAGGCGGGCAAGCTCGAGCTCGAGAACCGCGAATTCAACCTGCGCGAACTGGTCGAGGACGTGATCGATCTGTTCAACGAGATGGCCACCCGCAAGGGGCTCGAACTTGCTTGCTTCCTGAATTCGAACCTGCCGACGGCGCTGGTCGGCGATCCGGGGCGCTTGCGGCAGATCCTCACCAATCTGCTCGGCAATGCGATCAAATTCACCGAGCGCGGTGAAGTCGTCGTCACCGTCTCGCTGATCGAGGCCAATGCGGAAGCGGCTTTCGTCCAGTTCGAGGTGAGAGATACCGGGATCGGCATCTCGCCGCACGACCAGAAGCGGATCTTCGGCACCTTCTCGCAAGCCGACGGATCGATGCGCCGGCGCTATGGCGGCACCGGCCTGGGCCTCAGCATCGCCAAGGAATTGTGCGAGATGATGGGTGGGTCCGTCTCGGTCAGCAGCAAGCCGGGGGTTGGCTCGGTCTTCCGCTTCTCGGTCCGCCTCGGGCAGCAGCAGGCCGGGCTGACGCGTGTCGGCTACACCGGCCGCCTGCCCCGCGATCTGCGCGTTCTGGTGGTCGATGACAACAACACCAATCGCGAGATCCTGCAGGGTCACCTGACGAACGAGGGCGTCCACGCGGAAGCTGTCGGCTCCGGTGCGGAAGCGATCGATCTGGCGCGGCGGGCGGTCGCCCGCGGCCTGCCGTTCGCCATCGCGCTGATCGATATGAACATGCCGGACATGAACGGCCTCGAATTGGCGCGGGCGATAAAAACCGATCCGGCGCTCGCCGCGATGCAGCTCGTGATGCTGACCTCGCTCGGGCAGGACTTGAACACGTCCAGCGATTATCTCGCCAGGCGCCTGATAAAGCCGGTACGGCGCAGCGAATTGCTCGATGCCGTCCGGGCTCTCACCGAAGCCATGTCCGAGCCTCCCGCCGAAGCAAGCGAGCCGTCGGCGCCGGAGGGACCCTGGGCTGGGACGCAGGTGTTGCTGGTCGAGGACAGCCCGGTCAATCTCGAAGTGGCCGTCAACATGTTGGAAAACTGCGGCTGCACCGTCGAAACGGCAAGCAACGGTCGCGATGCGCTCGCGATGCACGCCGCCTGCGCCTTCGACGTCATCTTCATGGATTGCCAAATGCCGGAAATGGACGGCTTCGAAGCGACTTCGGAAATTCGTCAACGCGAAGCGAATGGCGCCCGGCGGACGCCGATCGTCGCGCTGACCGCGAACGCCATCGCCGGCGACCGCGAGAAGTGTCTGAGGGAAGGCATGGACGGATATTTGAGCAAGCCGTTCACGCGCGGTCAGCTGTGTTCCGTTCTGGAAATCGTTCTCGCCAAGCCAGGTTCGCCAGGCGCCGGCACAGGAATTGAAAAAGCCCCCGTCGAGCCGGCGCCGGCGCTGCCGGCGGGCGTGGTCTTGGACGAGGCCGCTTTGACCACGCTGCGGCAGCTGCAGCGGGCCGGCCGGCCGGACATCGTGAAACGGACGATCGACCTCTACCTGGAGAACGCTCCCCGGCTGCTGAAGGAGCTTCAGGAGGGTGCCGAGACCGACGACGTGGCGGCGCTCGGGCGTGCCAGCCACACGCTCAAGTCAAACAGCGCCAATGTCGGGGCGGTAAGGCTCGCAGCGCTCTGCAACGATTTGGAGACGCTGGCGCGGAGCGGTCTGGTTCCCGAGTCTCGGGCGCTGGTCGCGACGGTGGTCGAAGAGTACGCGGCGGTCAACGCCGCTCTGTCCGTCCATGTCACAACCGCGGCCTGAAGACGGCCGGGCATTACTGCTCGTCGTCGATGACGACGAGATGCAGCGATTATTGTGCCGCGAGAGCCTGGAAGGCGAGTTCGACATCATCGAGGCGACCGAGGGCAAAGCCGCTATCGCCGCGTTCCTCGACGCCAAGCCGGATTTGGTGCTGCTCGATGTGATGATGCCGGACATCGACGGCTTCGAGACGTGTCGGGCGCTCAGATCGCTGCCCCACGGGCGCACGACGCCGATCGTGATGGCCACCGGCCTCGACGACCTCGCCTCGATCGCTGCGGCTTACAGCGCCGGCGCCACCGATTTCATCAGCAAGCCGGTCAATTGGGGGCTGTTGCCCCATCGCATCCGATATCTGCTGCGCGCCCACGAAATCCTGAGAAACTTCATTCTCAGCGAGGGCTGGCTGGCCGAGGCGCAACGCATTGCCAGGGTGGGAAACTTCATCTGGTCGCCGCCCAGTGCGACGGCGCGGCTGTCGGCCGAAGCGGCGCGGATGTTCGGCTATGCCGGCGTGGCCGGGCAAGTCTCGGTGCGCGCGCTTCTGCGCCGCGTCGCCGCCGCCGATCGTCTTCAGGTCTTCAGAGCGTTTCGTCAAATCGACAGCCATCAGGTCATCGACATCGACCACCGGATCAAGCTGCCCGGCGGGGAAATCCGCTATATCAGCCTGCGGGCCGAACTCGGGCGCGACGCCGGCGACCCGCATCGCATCCAAGGTACCTGCCACGACATTACCGAGCGCAAAAATATCGAAGTGGAACTGCGCGAGGCGCGCGACGAAGCGCGGCGCTCGGACGCCGCCAAGACGGCGTTTCTCGCAACCATGAGCCACGAGCTGAAAACGCCGCTCAACGGGATCATCGGATTTGCCGAGCTGTTGACCCAGGCATTTGGTCGGGTGCCGGACGACCGACATCTCGAATTCTCGCGCTGTATCCTGGATGCCGGTCAGCGCATGTATGCATCGGTCGACAACGTGCTGATGATGGCGAAGCTCGAGTCGGGCGCCTATCAGCTGCGGACGGAAGTCCACGATTTGTCGGCCTTGGTCCGCTCGGCTGTGGCGGCTTTTCGCCAAGGCGCCGAGGCGATGGATCGCGAGGTGTCCATCGCGACACCCGCCGACAGCATGCCGGTTTCGGTCGATGCGCGGGCCGTCGGCCGAATGCTCCGTCACCTGTTGTCGAATGCCGTGAAATACAGTGCGGCGCAAACACCGATCACCGTCCGCGTCGATCGCGCCGCCGACGGGCAGTGCCGATTGAGCGTCGAGGATCGGGGCATCGGCATGAACCCGGCGCAAGTCGCGATGGCGGTCGGTTCGTTCCACCAGCTCGACGACGGCCTCGCCCGTGAATACGAGGGGATGGGTCTCGGGTTGAGCATCACCAAACGATTGATCGAGGCGCATGGCGGCGAACTGGAAATCGTCAGTGCCTCGAAAGAGGGCACGCGGGTGACTCTGAAATTTCCCCTTCCAGCCAAGGCCCCAAAGGATCGCAAACGGCAGAGCCTGCATGCGGCCGCCTGATCGGCCGCGGTCGCCTCTTGCGCCGCGGCCAATGGCTTCGGGTTCAGGTTACGGTGACGGTGCGCTTAATTGCTGCTCAAAGAAGCCTGCCGCACCCCAATGGACAATCAGGAGACGGTGCCCTGAAAAGCCTTCACGCTGCTTTCGCTCGCTACCGTTCGCGTTTCGGGTTTATTTCCTAAGAAATATCATCAAAATTGATGCCGAGTTTTTTCACCATCGCGATCAGTATCGAGTTCTGATATTCGAGATGCTCTAAAATTACTTCTATTTCTCTTTCGGCTTTGACGTTTATTTCGAGATCGTGGGCGGCGCGCAGTTCCGAGTGCTGCCCTTGGACATTCTGCCCGACCATTATCAGCGGCATCAGCAACAGCTGAATCATATTCGAGATGAACAACCAGAACACAAAGGCCATCGGCGGATCGAACTGCTGGTTTTTCGGCGCGAGTACGTTCCAGCCCAACCAGATCACCGACCACAACAGCACGACCAAGAAGAACCCCATGGTGCCGACGTGAGCGGTGATCCAACAAGCAAGCCTGTCGAGCATGCTCAATCTCCCGGCGGCTTCCCGGTTGACGTCGCGCAGCGGCTTGCGCCGTTTCTTGAATTCGTCGAGTGAGAGTGGCCTGGGCAAATTTTCGGCCGGTATGCTGCTCATCGCGGAATCTCCACCCGTCGTTGCCGAGGGCGCCGCGCAAGGCGTTTCGGCCGCGCCCGCCTCTGATATAGTGCGCCGACCCATCCGATAGGACAGCGATGCAACTCGTCTCCTTCACCGTAAACGGTCGCGCGGCCGGCGTCACCGCCGACCCCGATACGCCGCTGCTCGACGTGCTGCGCAACCATCTGGGCCTCGCCGGCACGAAGTTCGGCTGCGGCGCCGAGCAGTGCGGCGCCTGCATGGTGCTGATCGACGGCCAGCCGGAGAAATCCTGCGGCAAGGCATTGTCCACGGTCGCCGGCAAGGCGGTCGTCACGGTCGAAGGGCTCGGCACGCCCGACCGGCCGCACCCGCTGCAACAGGCCTTTCTCGACGAACAGGCCGGGCAATGCGGCTACTGCCTCGCCGGCATCCTCGTTTCGGCAAAGGCGCTGCTCGACAAGAACCCGTCGCCGTCGCGGCATCAGATCGCCGCGGCCCTCGACGACAACATCTGCCGCTGCGGCAGCCACCCCCGCATCCTCAAGGCGGTCGCGCGCGCCGCCAAGGCCATGCGCGAAGGAGCCGCCCGATGAGCGCCGCCCCGACCCCGGCGTTGCCGCCGACGCTCGCCAACAATCCGCGCCTCGACCAGTGGGTGCGCTTTCCCGAGAGGGGCCGCGCCGTGGTCGCGACCGGCAAGGTCGAGATCGGCCAGGGCATCCTGACCGCGATGCTGCAGATTGCGGCAGAAGAGCTCTCCATCCCGCCGGATCGCATCGAGCTTCATTCCGGCGACACGGACCTCTCGCCGAACGAGGGCTACACCTCGGGGAGCCAGTCGATCCAATATGGCGGCGTCGCCTTGCGGCTCGCCTGCGCCGAGGTCCGCGCGCTGTTTCTCGACGAGGCGGCGGCAAAACTCGGCGCACCGACCGAAGAACTGTCGATCGAAGACGGCGCGGTATTGCGGCAGGGCAGGCCGACGGGCGAGGATTACTGGTCGCTCGCCGGCGCGGTCGATCTCGCGCGCCACGCGACCGGCGGGGCGACGCTCAAGGAGATCGGCGCCTACGGCCTCGTCGGGCATAACATGCGGCGCGTCGATCTCGGCGCCAAGCTCTTCGGCCAGTCCGTTTTCGTCCACGACATGAAGTTCGACGGCATGGTGCATGCCCGGGTCGTGCGCCAGCCGCGCCCCGGCGCGACGATCGGCAAGATCGACGAGGCGGGGCTGCGCCGCGCCGCCAAGGGTCCGATCGAGCTTGTCCGCGACGGCAATTTCCTCGCCATCCTCGGCGCCGACGAAACCGTCGTCGAGACTGTCGCGGCGGTCGCGGCAACCCACGTCGCCTGGGAGAATGTCGAGCGGGTCAACCCGCAGCGGGAAGAGGCGCGCTCGCTGCTGCAGCAGCCCTCGATCGACCGGCTCATCGGCGACCCCGAGCCGGCGTCGCCCGCCCCCGGCCGCTACGAGGCGAGCTTCACGCGGATGCACGTCGCGCATGCTTCGGTCGCGCCCTCCTGCGCGCTCGCGCTCTACGAAGGCGGAAAGCTCCAGGTATGGACGCATTGCCAAGGCGTCTATCCGCTGCGCGCCGCGCTCGCCCGCGCGCTGAAGCTCGATCCGGCCGCGATTTCGGTTCGCCATGTGCAGGGGCCCGGCTGCTACGGCCACAACGGCGCCGACGACGCCGCGACCGACGCCGCGATCATCGCGCGCAGCCGCCCGGGGCAGACGGTCCGGGTGCGCTGGCGGCGCGAGGACGAGTTCGCCTTCGATCCGGTGAGCCCGGCGATGGTCGTCAGCGTCCATGCCGCGCTCGACGATAGGGGCCGCCCGGCCGATTGGACGACCGAGATCTGGAGCGGGCGGCATTCGAGCCGGCCGGGCGGCGGCGGCAACCTGCTCGCCGCCGAGGCGCTGCCCGATGCGGCCGAGCCGCCGCAGCCCGTGGACGTACCGGAGGCGAGCGGCGGCGGCGGCACGCGCAACGGCATGCCGCTCTACGATTTCGCGAAAAAGCGCATCTTGCATCACCTCGTCCCCGAAACCCCGGTGCGCACCTCGGCCTTGCGCGGGCTCGGCGCGACGATCAACGTCTACGCGATCGAGATGGCGATGGATGAACTCTCCGAGCGCGCCGACATCGACCCGCTCGCCTATCGCCTCTCGGTCCTTTCCGACAAGCGGGCGCGCGCCGTCCTCGAGCATGCCGCGAGGATGAGCCGGTGGCAGCCGGGGCTGCCCGCCGGAACGGCCAAGGGCCGCGGCATCGCCTTTGCCCGCTACAAGAACATGGCCGCCTATGCCGCGGTCGTCGCCGAGGTCGAGGTCGAGGAAGAGGTGCGCCTCGTCAACATCTGGTGCGCCGCTGATGCCGGCCTCGTCGTCAACCCCGACGGCGCCATCAACCAGCTCGAAGGCAATATTGTCCAGGCGGCGAGCTGGGCCCTGAAAGAGGGGGTGCGGCTCGACGAAACCGGCATCGCCTCGCGCGACTGGGAGAGCTATCCCGTCCTGCGCTTCAGCGACGTGCCGGAAATCGCCGTCGAACTCGTCGATCCAAAGGCCGACCGGCCGCCGCTCGGGGTCGGCGAGGCGAGCGGCGGGCCGACTGCGGCGGCGATCGGCAACGCCGTCGCGCATGCCCTCGGCGCCCGCATCCGCGACCTGCCGCTGTCGCGCGAGCGGATCATGGCGGCATTGCTGCGGGGGTAGGTTTCGACCCCGGGCAAAGAGTGTCATTGCGGGCAAAGCGAAGCAATCTCGGCGGGATTGCTTCGTCGCTGCGCTTCTCGCAATGACGCGGCCGCGAGCGGTCGGTCAGCCGCCGCCCCAGCGCTCGCGCCAGCTCGGATGGCCGCCGAGCGTCTCGGCGGCGGCAAGCGCGCGCATGATCGCGCGGCCGAGGCATTCGGCCGCCGCGTGCCCGAGCCGCAATAGCTCGCTCGGCTCGACCGGCGGGCCCTTGCCGGTCGCGAGCGCGAAGACGGTGTCGCCGTCATAGGGCGTGTGCGCCGGGCGGATGGCGCGGGCGAGCCCGTCCTGCGCCATGACCGCGAGCCGCCGGCATTGGCCCTTGTCGAGCGGGCGGTCGGTGGCGACGACGGCGATCGTCGTGTTGGCGCCGGCGAGCGGCGCGGCGCAGCCGGAGAAGTCTTCCGCATCGCACGCGCCCTCGGGCAGGGCGGGCTGCCGCGGGATCTCGCCCGGCAGCGCGAGGTCCGCCGCCCAGAAGCGCCCGCAATCGGGGCGCACCGCCGCGCCCCAGCTGTTGACCGCGACGATCGCGCCGACTGTTGCGCCGTCGCGCAGTTCAACCGAGGCGCTGCCGATCCCGCCCTTGAGCCGCCCGGCCTTGGCGCCGAGCCCGGCGCCGGCATTGCCGAGCGCGAAATCCGCTCCCGCCGCGGCGAGCGCCTGCCGCCCGAGCGCGCGGTGCGGCGGCTCGCCCGCCCACGGCCGGCGGCCGGGAAAATTGAGGTCGAAGAGGATAGCGGCGGGGACGATCGGCACCCGCGCCGCGCCGACCGCAAAACCGCGACCCATCGCGGCGAGCCCTTCCATGACGCCCGAAGCGGCGTCGAGCCCGAAGGCCGAGCCGCCAGCCAGCACAATCGCGTCGACATGCTCGACCAGCATGCCGTCCTCGAGGAGCGCCGTCTCGCGGCTTCCCGGGGCGCCGCCGCGGATATCGACCGAGGCGGCGCAGGCACGCTCGGCGAGGACGACGGTGACGCCCGTCTTCGCGCCCATATCCTCGGCCTGGCCGACGAGGATGCCGCGCACATCGGTGATCAGGTTCCGTGGGCCGGCCGTCGCCATCTTCGCCTCCTCGCGCCGCCTCTCTTTTGCCTATACCATCGCCGGTCCGAGCGCGGGGAGGGACTATGACGACGAGCGTGATCAGAGGGGCCGATTGGGTCGTCGCCTGGGACGAGGGCGCCCGTCGCCACGTCTATCGGCGCGGCATCGACCTCGCCTTTGCCGACGATGCAATCGCCTTTGTCGGCCGCAATTACCAGGGGGCCGCGGATCGCGTCATCGACGGCACGGGCCGGCTCGTTCTGCCGGGGTTCGTCAACATCCATTCGCATCCCGAGCACGAGCCGCTTTACCGCGGGCTGCGCGAGGAACACGGGCTGCGCAACATGCACATGACCGGGCTCTACGAGCGCTCGCAGGCCTTCGGCGCCCCGGACGAGGAGGCGCGCGCCGCGAGCGCCGAATTCGCCTATTGCGAATTGCTGCTCTCCGGCGTGACGACGCTCGTCGACATATCATTCCCCTGGGAGGGCTGGCTCGACCTCTTCGCGAAGAGCGGGCTGCGCGGCTTTCTCGCGCCCGGCTACGCCTCGGCGCGCTGGCGGCTCGCGAACGACCGCGAGCTCGAATACGCCTGGGACGAGGCGCGCGGGCGCGCCGGGCTCGACGCCGCGCTGGCGCTGATCGAGCGCGCCCGGCAACACCCCTGCGGCCGGCTCTCGGGCGTCCTCTCGCCGATGCAGATCGACACCTGCACTGCCGATCTGCTGCGCGACAGCCGCGAGGCGGCGCGCGAGCGCGGCCTGCCCTTCACGGTGCACATGGCGCAGAGCGTCGTCGAAGTGCAGGAGATGATCCGCCGGCACGGCAAGACGCCCATTGCGTGGGCGCAGGAGATCGGCATCCTCGGGCCCGATGCGATCCTCGGCCACGCGCTCTTTCTCGATACGCATTCCTGGATCCGCTGGTGGACCAGGGCGGATCTCGCAATCATTGCGGATTCGGGGGCCTCGGTCGCGCATTGCCCGACGCCCTTCGCCCGCTACGGCCAGATCATGGAGAATTTGGGGGATTATCTGCGCGCCGGGGTGAACGTCGGGATCGGCACCGACACGACGCCGCACAACATGGTCGAGGAGATGCGCAAGGCGGCGGTCTTGGCGCGCATCGCGGCGCGCGACATCACGACGCTCGGCACTGCCGATATTTTTCACGCCGCGACCGTCGGCGGCGCGAGCGCGCTGAGGCGCGACGACCTCGGGCGGATCGCGGCGGGGAAGAAGGCCGACCTCGTGCTCGTCGATCTCGCTGCGCCGTCAATGGTGCCGGCGCGCGACCCGCTGCGCTCGTTCCTCTATCACGCCGCCGACCGCGCGGTGGAGAGCGTGTTCATCGACGGCCGCGAAGTGGTGGCGCAGGGGCATGTGCTGACGCTCGACCAGAAAGCCGCGGGCGAGTGCCTCGCCCTCGCGCAGGCGCGCATGATCGACGAAGCGCCGCGGCGCGACTACCGCGGGCGCAATGCCGAAGAGATCGCGCCCTTGAGCCTGCCGGTCGCCGAATAGGGGTCAGGCGGGGTTCGCCATCTCGATGCCGAGCGCCTGAAAGCGCTCCTTGAGCCGGCGGTTGAATTCGCGCTGCACCGGCCACCGGCCGTTCGGGGTGCACGGGATCTGGCCGATGACGGTGACGCCGGCGGCGCTGACCTTGTCGACGCCGAGAAGCTGAATGTCGCCCCGGATCATGCCGTCGATCGCGGGGTCTTGCCGCAGCTCGGCGGCGATCTCGCCGAGCGTCGCAGTGACGCGTTCGAGATCCTCGTTGTAGGCGACGGTGACGCTGACCGCGGCATTGCCAGTGCCGCGGCTCATGTTCGTGATCGTCGTCACCGAGCTGAATGGAACGACGTTGACCGAACCGTCGCCGGCGCGCAGCCAGATCGTGCGGATCGTCAGCTTTTCGATGGTTCCGGAGAGGCCCGAGAGATTGACCGCGTCGCCGACGTGGATGGCGTTCTCGACGAGCAGGAAAAGCCCGGTGATGACGTCCTGCACCAGCTTCTGCGAGCCGAAGCCGACCGCGATGCCGACGATCCCGGCGCCGGCGAGGAGCGGGGCGACATTGATGCCGATTTCGCTCAGCACCGTCAGTGCGAGAACCGTCACGATGAGCCCGAACAAAGTCGTGCGCAGCATCGGCAGCAGCGTGCGCAGACGGGCGGAACGGTCGTCCGCTGCCTCGAGGCGGGCCAGGTGCCGGACGACGGCCGCGTCGATCGCTTCCCACACGATGACCGCCGCGACGGCAGCAATCGCCGTCGTCAGCAGGGCCGACACAAGGCGCGCGCCGATATGGCCGTATGCGAACCATCCGAAAGAATTGACGCCCCAGGCTTCGAAGAGCGCGGTCACCGTCACC